>JANNDL010000240.1:0-16030 GCA_031387665.1 Chamaesiphon sp. OTE_75_metabat_95 | reverse complement strand
CCGATATTTTGCAGATCGTGTCGGACACAAATTTCGATCCCAGGAACCGGAGCATTTATATGTGAAACCAACGCAACTCGACTTGTCAGCGACAACGGCAAGATCGCAAATACTAAAAAATCTAAATCATCATAACTTTCTTGAAACTCAAGGTTACTCCGTTTCGCGATCGTCGCAACATCTTGCCGAATAGTAGCAACGACATTAGTTTCGGGGATCAGATCCTCTAGTTGAATTAATTTCTGAGTAAGATTGGAAGTCATGGGTAATAATCTATCTCCAGTGCTTTAATTTTAGCGTACCCACCATCAAGACTGATACCATCTCGATCGGGCAAAAGCAACTCAATCGATGCGCCCTAGCCAAATTGTTAATGGTGCTTTATCCCAACTTACCTATGGATCAGATAATAATTCGCGCCTATGCAATCGATCTAACTTGGCTGAAATCGTTACTCTGAGCAAATAAGAGGATTGGCACAAAATACAAAACGCAATTTTCCAATTTTGCGTTTTGTATTTTTAGGATTTGATATACTAAGATAATCAGCTCAATACAAAACGACTACTTATGCCCAGAATTAGAGTTCCCAAGCCTTTTTTGGAGCTAATAAGAGACATAAAACCCGAAACATTTTCATTGATGGGTAAGTATCAAATTACTAACTCTCAAGGTAAGTATCTGCATTGGGATGAATTTAAGTGGCGCGTTGAGAGAGGTGATGAAGAAGTAGCCGCATGGACAGTAACGAAGCTTTTGCGCCAGGGTATCGCCAAGAACTTAGTAACCTTGCAAGCTGAAGGAAATCGACACTTTAGCTACTGTGTTCCTAATTCATTATCTGCTAAATTGCATTTGATCGATCGAATGACAGGTGGGGGTCGCAAAATCAGCGATGGTTTATCAATGTCTACTGATGATAAAAGTCGATATCTAGTCAAAAGCTTGATGATCGAAGAAGCCATAACTTCAGCTCAATTGGAAGGAGCTTCGACTACACGAGAAATTGCCAAAGAAATGATTCAAAAAGGCTTGCAGCCAAAAGATAAATCTCAGCGGATGATTTTAAATAATTATCTATTGATGAGCAAAGCATTAGAACAGCGAGATGAGGACTTGTCGATCGAGTTTATTTTAGAGCTACATCAAATTGCTACTCATCAAGCAATTGAAAATAATGCAGTAGCCGGAGAACTAAGGCAGCATGACAATATTGTCATTATAAATTTATACGATGATAATCCTTTTTACCCTCCTGCCGCAGACACTTTGATCTCTAGACTAAATCATTTGTGTGATTTTGCCAATACCGACCATAGTGATAACGATCCCAACAATTTTATTCATCCAATTGTCAAGGCGATCATCCTCCATTTCATGATTGGATACATCCATCCTTTTGGTGATGGTAATGGGAGAAATGCAAGAGCAATCTTCTATTGGAGCATCATTAAATCTGGCTACTGGCTATTTGAATATGTTTCAATTAGTAAGCTAATTCAAGAAAAACGCACTGACTATGATAAATCTTTTGTTTACACAGAAACTGATGACTTTGATGTCACTTATTTTATTTACAATCAGGTTGAAACCATTAGCAAAGCAGTTCATATTCTCAATGAGTATGTAGATAAAAAACAGAAAGACTTCTATGAATTCATGAATTGGGCGCAAAAGAGTTCAGTGTCAAAAAAATTAAATTGGGAACAATTAGAGATATTAAAAGAAGCTGTGCGATCGCCAGGTCGAGAGTTCACTGCAAGACAAATGAGCGATGATTTTGGTATAACAAGTAATACCGCTAGAAACTATTTGAACAATCTAGTAGAGTTAGACTTATTACTACAATCGACAAAAAAGATTGGCAAAGCAATTGTTTACATAGCTCCAGCAAACTTAAAATCGAAATTAACTAAGTCCTGAAGCCTTGAGATACCCATCTCTAGAGATCGCCATCAACTGGCTCTAATGGTGTTTCTAGTAATAACTGATAGAAACCCAGATCGAGCCACCGCCCAAATTTGAAACCCGCGTGCTGAATCGTACCTGCATGTGAAAATCCCAGCTTTTGATGCAGGGCAATGCTACTGATATTTGTCATGTCAATGCCGCCGATCATCGTGTGATATTGCTGCTCGGTTGCGGCAACGATCAGTTGCTGCATCAGCGCGAAACCGATGCCTTGGTGACGATAATCTGGGTGAATGTAGACTGAATGCTCGATCGAATACTTATACGCTGGCCAGTTTCTAAATGTACCATAGCTAGCAAATCCTAATAGTTGATTAGAACTATTAATTGCCCCAATTACTGGAAAATTCCCCATCTCTTTGGTTTTGAACCAACTCACCATACTTTCAGGTTGACGGGGTTGATAATCATACAGTGCAGTCGAATTGACGATCGCCTCATTGAATATATCCAAAATAGCCTCAGCATGGGCTGAATAAGTACATTTAATGAATTGCACTAAATCCTCCTAACTCAATCAGAATTAATAACTTACCAAATAGTGAGGGTTTAAAGCCCCCATCTTTAGGTGGATTGTTGTTAGGGTGGAGTTTAAATCTCCATCCTAACAACCTCGCTTTCAACTTTTAACTTTCAACTTTTTAATTCTATTTTCCAGACTCAAAAAAACTATTGACTCGATCGAACTCTAGATCTTCATATCGATCGATCGTCCAATTTGCCCGCCGTTGCAACATATGAAATGGATAAGTATTAGAAATTGCAACTGCCTGAATCCCCGCTCGTTTCAATGCTGTCAGCCCAGCAAAAGTATCTTCGATCGCCATACATTCAGCAGGCACTAAATTCAGATCGGGATATAGTTGATTCAATTTCTTAACTGCAAGCAAATAACCTTCAGGATCGGGTTTACTCTGACTGATATCATCACTAGCGACAATAATTTCAAAATAGCGATCGATCTCAGCTTGCTGCAATACAAACTCGGCTTCCGATCGAATTGCCCCCGTCACTAAGGCTAATTTATAGCCACTATCGTGCATTTGCTTGATAAACTCAATCACATCAGGATAGATCGGCAATGTCTCCATTTGTGCTAGCCGCTCCCGATACGCGATCGCTTTTTTAGCGATTAATTTATTCAGATACTCATCTGTCACAAATCGCCCACGGGATGTAAGTAGATCGGTTAAAGCAGCTCTGTCACTGCGCCCAACACATACTTTCCAAAATTCTTTACCCTGTGCTGGTAAATTTTCGGCTATTAATAACTCATCATTTAGCTCCCGATGAATTGCTTCATCCTTGATAATGACACCGTTAAAATCAAATAAAACTGCTTTTAAAACCACATTTAATTAGTTGATAGTTGATAGTTGATACTTCGGCTACGCAATGCCAGAGGCAAGGCTTCGCCAACAGTACAAGTAGTTGATAGCTAACCAGCTATCACTTCAACTACGCTCAGTGAGCGTAGCCGAACTGAAAGCCTAAACCTTAACGCCTCTGGTAACTTGGTTTAGCCAAAACACATCGTTAGTCTGGACTCGATCGAATCCGGCTTTGCCCATCCAGGCATCTAGATTTCCGGCGGCGTAGGCTTGGATATATGGCTCCTCAAAGATATTATTCAGCAGCTCTAGACTCCTCAGCGTGCGTTGATTGCCGTCGAGGATCGCCATTGTGCCACCAGGAGCTAGCAAGCGATAACCTTCGGCGAGAATAGCTTGGGCGATCTCTGGGGGCGTTTCGTGAAATAGGAGCGAAGCCGTCACTAGATCGAAGCTACCAGCTTCAAACTGCGTAGATTCGGCGGTACCATGTTGCCAGTCAATAGCTAAATCAGCTTGTTTAGATCGATCCGCTGCTACTGCCAGCATATATGGGGATAGATCTAATCCTATCACTGCTGCACCTGGAAAGTTTTGCTTAATGAGCATTGTTGTCGATCCAGTGCCACAGCCTAAATCGAGCACTCGGTTTGGATAGAAATCGATTTCACAAATCAGACTCTGCCGCACCCACGGCTCATAGGGTGGCAACACATACTGCGTAATCGGATCGTAGGTAATCGCCGCCGTTTGAGTCAGATATCCACCCTCAATCCCGTGAAAATTCTGCCCTTGATAGTAATCGGGGTAGATAAATTCTGCTGCTTGATATCGATCGATCTCTCCCTGCCAATCGATCCGATCTCGTACCGCCATCATCTGCTCTTTGTCCAGCAAACCCTGAATTATCGGCGAGAGAAATTGCTCCCACAATGTATCTGTTCTAATCGCCATAATCAATCCTGGATGTCTATGATAAAAATATACTAGGTGCTAACTTAAATCGATCGGCTAAAGCTTTTGCTCGATCTGGATCGATCGCTATTTTTCCTGCCAAAACCTGTGTCAATGCTTCACTAGATCCAAAGATATTAACTAATTCGATGGTGTCAATGCCACTAGATTCAATGATATGTTGCAAGACTTCTGCTGGTGAGGCTCGATCGATTGGATAGTGTTCGGTTTCATAAGTCTCGACTAACATCGTCACCAAGTCATACAATGCTGACTCTTCCGGCGTTTGGTTTTGTGTAACAGTTATAGAAACCGTAGGGTGTGTTACTGCGCCAGCATAACGCACCTATTCTATTAAAATTTGGTGCGTTATGCTCCGCAGTAACACACCCTACCCTTTAACTATCTTTATTCAACTTTAGCACCGCCATAAATGCTTCCTGCGGTACATCTACAGTCCCGACAGACTTCATTCGTTTTTTCCCTTTAGCTTGCTTCTGGAGCAGTTTCTTCTTCCGCGAAATGTCACCGCCATAGCATTTTGCTAGGACATCTTTGCGGAGAGCGGGAATGTTTTCACTAGCGATAATCTTGCTACCAATTGCAGCTTGAATTGGCACCTTAAACTGGTGGCGGGGAATTAATTCTTTGAGTTTTTCGGTCATCGCCCGACCGACATTATATGCCTTGTCGCGGTGAACGATCATCGCCAGGGCATCGACAGGATCGCCATTGATCATTAGATCTAGTTTGACGAGATGATTTTCCCGATAGCCGATCAGTTGATATTCCATGCTGGCATAACCACGGGTATTTGACTTCATTCGATCGAAGAAATCAGTCACAACTTCCGCCAAGGGCATCTCATAAACTACCGTGGTCCGCCCCTTGGTGAGATATTTCATGTCTTTGAATTCACCACGGCGATTTTGACACAGTTCCATCAATGTCCCGACATATTCTTCGGGAGTAATCATCTCCAGTTTGACATAAGGTTCTTCAATCTTTTGGCGATGATTGGGATCGGGGAGGGTGCTGGGATTATCGATGTAAGTTTCCACGCCGTGATTATCGGTGACGCGATAAACTACTGAAGGCGCGGTGGTAATTAAGTCGAGATTATATTCCCGCTCCAATCGCTCTTGGACGATTTCCATGTGCAGCAAGCCCAAAAATCCACAGCGGAAACCAAACCCCATCGCGCTGGAAGTTTCTGGTTCATAGTTTAACGCCGCATCATTTAGCCGCAGCTTATCGAGTGCATCCTTCAGTTCTGGATATTGATCTGCATCCGTGGGAAACAACCCGCAAAATACCATCGGTTTTGCTTCCGCATAGCCAGGTAAAGCTTCAGCCGCTTTATTACCAACGAGGGTAATCGTATCGCCTACCCGTGCATCACCCACCGCTTTAATCGATGCGGCAAAGTAACCCACTTCCCCAGCGTGCAGCTCATCTACTTGAACTTGCATGGGGGAAAGAATGCCGAGTTCGTCGATGACGTACTCTTTACCACTCGCCATCAAGTGAACCTTATCACCACGCTTGACGCTGCCATCCATGACGCGGAAGTAAACGATTACGCCGCGATAACTGTCATAGTAGCTATCAAAAATCAGTGCCCGCAAAGGCTCATTCACCGTATCTCTGGGTGGCGGCACTAATAATACTACCGACTCTAAAATCTCTTGAATCCCAATTCCCTGCTTGGCGGAAGTTAAAATCGCCCCGCTACAATCCAGTCCAATAATCTCTTCGATTTCCCCCCGAATTCGTTCCGGCTCGGCTCCAGGTAAATCGATCTTATTTAGCACTGGAATAATCTCTAAATTACTCTCCAGTGCCAAATATACATTCGCTAACGTCTGCGCTTCCACACCCTGGGAAGCATCTACTACCAATAACGCCCCTTCACACGCCAGGAGACTTCTGGACACCTCATAAGAGAAGTCCACATGCCCAGGCGTATCGATCAGATTCAAGACGTATTCCTGACCATCCAGGGCGGTGTAATTCATCCGTGCCGCCTGGAGCTTGATCGTAATTCCCCGCTCTCGCTCCAAATCCATGTTGTCCAGGAACTGCGCCTTCATCTCGCGATTGCTGACGGTGCCTGTATCCTGCAATAATCGATCGGCTAAAGTAGATTTACCATGATCGATGTGAGCAATGATCGAAAAGTTACGAATTCGCGAGACAGGCACATTGGTCATGATTGAGTCTGAGGAGTTGGGGCTGTGATAATAAAATACTTTATAGCTCCCTAGTTTAACGCAAGGTTTCGGCAAACAGTAAGGGTATGGCGATCGCAAAAGACTTTCTCGCTAGGACAAATCGATCGAGTCCAGCCAGATCGTTGATAATTTCAATATCGGTATAACTGCCCTGCTGCTCTAATAGTTCTACTACCATCGCTCCTTGTCCAGCCATCATTTCAACCAGCCAAATCCCTCCAGGCTGGAGATATTTGGGGGCAGTATTGACTAGTTCTCGAATTGCGTCTAAGCCATCTGAACCACCGTCTAGAGCGAGGTGCGGCTCATGGTTTACAACTTCTCGCTGGAGTTGCAATACTTCCATAGAGGGAATATATGGCGGATTGGAAATCATTCCGGCAACTTTACCTTGGAGTTGTGATAGGGATGAAAACCAGTTTCCTTGACTGAAGTTAATCTGGGTGATGACGTTTAGTCGGGTGGCATTGGCTGTGGCAATATCTAAGGCTTCAGCACTAACATCTACCGCAAAAATACTAGCCATCGGGAGAGTCTTTGCTAACCCAATCGCAATTGCGCCACTTCCAGTTCCCAAATCAACCCAGATACCTTGTTGCTGAAGACTATCGCTGGCGGCTAGGGCAATATCGATCATTGACTCAGTTTCGGGACGCGGGATCAAAACTGCTGGGGAAACTACTAGCTCAAAATCTCGCCAGCATGTTTTGCCGACGAGATATTGGACTGGCTTGCGCTGCTCGACTCGATCGATCCACAATGCCGATAACCTGTCGAGTGGCATGGATATCTCGATCGATCGATCGTCAGCAATTGATTCTAGTCTTAGTGTCAAACTATCCAGATTACCAACAGATTTTAGCAACCAATCAACTTCTCGATTGCTCACCCCATGAGCAATCGCCATGCTCACCGCCCATCGCCGCCATGCCCACAGTTCTCTTCCAGTAATTGTGGATATCACCTATTTTTTGGGCGTGCTGGTTGTCGGTGCTGGAGCCGATTTAGTTTGAGCTGCTTGGAGTTTGCGAACGCTTTCTCTGCTTTCCGGCGATGGTACAAGTGCTATTTGATCTTGTGCTGGATAATCACGGGCAGCAAAATCATCAAGGACATTTTGGAGGTAGTAAACCTTGACTTTTGCATTAGCTGAAAGCTTTGGATCTGTCTTTTTGAACAGGTTTAATGACTGCTGGGCTTCTGCTTTATCAAAGAAGAAAGATGTGATATTACCCCGCTGAATCGTGACGAATTGCTTGTTTTTTTCGATCGCAATCACGAATAATGGTACGAGATAAGGTGTGTTCGGTTTATATGTTTTCTTCTCGATCGCTAAGGCATTTTTGAGCTGCTGCATTGCGGGTACAAATACAAAGCTCATATTCGCAGACTTTTTCTTTGCCTCAACTTGCAATTTGTAAATTTCACTCAATGGGACGATCGTAATTTGAGCGACTTTACTAGTTTGGGGCTGTTCTTTCTTGACTTTTTTCAAGAAAGTCACGGCATCTTTCAATTCCATAAATACTGGAGTAGCTAGTTTAGCGTTAGCACCAGTACCCGCGCCCTGTTGGAGAAAATTTCCAGTTTGATTGGTGATGGTGAAAACTGGGGTTTTCTGGAGTTTCGTGACAATTTGCGGTTCAGGTAGAGCTTGTACCAACGTAGGTGCGATCGCTAGCGGTAAACTCATCCCAATGATGGCGATTCTCCGCAGTGATTTGCTCCATTTAGATTGCTCGACGAGAGCAGTAAAAGAAGACAGAATCGATAATTTAGGCATCATGTAATATTGAAAAAGCAAGTGACAATGGTATTTTCACCCAAACAGATAAAATTTTGGTGTTGATTGTTGACCGAAAGTATGTCCTTGGACGGTTGACTCGAACTTCAACTTAGTCTATTGGCTCCAAGACCGATTGACGAAACAGATTGTTTCATCGATTTGAAACTATCCGAAAAGCTCTACCAAGATTCAAACCAAGGTTTACTTGATTTAATCTTGACTGTGTATTTGGTGGTTGTAATTTACTCCCCGGGCAAGATTCGAACTTGCGACCAATCGATTAACAGTCGATCGCTCTACCACTGAGCTACCGAGGATTATGCTGTGGTGTTTTTCACACCTTCTTTATAATATCATCATGTTTCTCAACTTGGCAAGTAGATTTCCAAACTTTTTTGCGATAAATTGAGAAAATGCTGTCGTTACTAGTTTTTACTCAAAAGTCATGGATTTAGTTATCGCCGTCACTTTTTGTAACTGCACGATTGCAATCTCGATCTTCGCGATCTCGATCTGGACGATCCGCATCCGTAGACAGCTCATCGGTTTGACCCATTTTTGCGATCGATGTCTAGATGCCTGGAATCTATGTGCAAATAATCCGCCTACATCTGCTATCACCATTGCGACTAGTCGCAGACAATTTGAGCACCTAAAGCAAGTCTACCAGCAACAACTAATCACCCTCGATCGAATTCGCACGCTCAGATCGACTTTCAAAATTGCTCGATCTGTTTTTAGGCTTTAGGTGATTCCCGATAAAGAATATACCAATTAGATGGGTTCTGGTTTTCTCCTGTCGTTCGCGTAGCGTCTCCGACAGGAGAAAACCAGAACCAATGGTATATTCATTCCTGGGAATCACCTTAGATGAATAGTGGATGGTGAATAGTGAATTCCTCCCCCATCCCCCCATCCCCCGTCCCCTCACGGATTAACCAAAATCCCCCCCTGACAGATCAACTTCCCAGCAGCGAGTTGAAGTTGAGTAATATTTACGTCATGACCAAGATCGATCGAATGGCTGGTAATATTGCTACCTGGAAGAGCAATTGAGCAGATAATTTTCAGCGGATTGAGGTGGAGGATCTGACCGTTAGATATAGCGATCCCCATTGAGATCTCGATCGGTGCGGTTTGCCCTTCAGTGGTGAGATTTCCTTGTAAAATTAGCGTTTGAGGGACAATTTGAACGTGATGCCACTCGACAACCCAAGCAGGTTGGTGTGAATTTGCACCTAAAATCTGGGTGAAAAGGTCGGTAATCGCCTGGGAGAGCAAAGGCGCAGCTAGAGAAGCTTGAAGATCGTCCTCGCTAAATTTCACATTGGCAGTAACAGAAATTGGCTCTAATAGTCCCAGCGGTTGACCTTTAAGGACTTGAGGTAGGTTAATCCGAATATTCTCAGCGACTAGATCGATCGATCCCAGCGATAATCCTTGATAGATTGCCCCTACAGCCGTCACCGCCACCCGTGGAATCGTCCCGCCGAGTATTTGCAGACTTGCTCCAGCAATGTCTACCTGAATGTCTTCTACATGGGATACTTGCGATCGCAGCCACACCCGACAAGCAGGGGCAAGCACCGAACCTACAATTCCTCTAGTTTGGTTTGTCAATTGAGCTAGTTCCGACTCATCACATTTATTTAACAAATTTTACCAAAGATACTGTGTATAGTGCCTAGTTATTGGTGAATACTAGGTGAACGTATCAACTATTTATTAGCTGGAATTTGCCTGAACCCCAAAATGGTGGCAGTAGTTGCCCTACATTGTCGCTTTTTATCTTACAGTAATCAATTGCTGCTAGTGGGGTTGGGCGGGTTCGTTTGATACTTATTGGTGAAATCCATGCTTTCTAGCATAAAGCGGCGTTTTTATGCTGGGGTTCCCCCGTCTTGGCGTTTTTTTATGCGGGGGTTCCCCCCGCATAAAAACGCCGCAGAATGAAAAAACGATAAGACACCAGCCCCTACTGATATCCTAGCTCCCAACTTATGCCAACTGTCAGACTCCAAAAAATCCTATCCCAATGGGGCATCGCTTCTCGTCGTCGTGCCGAGCAGCTAATTTTGGCTGGTAGAGTGCGGGTAAATGGAGCTGTTGCCACACTAGGACAAACAGCGGAAATCACTACCGATCGAATCGAGGTTGATGGTAAGCTAATAGCAGTACAGGGCAGACCTGAGCCTGTATATTTATTGCTCAATAAACCAGTCGGTGTAGTGTCTACCTGTTTCGATCCGCAAGGTCGTCCGACGGTGTTGGAATTATTACCACCTCAACTGCGAGAGTGTGAAGGAATTCATCCAGTAGGTAGATTAGATATTGAATCCAGTGGCGCATTATTGCTCACCAACGATGGCGAGTTGACATTTCAGTTGACTCACCCGCGTCACAGTATCAGCAAAACATATCTAGTCTGGGTTCGAGGTCAAACCTCTAATTCAGCCTTAGATGCTTGGCGCAACGGCATAGATTTGGACGGGCAATACACTTTGCCCGCCCAAGTTACAGTACTAAAACACCAAGATCGCCACACCCTACTAGAAGTAATCCTGACAGAAGGGCGAAATAGACAGATTAGGCGGGTAGCAACCCAACTAGGACATCCAGTCGCCGATCTGCATCGAACTAGAATTGGGGATATCAGCATCGAAGGAAGTTCCTCGATGGAAATTGGTTCTTATCGTAAGTTACGACAGAACGAGCTGCAAAGCCTCCAAGCTGGAGCCACCCCAAAAGAATTCAGTCAAGTTGAAAGATGAGAATTAGTGCCTTAATCGGAGCTAAATTTCAAGCTATAGATTTTAAGAATACCTGCCCCGTAAACTACTCAACCACTGACGACCCGTGACCCTACTTACACCACTCAAGCATATCACCGCTTTCAAATTATCCAAGCTGCAAAATTTTGCTGGTGCAGCTTCTTTGCGCTCACGAGTAGAACGTCGCCAGCCCAAGACACCGATGATCGATTCCGTCGATCCTGCTACTTTACCGCTGACTCCCGCCGAAATTTTTGAACAAATTGGTGGTACCTTGCGACAATGGCGAGAATACTATCAGTTATCGATCGATGATGTGGCAACGCGCACCCAAATACAACCGCGACTGATTCAAGCGATCGAGGAAGGTAACATCTCCATGTTACCAGAGCTGGTCTACGTTAAGGGGATGGTCAAGCGGTATGCGGATAACTTGGGATTAGATGGTGCTGAAATTTCTCGCCACGTGCCAGCTTGGGAGCCAGCAGCTACTAAATTCAGTGCGATCCCGCGTTCGACAATTGGGTTCAACACAGCTCCACAAGTCAAGCCTGTTCATGTCTATATCGGTTATACATTGGCGATATTTGGCGTAGGTGCTGGAGTGTCTCATCTGCTCAACAACTCGATTAAATCCCCGACACCAATGGCTGATCCAAGTATATCTCAACCATTACTGACTCCTGCCGTTGCACCTGTAGCGGTTCAACTACCAGATGTACCGATTGGGATCGCTGTCAAAGCTACTACTTGGGCACAAATTGGGATTGATGGCACTACCAAATTTACAGGTACGCTCAAAGCTGGGGAGCAGTTTAATTGGACGGCGAAAAAGCAAGTCACAATCAATACTAACAATGCTGGTGGATTACTATTTTCCCGTGATGGACAAGTACCTCAGCCACTGGGTAAGATTGGTCAGAAGCAATCTGTGACGATCAAGGTAATGAAATAGTGGTTCAATTGTAGAGTGTGTTACTCCGTAGGATAAGGCACCAGAATCAATCCAGCGGTGCGTTATCCTTACGGAGTAACACACCCTACGTTAGATGATTGATTTGTGAATTTGCGATCGAGATCCCCCAGACCTCATACAATGAAAATCTAGACTTTTCTCCAAACTGCCCGTGATCACACTGCAACCTGTCGATCGTCATCAAACCCTCACCATCAAGCCGCCCGCTGCTGGTGTATCGCTGCGCGGGACATTACAAATCCCTGGGGATAAATCGATTTCGCACCGTGCTCTGATGCTGGGAGCTTTGGCTGAGGGTGAGACGACAATTCAAGGATTGTTGCTGGGCGAGGATCCTCGCAGTACAGCGGCTTGTTTTACAGCGATGGGAGCCGAGATTTCCGAACTAAATACTGAGCTGGTGACAGTGACAGGGATTGGACTAGGACAACTTCAGGAGTCTGTCGAGGTGCTGGATGCTGGAAATTCGGGCACCACGATGCGATTGATGCTGGGGATCTTGGCATCCCATCCCGATCGCTTCTTTACTATAACTGGCGATGACTCCTTGCGATCGCGTCCCATGTCCAGAGTCGTTAAGCCCCTGGTGGAAATGGGGGCGCAAATTTGGGGGCGCAAAAATAATTCCCTCGCACCTCTGGCTGTGCGCGGACAAGCATTACAACCAATACACTATCATTCGCCGATCGCTTCTGCTCAGGTCAAGTCAGCCATTTTACTCGCTGGATTGATGACTTATGGGCGCACTACGGTAACTGAACCAGCTTTATCGCGGGATCACTCCGAACGGATGCTGCGGGCGTTTGGGGCGCATGTAGACGTAGATCCAGAGACTCATAGCGCGACGGTGACTGGCTATCCTACCTTGCGCGGACAGCAGGTAATTGTACCTGGAGATATTAGCTCTGCGGCATTTTGGTTAGTAGCTGGATCGATCGTGCCTGGTTCAGAGCTGTATATTGAAAACGTCGGAGTCAATCCGACTCGCACCGGGATTTTAGTCGCACTAGAATTAATGGGTGCTGATATTACCCTGGAAAATCAGCGAGAGGTTGCAGGTGAACCCGTGGCAGATTTGCGAGTAAAACACAGTAAATTAACTGCTTGTGAAATTGGTGGAGATCTGATTCCCAGATTAATTGATGAGATTCCCATTTTGGCAGTAGCCGCAGTATTTGCCCAGGGAACAACAGTGATTAAAGATGCCGAAGAATTGCGCGTCAAAGAAAGCGATCGGATTAAAGTAATGGCATCAGAACTTACTAAAATGGGTGCTAAAATTACTGAGCGGCCAGATGGATTGGAAATTACTGGCGGGGGATCGCTAGTTGGAGCTGAACTGGATAGTTATACCGATCATCGGATTGCCATGAGTCTAGCGATTGCGGCAGTCATGGCAACAGGAGAAACTAAGATCGATCGAGCGGAAGCTGCATCTATTTCTTATCCTACCTTTTTTGATTCCTTACGCAGCATTGCTAGATAGAGAGTGAGGTAAGTGGAGAAGGGTGGGTTTTGTTTGCGGTCGAACAGTAACATCGACATTAGATTGCATGAACCCACCCCTACAGATCCGACAAATAAACTACTCATTGTGCAAGCTATTTGTAGGTGCAGGGTAACTACTCAGGGGGGGTAGGAAGTCAATGGGTTTGAGCCATTATTGAGGCAAAAAATGGCTAATTAGTACCAAATAATGTCGTGAAATTGCTTGAAAACCGCATTCTCTCGTTACCCCCCTGAGTAGTTACGGTGCAGGTGTCTTGTCGTTTTTTTATTCGGGGGTTCCCCCCGTTGGCGGAGCCTCTCCCCCAGGAGAATAAAAACGCCGCTTCATGCTAACAATTATCGTCTAACACCATCATCTTCAGGCAAAACCTGCCCTCCCTCACTAAAACCTAATCGCTAAGGAACTCGCTTGAAAATAAAGTACCAATAATTTTTAGAGATCGGTTGTGCCTACGGCAGGCTCCGCCAACGACTACGCTCAACCTCCGAGGGTTGAGCGTAGTCGTTGGCGAATAGCCTACCGTAGGTAAAACCCGTTATGCTGATACTTTATTAAATTGCACATCCCTAACACCTAAATTATGATTCCTGGTGAAATTATTGCTCAAGCTGGCGAGATCGAATTGAATGTAGGTCGCCCAACCCTAAAACTAACTGTAGCAAATACAGGCGATCGACCGATCCAAATTGGCTCTCACTATCACTTCTTTGAAGTTAATGGTGCCCTATTGTTTGACAGAGCAGCTACTAGAGGAATGCGTCTCGATATTCCGGCGGGTACCGCTGTGAGATTCGAGCCAGGAGATGAAAAACAGGTTCAATTGGTTGATCTAGCTGGCTCCCGTGAGGTCTATGGTTTCAATGCCCAAATCGAGGGTAAGCTCTAAATATATTTCACCCGCGCTATCTCTTGGATAAACACCTGTCGCAATTACCACACCGCCAATTTTGAATCTTAGGCTTACAACCAAATGCTGTAAGTAAGTATTCCCAGCGACAGCCAGCATGTTTAATATAGCTAGGAACAGCCTGAAATAGTGATTGTTGCTGTGCTTTGATCGATCGCCAGTCGGGAGATTTTCCTGTCGTAGATCGACGATAATCAAATGGTGTTTCCCAGACTACTTCATTGACGCTGTGTAATAGAGATAATGCAATTGAACTTTGGGGAAATTTAGTCTCAATCTCGCGAACATCGCCACGGGGCGGAAGTTGTTTGGATAAAGCTGTGGCTAAATCGTAATATTTATCGATACTCTCAGTAAAGAACTTCGATCGCTGCCGATCTTCGGGATACAATAAACCAGTCTGTTCGCAGACTAATAATAGTGCCTCCGCAGGTTTGCCATCTCTTCCCGCTCGCCCGATTTCTTGGATATATTCAGCCAATAGTACTGGAGGATGAAAATGGACAATCCATCGCACATTTGCTTTATTAATCCCCATCCCAAAGGCGCAGGTACAAACCACATATTGCAACTTCCCACTCAACCACTCGCCCTCAATTCGTCGCCGCGCTTGGGGACTCAAGCCTGCGTGATAAGCGGCTGTTTTGTCGCCCCGTGCTGATAGCCAAGCGGCTAATTCTTCGCTGGTATCGCGGGTGCGAACATAGACTAATCCTGACTGGTGCGGGTATTTGTCGATAAATTTGGTGAGTTGCGTTTTTCGACCGCGTGGTGTCCAGATTTGCTTGACTGACAGCTTGAGATTCTCGCGGAGGGGATTGAGGATAAACTCGGCTGGATGATCGAGCTGTAAAACTTGCTTGATTGTTTGCTGTGAGAGGGGGTCAGCAGTCGCTGTGAAGGCGGCGATCGAGATTTTGGTGCCGACTGGCTTGTGTTGAACTAGGGTGGTGCGAATGGCTCCCAAGCGGCGATAGCTGGGACGAAAGGTTTCACCCCAGTGAACGAGGCAATGAGCTTCATCGAGGATAATTCGATCGATCTTCAGTTCCGCAGCGCACAATCTCGACCAAACTGGGGTCGTCAGCAGGGTTTCAGGGGATAGATATAATAGCTTTAGCTGCTGCTGTTCTAGAGCTTGAAGTGTTTGCTTCCGCTTGGCGACGGGGATTTCGCTATGGAGCAAACCAGCGGCTAATCCTTTGTCGGTGAGTTCCTGGACTTGATTTTCCATCAAGGCAACTAAGGGGGAAACCACCAGGGTGAGTCCAGTGCTTAGGAGTGCTGGAAGTTGGAAGCAGAGGGACTTACCGCCGCCTGTGGGCATGATAATGAGGGCATCCCGATCTTCGAGCAAGCATTCGATGATTTCGCCTTGGGGCGATCTCAGTTCGTCGTAGCCCCAAATCTGTTTCAGTGTTGATTTGATTCGATCCATGTGTAGAATCTGTTTTATAAGTACTTGAGCGAAATTAGTTACACACATTAAATATTATAATATATCTAAGTTGTCAGATTGCACATCGCATAAATTGTTCAAATGTTTGTCCTCAGAGAGATCAACCCACTGTCCTTCAAGCTATTAGAAAG
>JANNDL010000239.1:0-9201 GCA_031387665.1 Chamaesiphon sp. OTE_75_metabat_95 | reverse complement strand
TGGGCTTCGTTTCTAGCTTACCTGCCCCTAAATCCCCCAATTCTGGGGGACTTTCTAAAAGCTAGCTCCCCCAGAATTGGGGGTTAGGGGCACACAAATTGAGATTTGAAAGAGTTTCAGACTTGTGTATACACGGTAGGCTCCGAGGAGGGGATTTTTCAGTCAGGCGATTCGGTTTAGTGGGGAACCGATTAAGTTTTATAATGCTGCTCCCTAGCGAGGTGTTTGGGGATATCAATGGGGCGGCGGCGGATGAGTGTACGCCGTTTTCACCACGGAGTCCCTATGCGGTGGCGAAGGCGACGGCTGTTTGGGAGGTGGCGAACTATCGGGAGGCTTATGGGTTGTTTGCAAGTCCCGTGGATCTTATTTAATCACGATTCGCCGTTGCGACGGTCGCGGTTTGTGACGCAGAAGAGGCCAGTGCGGTGCGGATTGCGGCAGGGACGCAGGATAAGTTGGATTTGGGTAATATCGCTCTTCAGCGGGATTGGGGGTGAGCGGAGGACTCTGTTGTCGCTATGTATTTGATGTTACAACAGGCGCAGGGTCAGTGACAAGGGGTTGCGGAGACCGACGGATCTGGCTGTTAGTCGGGGGAATTCAGCTAAGGCAAGAGAAAGGTTAGGTTGGGTGGCGAAGCATCAGATCGCTGATATTGTCAGGTTGATGATTGAGGCTAGGAAGGATCTGTAATTGACAACGATCGAGTTTTACTATTAAATCCAACTCCAAAAGCTTGAAGTAACATCTCGATTTTCCAAAGGAGAGGCTATTGCTGGGGCAAACGCTCCGCTACCGCCAACGAATTCTGATTGTCGCTTACTAATTTGGATATGTCGGAAAACAAAATTTTCAAAGGGAAGTCTATTCTATTCATATCGCCTGTTTTTTTGGCTATGAAGCTACAATTAAAAATAAACTAGTCGAGCTGGGTGCTGATGTTACTTATGTTGACGATCAACCTAGCAACAATTCATTTTTCTGAAAAGCGGTAGCTAGAAAATTGAGTCTTATATTTTTCGGTATGATAGTATATATGCTATCATGTTAGGATGGGCGTAAGAATTGTAGTAGATACTAATGTTTTTATCGGCGCGATCATTAGTTCTCAAGGTCTAAATCGCGAACTAATTAGGCGTTGTTTGCTTGGTGAATACCAGCCACTCATGGGCAATGCTCTATTTTTAGAGTACGAGTCAGTGATGGAACGGACAGAAATTATCGCCAGATGTCCACTCAGCCGAACTGAAATCTTTGATTTGCTAGCAGCTTTCCTGAGCGTGAGTGACTGGATAAATATTTACTATTCATGGCGACCTAATCTGAGAGATGAAGGAGACAACCATGTGATGGAATTAGCTGTGGCTGGCAATGCCAAGATCGTTGCTACCAATAATGTTAGAGATTTTAAAGGGGCGGAACTGATTTTCCCCGATGTACTTATTCTCACACCAGCGCAAATTATTAGGAGTTAATTTTATGGCAACTTTAACCGTGCGGATACCAGATGACAAACATTTGAGACTCAAACAACTAGCCGAGACTAGGGGGATTAGCCTTAATAAGCTGATTGAAGAACTTTCTACTGTTGCTTTGGCGGAGTTTGATACTCACAATCGATTTAAACTAATGGCAGCACGAGGAAGTGTGAGTAGAGGTCTAGAATTATTGGATAAACTAGATACACTTACGTAATAATTATTTATCCCTTGTCCGAATGATCTTTGCTGGGACTCTAACCGCAACAACGTTATCAGGTAATGATTTTTTGACTACTGCATTGGCACCAATAGTGACATTATTCCCGATGACAATTCCACCCAGTACCAATGGCTACCGTGTATACACAAGTTTAGAGAGAAGCGGAAACCCTAGAAATCCCCCTTTTCAAGGGGGACTTTGAATTCTAGAGTTCGATCTGAGCAAGCTTCTTAAGGGGGTTTGGGGGATTCAAGGATCTACGCACCAACTCAAATGGACTTGTGTATACACAGTAGGTACCAATGGTGGGGCGGTTGGCTGGGAAATAGCTGATGTCGATTTATTTGGCTCCGAGGGTGACTTCTTGGAGGATGGTAGCGTTGTGACCGATTTTGGTGGCTCCAATTACGGTGCCGACTGGATGGGGAATATATTAATATTCAGCGAGATTGGGATTGGGCTGAGATCGCTGATGCTTTTGGATTGGAAGATTCTCGCCTTCGCCATCCTGATGCCCTCAAACGTTTATACCTGGTTGCTGCTGTGGCTCTCCTTTATGCCACAACAACTGGAATGACTGTTACTATCACTGGATTACGAACTACTGTCGATCCTCATTGGCGACGTGGTTTAAGCTATCTCTGCTTGGTGCAACGCACGCTGAGGAGATCTCAGCGCGATTGCATCCGCAAGATTGGCTTACGATATCTTCGCGGTGTGATTAATAAAGGACGAGCATTACTTGTTCCTATTCCTCTGTTTTCTATAGATCCACAGCCTTGCTTTGCTTCCAAAAAGGCTCAACTAGATTTCTATGATTCAATCTGGTTCGAGCGAATCGTTACTATCACTTGTAAAACCTGACTATTTCCCCTCAATTAAAGATGTGTCAGGCAGTCAGGTAAAGGGTATACCGTCTACGGCACATCGCGGGATGCTCAGGTATCGACTTTTCGGAATCTGGAATATCTGGGGATCCAACAGCAGGTACAGCTAGAATCGGCTGCGCTGAATGATTTTCGGAGTGTGTTGCAGGTATTGAAGAAGACGCGAGCAAGGATGAGGTGTACAATCTGGCTGGTCAGACATCGGTGGGGCTATCGTTTGAGCAGCCAGTGGAGACGCTGGAGAGTATTGCGGTGGGAACGCTGAATATTTTGGAGGCGATGCGGTTTATGGGGGAGCCGATCAAGTTTAGGACTTACGCATTGACAAAACGATCGCATTGTGATTTTACGTATTAGCAAGATTATTTACAATATATTCACGGACAACTAATGTAAATAAGTTTTTTTGCACTTCGTACCAGTTTGCAATACTTTTCTCAACTCTCATCTTTTCTAATCGAACAAATGCTTGCAGGGAACAGAAGATATGCGTTTTAATTGCCTGACTATCTCTAACCATAAATCGGCAGATCCCACATACTTGTTTAATTGCTCTATGGAAACATTCAATCCCCCAATGAGTATCATGAATTCTGATAAACTCTTCTCGCTCGATTTTTTTGAGATCATCCTCATCTGGTAAGTATAAAATATAGTGTCTAGAGCCTTCGTTCTTGAAGTCTTTCCTATACAATTTTACAAATCCAAATTTTCTCAAGTGAGTTACTAATCCTGACTCTGGGATATCCAAGCTATTTACCTGCTTGTATTTCTTAGCCTCGTTTGATACAGTTCTGTTCTTTTCAACTCCGAATAAAAAACCTAATTTCTGGTCTTTTAGAAATTTGAGATTTTCTACTCCCGAATACCAACTATCTCCTGTAACTATTCTCGGCTTTAGTCCCCATTTTATTACTTCCACTACCATTTCTCGAAAGTAATCGTTTTTTGTTTTCTCCTCCTCTTTGTCATAAATTCTGTAGTTTACTGGCATCGAGCTTCCATCAATATCACTGTAATATAGCGTGATTAAATTTACGCCCTTAATCGTTTTATGATATTTTCCAGACCAAAAATAGCTTATTAATTCTGCTTTCTTTGGATTGCTGTACAATTTTTCGATTACTGTGTCATCAACACTTAAAATTCCTCCAAGTAAATTAATTGTGTTCTTGCATGTCTCAAATAAATCTTTTGCTTCATATCTTTCCCTCAGCAAAAATCGATTCACACTGTCATGAGATGCCTCTGGTAGTAGCTCTGATAATCTACAGCACCCTCCCTGCTTAGGTTCTGACAACAGGAACAGAACATATTTATCCAGATTACATTGTGGTGTAGATGGTCTGCTTAGTTCTCTAATTGTCCGACACCTGTATTCAAAAACGACATTTTCTCTTAATGCACTATTCTACCACTCCGTCAATGCGTAAGTCCTAAAGTTTTACAATGCGGCTTCAAGTGAGGTGTTTGGGGATATTAAGGGGATGGCGGCGGATGAAACTACACCGTTTTCGCCGCGTAGTCCTTATGCGGTAGCGAAGGCGACGGCGTTTTGGGAGGTGGCGAACTATCGGGAGGCTTATGGTTTGTTTGCAAGTCCCGTGGATCTTATTTAATCATGATTCGCCGTTACGACGGTCGCGGTTTGTGACGCAGAAGAGGCCAGTGCGGTGCGGATTGGGTTGGGGCAGTAGGATAAGTTGTATTTGGGGAATATGATTCGTGATGAGTTAAAATTGAATGTGGTGCAATTATAAGAGGTGTAGTCAACTATGAGTAAGGAAAAAGATCGTAAACAAGGTTCGATCATTTCTGATAAGCGAACTGAGGACGCTTTAGCAGTCGGACTAGATCGCTACTTAAAGAGTGTCGGATATACTGGGACTTTTCTCCAACATGCGGGAAGTATCGAGTTTAGTGATGAGGAGTTTGCCGCGATGCTCCAGGCATTAAAAGAGGACAAGTAAGATTGCAGATAATCTACGATACAAATGTTCTGCTGCAAATTCTGCGGGACGATCGATCTATCTCAAGGTTACAAACTATCTATAATTTATATGATGTAGCAGAATCAATTTCTTTGGTAACTGTGGCAGAAATCCGTTCTCTGAGTATTCAGTTTCGATGGGGTGCGATCCGTCGAGCCAAGATGGAGGCATCCATATTAGGATTAGAAGTTTTAGATATTAATGCACCAGAAATAATCGATAGGTATGTGAATATCGATTGCTATAGCAAAGGGAAGCACTTGACGAGAGCGAGTAATTTTTCGGCGATTAAGATGGGTAAGAACGATCTATGGATTGCAGCGACTGCTTCGGTTTATGAATGTAAGTTATTAACTATGGATCTAGATTTTGGACATTTGCGGGATGAGTTTGTAGATGTTGTTTACATTACTCCTGATACATTCAGGTGATTTAAAAAAGGTGACGAAGGTTTCGTCAGGTTGGGGGAATTCTTGGTTGCAGCGGATGCGGTTTCAGGGGGAGATGTTGGAGGATGGTTTGTGGTTGATGGTATATTTATCCCAAAGCATCACTTTAGGGTAGAAATCTACAGGTATCCACATGAAAAAAGCACTAATCTTCGGAGTTTCAGGGCAGGATTGGCGGGAGTATGTGGGCCAGTGATAAGGGGTTGCGTAGACCGACGGATCTTGCAGTGAGTCGGGGAAATCCAGCTAAGGCGATGGAAAGGTTGGGTTGGGTGGCAAAGCATAAGATCGCTGATATTGTCGGGTTGATGATTGAGGCTCGAAAGGATAAGTAATCGACAACGATCGAGGTACAATATCAAATATATGGAGTTCTGCTATGAGATCTAACTCTAAAAGCTTGAAATACGATCTCGATTCTCCAAAGGAGAGGCTACGCCAACGCATTCCGATTGTTGCTTACTAATTTAGATATGTCGGAACACAAAATTTTTACAGGGAAGTCGATTCTACTGGTATCTCCAGCTTTTTTTGGCTATGAGGCTGCGATTAAAAGTAAACTGATTGAGCTGGGTGCTGATGTTACTTATGTTGACGATCGACCTAGTAATAATTTTTTTGTGAAGGGGATTATTAGGGTTTACAAGAAGTTATTGGATGATACGATTGTCAAGTATTATGCATAAGTAAGAGAGGATATAGCCGATCGAGAGTTTGATATTATCTTTTTATTAAATCCTGAAGCAATGCCGCTTTCTTTTTTGGAGATGTGCAAGTCTCGGTGGCAGAATGCTTTGGTTGTGAGCTGATCTGCTCCGCTTAAGCACCGCCCTGAACTATAAGTTCGGGCTAAAAGCGAAAGTTCGTTGAAACGAACTGCCAAATTGATTAGTTCGTTTCAACGAACTTTCGCTTTGAGCACCCAAATTCATTTGAGGGCGGTGCCTGAACGAAGCTAGGAGTCATTGCGCGGAAATTCTTATCCCGAACTCACGTTATTCAGAATCGAAAAAACACTCTAGACTATGTGCCTTATTGCGATTACCTCTGGTAGGCTTCGCCAACGAGTCTTAACTTTTGATAAGGGTGATGCGGCTTTACATAAGTTTGATTTCAGACCATTATTTTACTTGGATCTATATTCAGCTATTCGACAAGAGGCTGCACCGATTAGTTACGATCTGTGTTTTATGGGTACCGTTCATTCGGATCGATACTCGATCGTCAAGGGGGTAAAGGAATGGTGTGATGCTAATGAGCTATTGTTGGGATAGAGACAGAGCTTGCCGACCAGCGGCGATAGCGGCAGATGCTGGATTAATTGGATCGATTTCTCTAGCGATTGCATCGGGGTCAATTAATAGCGTGCTACCAGCAGAAAGTTTAGTGAGTGTTGATTTACCAGATCCATTTGCTCCAGCAATAACGGTCAAAGTTGGCATATTTAAAGGATTTCGCCAATTATTTTTTCACTGCCATCCGTTTGGATCTGAACTTCAAATTTTTGTCCAGTGGCTTCTTCTCTAACCAATTTTTCGCCGAATGGCTTGCTATCTGTAGTAGCGATTTTGTAGTGAATTGGCTTTCCCATCGCTTTGAGACGAGTAATGTCTATAGCAACTTGCCTTTGTGCCGCAGCCTCTATCCTACGAGCTATAGAGTCAATATTTTCACTAGGGATAATGTTGAAATCAATATTGATTTCAGGTTTTGTATAAGTCATGGTAGCCTCCTTGTTATCATTATATGTTGCCCAACTTACGAGAGTTATTTATCCACTGTCCGAATGATCTTTGCTGGGACTCCAGTGGCAACAACGTTATCTGGCAATGATTTTGTGACTACGGCATTTGCGCCGATGGTGACATTATTCCCGATGGTAATTCCACCCAATACTTTTGCCCCAGCCCCAATAGTGACATTATTCCCAATGGTGGGGCGGTTGGCTCGGAGGTAGCTGATATCGATTTCTTTGGCTCCGAGGGTGACACCTTGGAGGATGGTAACATTTTGACCGATTTTCATCATATCGATTGTGTTTTATGCTGTCAGTTTCTTTGTCCCAATTCGCGCTAATTTTTGAGCGTATAGCTCTCGATTCTCGGAACGAGAGGCTATTGCAGGGCAAACGCTCCGCTACCGCCAACGAGTTGAGCTTCTATTTCAGCTAGCTCTTGATTAAATTCCGCCATTTCTCTGCGAGTCTGGCGGAGATTGGCAATTAATCTAGCGCGAGTGATGGGATCTGGTATTTGTGGGATATTCATTATGAAAGTCTCCAATCTGAGAGGATTTCTTCTAGGCTAAGCTGCCAAGTCGGAATTCTGATTTCGATTCGATCTTTGGACTCAATTACCAATTTAGCTAGGGCAGCAGGATAAGTTGTATTTGGGTAATATTGATATTCAGCGGGATTGGGGTTGGGCTGAGGACTATGTTGTCCCTATGTATCTAATGCTGCAACAGGAGCAGTCGGATGACTATAAAGGTTGCGACGGGGGAGAGTTATAAGTGTGGCTTTGTTTATTGAGGTTGCGTTTGGTGTTGGTGGGGTTGGATTGGCGGGAGTATGTGGGCCAGTGACAAGGGGCTATGTCGTCCGACGGATATTGCAGTGAGTCGGGGCAATCCAAGTAAAGCGATCGAAAGGACCCTATTGCCAGCAACAACGATCGGGTTTCTGCTATTCGATCGCAGTTATCGGTCAACCCAATTTTCTAGTCTCAATCCAGGAATTTGTTTGAAGTGACGTAAATTCCTCGTGACCAGTGTCGCGCGATTGGCGAGAGTAATGCTAGCAATTAACAAATCGGCTCGACCGATTTTACGAAATTTAGATTCAGCCCGCAAGCGGTCAAATTCTATCGATGCGGATCGATCGGCACAATCGCTAAATCATTCAAGAGTTGCTCTGTCCGAAATAAAAGTTCTTGTGCTTTGAGTAAATTTGTATCAGTTTCAGCTTTGAGCACATAATCAATCCGTCCGCGCAAAATTTCGACTTTGGTAATAATGGTGACACCAATATCTGCATCTGCTACAGATTTTAATCGATCGATCACATTGGAGTTGCCAGCATGAAGATGGGTTAGTGTATCTGTGTCGAGTAGATACATGGATTATATCTCTAAGTTATCATCAGTTTCGGGACGGTTTCTTGCTGTATAAATTGATTCTCTCAATTGAGTGAGAGAATCGTCATCTCCAAAAATACCCGCTTGACTGAGTAGGATCGAGCTACTACTTTTAGAACGCAACCATTCATCGATCGCTATCTTCAAGAATCTCCAATCACTTGCAATTTTTCGTCCAGGGATGTTACCTTTTAAGGCTTGATCCGTAACTGTTTCGACTGATAATCGTAAGTAGGCTGATGTTTCTTCTAATGTTAAGACATCAGGGATAGTAAGTTTGTCCATGATCTTGACGAATTATCGATTACTTCTATTATAACAAATGTGATCCGATCGTAGTCGATCTTCAGCGGGATTGGGGTTGGGCTGAGGACTATGTAGAGGCTATGTATCTGATGCTGCAACAGGAGCAGTTCTCGTTCCGTAAGCGCAGAGCGCAGGCGTTGCCAACGCGAAGCGTCTCGTTCCGAGAAGAGGCTATTGCAAAGCAAACGCTCCGCTACCGCCAACGGATGACTATAGAACCCATTTGAGATCTCTGACTCGATCTCCAGATGCTAGTGGGGTAGGGTGGGTTTTGTTTGAGATTGGACGGTAAAATCGACATTAAATTGCATGAACCCACCCCTACGAATGGATTATACCTATCTCCGAAAAAGATCTCAAATGGGTTCTATAAAGGTTGCGACGGGGGAGAGTTATAAGTTGGCTTTGTTTATTGAGATTGCGTTTGGTATTGGACACGGTAGCTCCCAATGCTGGGAGAAGGGGAGCCGGAGACTTAGCCTTACTTTCCGGCTCCCTCTCCCAAACTTGGGAGAGGGCTGGGGTGAGGGCAAGTCAACGTCGCACTCCGCCAGAGTTTGCGAATTTAGAATTGCCGGAGACGGGTTGAGTTTTATAAGTACTTGAGCGAAATTAGTTACACACATTAAATATTATAATATATCTAAGTTGTCAGATTGCACATCGCATAAATTGTTCAAATGTTTGTCCTCAGAGAGATCAACCCACTGTCCTTCAAGCTATTAGAAAG
>JANNDL010000204.1:0-30551 GCA_031387665.1 Chamaesiphon sp. OTE_75_metabat_95 | reverse complement strand
GTTTCGACTCCGCTCAACCACCGAAGGTTGAGCGGAGTCGAAACCTGGTTAATGGATATATTCTCTATCGGGAATCACCTAATAATTATATTGGTGTACCAATATTTATCGTAGTTAATTATGCTGTTAATTTATTGCCTTGGGTAAGAGTGACACGATGCCTATTTATTTATCACTATATGGGTGCTGTGTTATTTGCAATTATGGGGTTAGCATGGTTTGTTGATTTGTGGTTGCGAAGTCGCTCTAGATTGTGGCAAGTAGCTGGCTTAACGACAATTTTTAGTGTTGCTGCTAGCTTTGTATTTTGGCTACCAGTTTATCTCGGATTATCGATCGAGAAATCAGCTTTATTCGCTCGACTCTGGGATTTTTGGATCTTTAATTGGATTTGATTTATAGTATGCTGGTGCGTTACGCTGCGCGGTAACACACCCGACAATAGCTCAAACTATTACCGTGAAAAGTATAGAAGTTGTTGAAGATCGTATGCAATGAGCTATCTTTGTGCTGGCTCGATCCGCACAATCTGACCATCAGATTTATCAGTCAAGACATACAACAGCTCATCAGGGCCTTGACGTACATCTCTAACCCTTGCACCGATTCGGATTGATTCTTGGTTGAGGACTTTTCCATTTGGATCTAGCTCGATTCTTCGCACTGCTTGCTCGACTAAGCCACCTGCAAAAAGATTATTTTGCCATTGTGGAAATCGCTTGCCATTGTAAGCGGTCAGTCCTGAAGGTGCGATTGCTGGAGTCCATACTGCACGCGGGTCTTCCAATCCTGGCAGGGATTTATTTGGTGAAATATCGCTCTTTAGCAATCCATACTCTCTGCTATGAGTAGCCAGCGGCCAGCCATAGTTTTTGCCTTTTTGGACTAGATTGAGTTCGTCACCGCCGCTCGAACCGTGTTCTGTCGCCCAAACTCGCTGGGAAACTGAGTCGAAGGTCATGCCTTGGATATTCCGATGTCCGTAGCTCCAGATGGCTGGATTGGTATTTGGATCCTTGACAAAGGGATTGTCCAGGGGAATCGAACCATCATCTTTGAGGCGCAGGACTTTACCAAGCTGGCTGCGCCGATTTTGGGCTTGGAGGCGGGGAAGTTCACCCTCGATTTTTAATGGGGGATTACCCCCGTCGCCGATCGCCACTAATAAGGTACGATCTGGTAGCCACGCAATGCGTGAGCCAAAATGTTGTGAGCCAGATTTGACGGGGGAGACTTCTAGGATAACTTGCAGATTTGTGAGGTTTTTGCCATCAAATCTGGCTCTTGCCAGTCGCGTGCGATTGGCGGTATCGTCGCCATGTGCATAGGTGAGGTAGACTAGCCGATTTTTGGCAAACTGTGGATGAAGCGAAACATCCATCAATCCCCCTTGCCCGCTGGCAAATACCGCCGGAACGCCACCGATTGGAGTCGGATCGAGGATGTTATTTCGCACGATGCGGAGCCGCCCAGGACGCTCGGTGACGAGTATGGTCCGATCTGGTAGCCAAGCCATACTCCAGGGATGCTCTAAGCCACTTACCACCGGAACTAGGCGGTAATTTGCCGAGGTATTCTGACTAACTTGAAATTTTTTCGCGCTGCTAGAGCAAGCTAGACAAAATAATACTGGGAGCATAATTGTCTTCGATGCTAATGATCGCCACGAGCATTCGTTGGCGGTAGCGGAGCGTTTGCCCCAGCAATAGCCTCTCCGTTGGAGAATCGAGATATTCACAACAAGTTACAGATTGCTAGGGTATTTTAGCGGGACACTATCGACCCATCTATATTTTGACATCCTTTGGGGGAGTTATCCCCGCTCGATCGGATGTGGAACTCTATCAGTAGTTTGTTAATTGTCAGATAGTTTAATGCCGCGAATCGAGAGATCTAGCAGCTCGATCGGGTGTAAGATTTTAGTCTGATGTCCTTGCAGTTCTAAATGTTTAACAATTTGGAGGGTGCAGCCAGGATTGGCGGAGGCGATAATTGTCGCTCCGGTATTGACTAGATTCTTGACTTTGAGAGTGCCTAGTTCGTTGGCTGTTTCGGGCTGGAGCATGTTATAGACACCTGCACTGCCACAACATAGTGCCGCATCTAGCGGCTCCGTGAGGGTGACATTGGGGATTTGTTTGAGCAGTTGGCGCGGTTGGATGCTGATTTTTTGACCGTGCAATAGATGACAGGCATCTTGGTAAACTAGAGTGAGCGGTTCGGTGGAGATTGGTGATAGTGGCGTGGTGATTTTAATCTCTGCCAAAAACTCCTGAATATCTCTCACTTTAGCTGAAAAGTCGATCGCTGATTGAGCATAATTTAGATCGTCTTGGAGCAATTCCCCATATTCTTTGAGGGTGTGTCCACAGCCAGCCGCATTGATAATAATTGCATCTACATTGGTATTGGCAAAACTATCAATCATCTGCCTCGCGAGAGTTTTTGCCTGCTCTTCTTCGCCCTGGTGGTGCGGTAATGCCGCACAACAACCTTGGGCTGGAGGGATGACTATTTCACATCCATTTGCAGTCAATACTCTCACTGTAGCTTGATTAACTCGATCGAAGAACAATTTTTGAACGCAGCCTAAAATCATCCCAACTCGATATCTTTGGATACCTTGAGCCGGAACTAATTCAGGCAGAGTATCTTGAAATGTACTCAAAGATAATGCAGGCAGATTTGCCTCCATCCCTGCCAAATGAGGCGATATTTTTTCAACTATACCTGTTTGTCTAACGAGCTTTTGTAAGCCGAGTTTCTGATATACAAATAGCGGAATCAATAACAACCGCAGCCGATTGGGATAGGGAAACAAGCCAAAAATAAATTGGCGATACAATCGCTCGACGAGTGGGCGGGGATGATTGCGGGCAATTTGCGATCGCATCGACGTAATCAGCTTATCGTACTGCACCCCCGACGGACAGGTAGTCGTACAAGCCAAGCAACCCAGACAGCTATCAAAATGACTCACCACCGCCGGAGTAAGCTCGATTTCACCTTTGTTCAGGGCATCCATCATATACACCCGTCCCCGTGGCGAGTCCATCTCTGTCCCCAATACGCGGTAACTAGGGCAAGTAGACAGACAAAACCCACAATGCACGCAAGCATCGATAAGTTTAGGCTCCGGCGGATGTTGGGTGTCGAGAGTTGGGGATTGCATTGGGGACTGGGGGTGTGGGGGATGGGGGGGGTGGGGGATGGGGGATGGGGGGACTGGGAGACTGGGAGCCTGGGAGCAGTAAATTTGTTGCCATCCACTATCCACCATTCACCATTCGCTATCAACTATCAACTATCAACTATCAACTATCAATTATTCACCACCCACTTCCACAATGGATGAGAGCTACCTTGCTTGCGAATGTTGCCGACTTGTTGGGCGAGTCGGTGTTGTTCTTGTTTGGGGATGCCCCAGATGATGTTCCGACTTTGCCAGACTAAGGTACCAGCCATCATCCCGACACACAGGCACAAACCAAACGCGGGCATTGGCGCACCAACCAGTCCATATTTGACCGCAGACCAGGTGAATTCTTCTTGGATGAGGCTCAAGGGGTAACGCAGTCCCCACAGGCTATGGATGCCAACTGTCAGCCATAGAGTGGCGATTACCAGCCACCTGCCGTAGAGATTTAGACGGTAGAGATTATCGATTTGGTTTTTAAAAATGGGATCGAGTTCGATTTCTGGGGTTGCGTCGGCGGCTGAGAGTGCTGATGGATTTAATCTTGACATAGCTGCTTAAGAATCAGAAGTCACTATCGCTGAAGTTGGTTTTGGTGGATGGTTTTTGCGCCACCAGCCGAATAGGGTGCTGGCGATAAAGATACTGGAGTAGGCTCCGGCGGTGAAGCCGATGATCAGGCACAGGGCGAAATTCTTGAGGGTGTCGCCACCAAATAGGTAGATAGACATGAGGGTGAGCAGTACCGTCAGTGTGGTATTGATCGATCGAGACATGGTTTGATTGATACTATCATCAACAATCTGATCGATCGGTAAATCGGGACTGATGCTGATGACTTCACGAATTCGATCGTAAATAACCACGGTATCATTGACGGAGAATCCGATAATTGTCAGGAGTGCCACAACAAATAAACTGTCAATTTCAATCCCGCCAACTAAACCAAGTATCGAGAAAATTCCAGTGGTAATTAGGACATCATGGAACAGGGCGACAAAGGCAAAAAAGGCATAGTCAAATTTGAATCGAAAGGTTAGATATAGTAGAATTAATCCAAATGATAATCCGATCGCAATCAAACCATTTTTAAATAATTCTTCGCCCAGGGTTGGCCCAACTGTATCATTCTGGGTTTTCTTGGGGTCAAATTTACCAATCTTCTCACTCAGCGCAGCTTCTAATTTGCTTCTAGCATCAACTTTGAGATCTTTACTTCTGATTGATAGTCCGATAGAATCTTTACCAACTACCTGAATAATTGGATCGGCAATTCCTTGATTTTTGACGATCTCTCGCACTGCTGCGATATCAATTGGCTTGCAGTTATTGGCAATAGAACAGTCTAGTTCATACTGGAGTTTCGAGCCACCCGTAAAATCTAATCCTCGACGTAAAGGCGACCCAATTGTTGGATCTGTCCAGGACAAAATCATCGAGGTAATTCCTGCTAAGATCACTACTACAGATAGAGACCACCACCATTTTCGTTGTTTAGTTACACTGAATTTTTTCATAGGGAATGGGGAATAAGGAGCGGGGAGCGGGGAGCGGGGGATAAGAAGTTGTAAATGGTAGGTTAACTTATGCTGCTCAGAGCTAGATTACTTTGCGGCTAGCTTGGGGATGTTTGGGGCAAATAAGTTAGTTCTCTGACGTAAGGCTGGAAACCCTAGTACCAATAACAACAGAAAAGTGCGGGTACAGGTTAGGGATGTAAATAGGCTAATTGCTACCCCAACGGCAAGAGTTACTGCATATCCTTTGACTAAACCTGAACCGAGGAAGAATAACGCCCCGCAGGAAATCAATGTGGTGACGTGGCTATCCAAGATACTATCAAAAGCACGGTGAAAACCTGATTCGACTGATTTGTAGAGAGTTTTGCCCGTTTGGAGTTCTTCACGAGTCCGCTCAAAGATGAGCACGTTGGCATCTACTGCCATCCCGATACTCAGGATAAATCCAGCAATCCCTGGCAGTGTCAAAGTCACACCGAGTAGATTGAATGCCGCGAGGGATAGCAGAGTGTAAATGACTAGGGCAACATCAGCAACAATTCCAGGTAATCGATAGTATACGCCCATAAAAATGGCTACCAATATCAATCCACCAATACCAGCGTAGATACTGCTTTGAATGCTATCTCGTCCCAGTGTGGCACCAACGGTGCGGTTCTCGACGATTTCTACGGGAACGGGGAGAGAGCCTCCTCGCAGTTGGACAGCTAGATTTTGGGCAGTTTCGGTAGTGAAGTTTCCGGTAATTACAGCCTTACCGCCAGTAATTCCAGTTGCGGCAAAAGTAGGGCCGACAGTTGGGGTACTAATTGGGTCATTATCCAAGAATACACCGATCGATCTACCAGTTCCGGCGAGACTTTTGGTCATCTTGGCAAAGGCTTCGCCGCCAGCATCATCAAATTCCAATGCTACTTCCCAGGAATCCGCCGATAGGGGTTGGGGGCTAGCATTTTTGAGCTGTTTACCAGTAATTACGGCTTTATTAAATAGTTTATCGATTTCAGTATATTGCTTTTCGATCGCAGTCTGAATTGCAGCGATCGCAGGCTTGTCCGTAGATTTAGTTTTCTTGAGGATTGTCTGCTTGGCTTTGGCATCGTTTAATACTGCCAGCTCTGCGCCTAGCTGTCCTTCGGTATCGGCTTTTTGCTCTCTAAATTCGAGTTGGGCAGTACCGCCAAGTACTCGTTCTGCCTGTTGGGGATCGTTAACGCCAGGTAGTTGAACAAGAATCTGATTATTACCAGCAGCTTGAATCAATGCTTCGGATACACCCAAACCATTAATCCGATTTTCAATTACTTTTTGAACGGCATCAATGTCTTGTTGAGTGATCTTTGGATGTTCGGGAGTGGGTTTCACCTGAATAGTCAGTTGCGAACCTCCCTGCAAGTCTAGCCCCAACTGCGTCGGTTTGTTGAGTAGCAGCACCAGTGAACCAATAACTAATGCGATGATCAAGCCTAAAATAGCTCGCTGTTTTTGCATGGTAAATATAATTTAGTTATTTTAAATTTGGTTGGGAGTTGGAAGTTGGAAGTTCGGAGTTCGGAGTAAATATCCAAGAACTAACAACCAAATAAATAACAACTAAATATTAGTATCTCCCAACTCCCAACTCCCAACCCTCTTACAACTTACCATCAACCATTTTCTCAATGGCTTCAGCAATTTGAGGTGGTTGAACAATGGTTAGATATTGAAGCTTGCCATTATAAGGTGTCGGAATATCCTCTGATGACATCCGTAATACAGGAGCATCTAGTTCGTCAAAGAAATTATCACTGATTGAAGCAACTAATTCCGCGCCAATCCCACCTGTCCGCATACATTCTTCGACGATGATCACTTTATGCGTCTTCTTAATCGATGCCCCAATTGTTTCCAAATCTAGCGGTTTGAGCGAGATCAAATCAATGATTTCCGCATCATATTCTTTCCCTTGGGATTCCAAGATTTTCATCGCTTGGGTACAGTGGTGACGCATCCGTGAGTAGGTCAAGATCGTGACATCTTTACCTGGACGAACGATTTCAGCTTTGTCTAGCGGCTGGAGGTACTCGTCATCAGGCAAGTCTTCTTTCATGTTGTAAAGTAAAACATGCTCAAAAAACAGCACGGGATCTTCACATCTAATTGCTGCTTTTAATAATCCTTTAGCATTGCGAGGAGTGGAGCAAGCAACAATCTTTAGACCAGGAACGGCTTGGAAGTAAGCTTCTAACCGCTGTGAGTGCTCTGCGCCCAGTTGACTACCAACACCACCAGGACCACGAATTACCAGCGGAATCGTAAAGTTACCACCAGATGTGTAGCGCAACATTCCGGCATTATTGGAAATTTGGTTGAAGGCGAGGAGCAAAAAGCCCATATTCATCCCTTCAATAATCGGCCGCAATCCTGTCATAGCAGAACCGATCGCCATCCCGACAAAACTATTTTCGGCGATCGGGGTATCCAATATCCGCATCTCTCCATATTTCTTATAGAGATCTTTGGTTACTTTGTAAGAACCACCGTAATGTCCGACATCTTCGCCCATGACATATACCGCCGAATCCCGCTCCATTTCTTCATCAATGGCTTCTCGGAGGGCATTAAAAAATAGAGTTTCTGCCATGCTAGGTTTACAACGCTTAAATTTCTCAGATCTAACTTTAACAGAATTAGGGGATAGGGTTTAGATTGTGGGACAGAAACCCGACTTTTTCCAAAAAGTCGGGTTTCTCGGAGGTTATTTGATTTAAAAGGGGCATTGAGTTTGGAGGTGAATTCGTTCTAATGTGTGTGGATGAATGAATCTGAGTTCGCGGGCATGAAGATAGAGCCGTTCTACATCTGCCTGACAGCCATACAGTTTATCGCCCAGGATATTCACGCCTAGCCCTTGAGGATCGGCGGCGTGGACTCGAAGCTGATGTGTCCGCCCTGTAACTGGAAAAAATTCAATCCGCGTGTAGCCGTCGATTTGACTGATTACCTGAAATTTGGTCAAACTAGGCTTGCCTAACTCAAAGTTTACCTGCTGGCGGGGTCGATCGAGCGGATCTCCCCACAGTGGCAAATCGACCACCCTTAGGGGGTGCGCTTGCGCGTTCGATCTTTGCTGACTTTCAATTACTCCAGCTAAAATTGCTTCATAAATCTTGGTGACTGCTCGATCCTCGAACTGCTGAATCAGATGTTGATAGGTAGATTTATCCAATGCAAACAATAATATCCCCGAAGTGTCTCGATCGAGTCGATGCACAGAATCAACATCTGGATACAGTTCCCGTAACCGAGTCAGCACGCTATCTTGCAAATCAACTGTCCGCCCAGGCACAGACAACAATCCCCCAGGCTTATTCACCGCAATCAGATATTCATCCTCATAAATAACCTCCAGATTCAACCTACTCGGCTGCCGCACCAACCCCGCCAACATAAACCCCATCAAAGGCTGACACCGCGCCGTACAAGCCCCATAAAACTCTCCCTGAATCTTTCTCCCACACTCCCACACTCCTACACTCCTACCCTTCCCATCCCCCCACCAAAATTCCGCCATCGCCACTGGCTTCAACCCCTGACTAGCCGCATAGTGCAACAACTTCGGCGCACAGCAATCTCCCGTACCCGTGGGAATACCTGCGGGCATCAATTCCCGCAGCGAGCTAGATGTCCCCAAAAAGTTCATCAATCGATAGGCATCGTGCATCTGCGTCTGAAGCTGCCGAGATCGCAGCTTGCGCCGTTGCTTCAGCTCCCGAATCTGAGCTTCATTCTGGTCTAGCAGCTCCTTGAGCGGCTGTAAAATTGCATTGCGCTCTTGCTTGAGTCGATCGCTTTCTCGTCCGTCCTGACAGCTTTGAGCGACTAGTTTACTTAATTCTGTTGCTAGTTCAATACCCGTGAGCTTAGTCTCCAATCGTTCGCGTTCTTTTTGCCTGAATGCTTTTCGCTGGCGATGTTCGATCGATAGTTGCTTGATTTTATCGACATATGCTGCTGAGATAGACTTGTATTGCTCTCTTTCTGTTGATCGATCCAACTCAATCAGTTCTTGCTTCATCCTCGCTAGATCTTCTAGAGTAGCAGCTTCATTGGCAGCCACTCGATCGCGCCCAGGAATTGGCGGCACCCACCCAGCCACAACAGCCTCACCATTTAGTAATCCTGAGAAAGCCTTAATTGAGTAATATTCACCAGTATTTTTCTCAACCAGTAAAACGCCATACATCTTCCCTTCCCGCCCATGTCGCTCTTCCGCCGCTAATTTCACCATTAAGTTGCGGGCAATCTCTTCTACCTCCTGAGTACGCGGTAATTTCAACAGTTTACCGCTATGGGGACAATAGCCTGTGTAGTAGTAAGTCGGTGTACTGTTGATGGTTCGAGCGAGAATTGGATCTAACATTGTTGATGATTAAATTACTCGCCACTAACGAATTAGTGGCAATTAATATAGATTAGTGTTCAATCCACTGACCATCTGTAATGATGAAAATCCCCCCCATTTTTTTGAGGAGTGGTTGCATTGCGATCGATAGTTGCTCTGCCAATTCTAGCTCAGTACAGATAATCATGATATAGCTATTAGTAATCAAGTCATCACCAGAATAGCCATGTTCACCAATCCCAGAGACATTATTGATGATGGTATAACGAGTAACTGAGTTCTTCTTCAGCACCTTCAAAACCGCAGGAACTTCTAGATAGCTAACAATTATTTCAATTTTTTTGATCGGTTGCAACATGATTAAGTCCCCAATAATTTAATAGCTTGCAGGTAAACTGGAATACCGACGATAATGTTGAATGGAAAGGTAATTGCTAGAGCCATTGATACATACAAGCTGGGGTTTGCTTGCGGTACTGTCATTCGCATTGCGGCAGGTACAGCAATATAAGAAGCACTCGCACAAAGCACTGCAAACAGTAAAGCATCCCCTTGTCCCATCCCAATTACTTTGGCAAGCAAAATCCCGATTACAGCGTTAGCAATTGGCATTAAAATTGCAAAGCCAATCAAAAACATGCCCGTTTCTTTCAGATCTTGAATCCGCCGCGCAGCCACCAATCCCATGTCAAGTAGAAAAAACATTAAGGCTCCATAAAATATATCTTTTTCGATAAATAAATGGACTTTATTCCAACCATCATTACCTGTCAAAAATCCAATGATCACGCTACCTATCAATAATAGTACGGAACCATTTAGAAAAGCTTCCCGTAAAACTTCACCCCAATAACTGGCAGTGCTTTCTTTTTCGCCTTCCTCTTCTTCCTTGCCGTCACCGTCTAACTTCCCTTCTTTAGCGTTAAAGACTTTGACAAGGATCAATCCCACTACAATTGCAGGTGACTCCATCAATGCCAGAGCTGCTACCATATGCCCTCCATAGACAATCTGGAGTTCATCTAGAAGCGAACTGGCAGTAATAAACGTCACCGCGCTGATGGATCCGTAGGTAGCCGCAATTGCCGCCGCATTATAATTATCCAGCCTAATCTTGAGGATAAAAAAGGAGTAAACTGGTACAATCGATGCCATCAATATGGCTGCGGCTAAGGTGGCGATAATTAATGGACTCAAACCGCTTTTAAATAATTCATGCCCGCCCTTGAAACCGATAGCGATTAACAAGTAGAGTGAAAATAGCTTAGGTAGAGGATTGGGAATTTCCAAATCAGATTGAACAAAAATCGCCAGCATTCCCAAGAAAAAGAACAAGACTGGTGGATTCAAGATATTAGATAGAATTAAACTGCTATCCATCGATTTTTTTAAAATTTACTTACTTTATGTCTGTTCATTATCTAGTGGATGGTGACACTTCGGCTACGCTCAGTGCAAGTAGTGGATAGTTAAGTTTTTTTAAGCTACAGTCAATCTAGGGCTAGCTGGTAAATGAATATATCGATAAAAAAGGTGGGCAATGCCCACCCTACGGAATCTAGATTTATTACTTATTGTTTAATCAAAGATCATTCCCATTCGATCGTTCCAGGTGGCTTGGAAGTGATGTCATAAACCACACGATTGACACCTTTTACTTCATTAACAATTCGGTTAGAAACTATCTCTAGAAATTCATAGGGAACCCGCGACCAATCGGCAGTCATACCATCTTCACTAGAGACACACCGCAGCACAATTGGGTGAGCATAGGTACGTTGATCGCCCATCACACCAACGCTATTTACATCAGCTAATAGCACGGCAAAAGCTTGCCAGAGCTGGTCATAAAGCCCCTGTTTATTAACTTCTTGACGGACGATTAGATCGGCATCACGCAGAATATTCAATCGCTCGGCAGTGACTTCACCAATGATCCGAATCGCTAAACCTGGGCCTGGAAAAGGTTGACGCTTAACGATTTCTTCGGGTAAACCAATCGATTTCCCCACTTTCCGCACTTCATCTTTAAATAGCTTGCGAAGTGGTTCAACCAGAGTAAACTGGAGATCTTTTGGTAAGCCACCAACATTATGATGGCTCTTGATTTTAACGGCAACTCGTTCGCCACTTTGAGGATCGACATTGGTATCTGCGGACTCAATTACGTCTGGATATAGTGTCCCCTGCGCGAGATAATCAAATGGTCCTAAGCGTTTTGATTCTGATTCAAATACCCGAATGAATTCAGTTCCAATGATCTTACGTTTAGCTTCAGGATCGGTTACACCTGCGACAGCGTTAATGAATCGCTCCCGCGCCATTACATACTCAACATTGATATGAAATTGGTCTTTGAATAAAGCAACCAAACGCTCTGGTTCGAGCTTCCGCATAAACCCTTGATCGATGAACATACAGGTTAATCGATCGCCGATCGCCCGATGCAATAAGAATGCTAATGTGGAAGAATCGACACCGCCAGATAATGCCAGTAACACCTTCTTATCACCAACCTTCGCCCGCACATCGCGAATAGCTTCCTCAACAAATGCTTCCGTCGTCCAAGTCGGTTGACAACCACAGATATGGTAGACAAAATTGCGAATCAGAGCCGCACCGCCCACCGAATGCACCACTTCTGGGTGAAACTGCACACCGTATAATTTGCGCTGATGATCGGCGATCGCGGCACATGGAGTATTATCTGTATGGGCGAGTAGCTCAAATCCAGTGGGTAATTTTTCGCAGGAGTCGCCATGACTCATCCACATCGTCGTGCCTGGTTCTACATTTGTCAGCAAATCAGTGGGATTATCGATCGATAGTTCAGCTTTACCATACTCTGCTTTAGCTGCTTTGACGACTTCACCGCCGAGCTGTTGTACCATCAGTTGCATCCCATAGCAAACACCTAAAACGGGAATGCCCAGATTCCAAATCTCAGGGTCACATTTTGGGGCGCGATCGTCATACACTGAACTAGGGCCACCAGAGAGAATAATTCCCTTGGGATTTAATAACTTAAGTTGCGCGGCAGTAGTACGATAGGAGATAACTTCAGAATAGACTTGAGTTTCGCGAATTCTCCGCGCGATTAGTTCGGAATACTGGGAGCCGAAGTCCAGAATCACGACCATTTGATGATTTAATTGGATCTCTGCTACAACACTATCTGTAGGTTGAATATCTATTAGCTTAGTTTCGGTTTCTGTTGTCACTGCGGACTCCCTTGAAGTTGATACGTGTTGATGCCGAAACAGCCCACCATCTCGATTAGTGGTGGGCAACTCTTGAATTCAAGAGTGATATTAAAATAGGATTTAGATTAGTCGATCGAGGTAATTATATTCGATCTAACTTAGCACAATTGAGCCAAAAATGTGGCTCCCATCGGGCTAGTGGCAATAACTTGCCGCTGTCTGTCGAATAGTACAGAACCGACACTGATAGACTGCTGACTCTGACTATAAATATACTGCTGAGAGCGATCGTCAATTCGATCGGTTAAATAGCCATAGATTTGTTTCACCCAGCTACTGCCACAGGTTCGATCGATCTCGCTCAGATACTTGAGCACATCCTCCGCCGTCTCACAGTCAAACAACCTCGCCAACTGCACCCCAGGCAAACCCATCCGCGCCGCCGCCGCCACCAAAATCTCCAATCGCCCATCAGCTAAATGGTGATGGGTATGAAAAATCCCCCCCGCCAATTTAATCAACTTGCCATGATAGCCAAATAGCAACAACTTCGGCACACCCAGAATCCCCGCCTCAGTCAATAATGGCCCCAACCAGTTCGCAGTCTTAATAATCCGCTCCCGCCCAATCCCCATTCTCTGAGCCAAATCCAACCCATTCTCCCCAATACAAAACACCAACGGCAACTCAACCTCACCATCCCCCAGTTCCCCCATCCCCCGCAACTCATCCAAACAAGCCTCCAACTGCCCGGGCGCACTCAACGGCTGAGAAATACCTGAAGTGCCCAACAACGATAAACCCTCAACCACTCCAAATGCGGCATTAGAAGTTCGCGTTGCCAAGGCTCGTCCCTCCGGTAAAATAATCGTCACCCGAATTTTCTGTTCTGGTGCTAATAATGGGGCTAAATTCGTCTGTAATAGCTGCTGGGCGTAACTATAGATTGCGGCTCGATTTTCGAGATTAGACTGCTTGCCAACCCCTTCACCACCAAGTAAAACGATCTTTTCGACTTGACTAGGATCTGCCCATTCGACTACCGCCCAAACTGGAGTATCGCGAGTCAAATCCAAGTTATCTCCAGGATCGCTGAGAGTGATGCCGAGAGACATATTTGGATTGATGAGGGCGGATTGCTCGATCGAGATTTCTACCTGTTGAGCTGGGGTAATTAAGTCTACGGTGACAACTGATTTATGCTCGTTGGTATGAGCTTGTTGTAAACATACTAGTGCGGCGATCGCACTAGCCGTAGCAAAGACAGGTAAAGTATAACCAGAGCGCATAGTTATTGTGCTTCGAGAAGTAGTCTCAGATTGCTAATTACCGGCGAAGTTCTAGTGCTGCCAACGATTGTGTCTTGTCTCGATAAACCGTCGGGGAACTTTGTCTTAGCAATAGCCTCTCCCACAGGAGAAACGCGAGCCGCAAATAGTGGCTCCTTCTAATCCAAACTTACGTTATTCATTTAGATTCGCCGCTGCAAGTTGAAGATTTTCCACCTGCGGAAGTTGTGGTTGATGGATGGCTAGATCGAACCAGAAAGTTGTGCCCACGCCGACGGCACTGGTAATGTGAACTTGGGTGTGATGTTTCTCGATAATGTTTTGGACGATCGAGAGTCCCAGTCCTGTTCCTTCTAGAGTGTGAACGCGGTTTTCGACGCGGAAGAATCGATCGAATATTGCCCGCTGATCCTCAGGATCGATACCGATGCCAGTGTCGATAATTTCGACTCTGACGACGCTGTTACCTTGCTCTTCTCCAGCTTCTAGGGGCAATGAGACACGATGAGCGCGGATTGTGACCTTTCCATCGGCTTTGGTAAATTTGAGGGCGTTGCCGACCAGATTTGCTAGCACCTGGAGAATCAGATCGTAGTTACCGGAGATGTCCGGTAGTCCAGGTTCGATATCCTGACAGAGTTCGATCCCTTTGTCTTTGGCATTGAGCTGATAGGTGCGGAGAGTTTGTTCGATCGATCGAGCAAGTTCAACTGCACCAAATAAATAGGTGTGAGAAGATTCTAACTTGGACAGGTCGAGTACGTCATTTACTAATCTTGTCAGCCTGTCTGTTTCGCGATTTGCGGTGTCGAGAAATTCGCTGCGTTCTTCGTTGGTTAATTCATCGCCGTACTCATGGAGCGTTTCGATAAATGATTTGATATTAAATAATGGTGTTCTCAGTTCATGGGAAACATTGCTGATAAATTGACTTTTTGCTTCGTTTAATTCTACTTCTCGCGTGATATCCTGAACTGTCATCGCGATCGCCCGCACATTTTCCTTGACTGGATCGAGCACGCTCGTAATTAAAACTCTCACCGTGCGATGGATTGGTTGACTGAGAGTGATCCGAAACTCTTCGCCTTCAATCTTCCCAGCCGCCACTTGATACAGGGGACGAGTAAGTTCGGCAGAAACACTGCCGGGTAAAACGTGCAGAATATTTGTTTTGTCTAAGTCGAGATGATCCCAACCAAAAAAGCGACGAGCATTAGGATTTGCGAGGACGATTTGGAGATTATTATCAATTAATACCGCACCATCGGCGATGGTTGTAACTAGTGTTTCTAGCTTGGCTTTTTCTGCTGTTAATTCATCGATATTCTGCTCTTCAAATATTTCGAGCTTTTCAGCCATTACATTGAAGCTTTCAATCAATTCACCCAGTTCGCCACCTAGTGGTAGATCGATCCGTTGTTTAAAATTACCCGAAGCAATGTTCTGCACCCCAGACAGTAATTCTTTAATCGGTTTGGTAATTTGGAGCGCGTTAAATACCGCCCCTAACAATACCATCACCCAAATTGAGACAAATACCGCGATCGTCACATCCCTAGTCAATCCAGTGGAGGCAACTAGGGTAGGATTGGGATTGATCCCGATCGCCAGTGTACCTAGAAACTTGTCTTCATGATCGATCGACACAAATACATCAGTCACTACTCCTTCGGGAGTCTGATGTTGTCGGACCAGTGGTAAATTGTCTTTCTTCCCATTAGCGTCAGGTAAATGAATCCGCCGTTCGATCATCAGCGAGTTTTGGACTTCTGACTCTGAGAACGGGATCCCCAATCGAATATTACCAGCATCATCAGCATAGAGAATATAACGGAGGCTAGAGGTGCTGTGATAAAACCGATTGGCAAACCTGGCGACACTAGTTAAGTCATTTTCAGCCAACTGTGGAGCCATATTAGCTGCCAACAACAAGCCTAAATCTCGCCCAAAGCGGGTATCGTTAATTCGCGCATCCGATTGAATTGTATTTACCGCCCAAAAAGTGCAGCCACTAACAATTAGCGACACCACCAATGTGGCTGCTCCCATCAGTTTAGTTTGAAGTGTGAACTCCATCCACCAATGGCGAATGATGTCGCGCAATTTGTCGAACATGGCTAGCATGAAGTGGGAAAGGAATAAAGGATGGTTGATAGACTAGTTGCTAGCAATATTTTCTAGGTGCTCAGATCTACTGTCTGTGTTTAGGCACCTTGCAGATGTCAGTTTTGGATCTCCTCCCACTATAACAGCGATTACCTAACAGTAGGCTCCGCCAACGCTCTGATAGCTTGCATAATCAAAAGGGTGCATCATCTCACAGAGACAACACACCCTCAAGCCTAGAGCTAAAGCCTAGCTCTCTCTCTCAGCCAAGCTCAAACCAGCCGCGAATTCTTCGCCATAGCCTTCTTCGCCATGCTCGTTGATATCCAAACCTTGGTATTCAGCTTCAGGTTTGACCCGTAGCTCCATTACTAAGCTCAGAAGCTTAATAATGATAAATGTACCAGCCGCTGCGATCGCATAGGTAATCACCGTTGCAATAATTTGTTTGCCGAGTAAGTCCACACCGCCGCCATAAAGCAGCCCATCCGCACCAGCAGCATTGACAGTTTTCGTTGCAAAGATACCAGTCAGCAAGCCACCAACAGTACCACCGACCCCGTGAACAGGGAACGTATCCAGCGAATCATCAAACTGTAACTTAGCTCTAAGGCTGACAGCAAAGAAGCAACAAGTCGCAGTAATTAAACCAATTAAAATCGCACCGAGTGGAGTCACAAAACCAGCCGCAGGAGTAATTCCCACTAAACCAGCCAAGAAACCGCTGGCAATCCCTACCGCAGTAGGTTTTGCGCGGAGTACCCACTCTAAAATCAACCACATCAAACCACCAGCACAGCTAGAAACAACAGTTGCCACAAATGCAACGACAGCTAAACCATTTGCACCGAGGGCACTACCGCCGTTAAAGCCGCACCAGCCAAAGAATAGCAGTCCGATTCCCAACAGCACATAGGGTACATTGTGGGGTGCTGCGGGTTGATTTGGGTAGGTTCTACGAGAGCCAATCATCCAAGCTGCTACTACCGCCGAAACACCAGAGCTGATGTGGACAACTGTACCACCAGCAAAATCTAGTGCGCCGATATTTACGCCGATGAAACCTTTGCCCCAAACCATGTGAGCCAGCGGCGCGTACAGTACTGTAGACCAAATAATCGTGAACCAGAAATAAGCTTTGAAGCTCATCCGTTCGACAATTGCTCCAGAAATCAAGGCTGGTGTGATGATGGCAAACATCATCTGATACACCATATATAGTTGGTGGGGAATCGTCGGCGCGTAGCCGACTGGATCTGGCTTGTCAAAGGCAACGTTATTTAATCCCAGCCAGTTTAAGTTGCCAAAAAATGGATTGGTAATAACTTCTTTGATGCTACCATCTGCGGCACGCACAACCGAATCAGGCGAGAAGGCAATACTATAGCCCCAAAGGATCCAAGTAACTCCAACAATTGCCATGAGCACCAAACTCATCATCATGGTGTTGAGGACGTTCCTAGAACGAACTAAACCACCATAGAAAAATGCTAATCCTGGAGTCATTAGCAGTACCAAAGCTGATGACACTAGCATCCAAGCTGTATCACCAGTGTTTACCCCATTCACATCGATTGGAGATTTATCGGCGGCAAGCGCATTATCCATCAGCGGGCCACTTAGAACCCACAAAGCCATCAAGCAAACAAGCAGAATTTTTTTGAACACTCGTTCTATCCTTTACGCCAGAGTATTTGAGTTAGAGAAAATATGTATCGTTGCGGAACAGTTTTGTGTCTGAAGATACTAAAATTCTGTATAACAAGATACTCCTTTCTAGACTTAGGCATTGTGTATTAATACAAAATATTAACAAACTTTTTTGTAGTGTCAGCCGCATGGCGGAAGGCAAAATTAAGACTGTTTGGTGTCCAGATAATCACTATAACCAATTGCCTCCAGTCTGGCTTGTTTTGCTAGTACCATCTCCTTGAGGCTGTGACGGTATGCGATTACTTTTGCTAGTAGAGCTAGATCGCCAGTTGCGAGAATTTGGATGGCGAGTAGTCCCGCATTTGTCGCATTGCCGATCGATACTGTCGCAACTGGGATACCTGCGGGCATCTGGACGATCGAGTAGAGAGAGTCAACACCCTGTAATACTTTGGTTTGAATCGGTACACCAATAACAGGCAATGGGGTCAAGGATGCCACCATTCCTGGTAAATGAGCCGCACCACCTGCTCCGGCGATAATTACTTTTAAGCCCCGTTGATGGGCTGTTTGGGCGTACTCTACCATCCGTTCGGGGGTACGATGAGCGGAGACGATCGCGACTTCATGAGCTACTTCAAATTGTTCGCAGATTTCGATCGCGGCTTTCATCGTCGGCAAGTCAGAATCACTGCCCATGATGATGCCGATGAGAGGGGAGTTCATAGGGGTGTTGGGAGATGGGATCTATGATTAGGATAGGGTATTGATGGGCATCTTAGATTCGATCGCTATGAAAAATTGCAAGATTATTAATGCTGGGGTTCCTGGTTACACGGGGCTACAGGAGATATTGATTCAGGAGGGGAAGATTAGTTCTATTGGTAAATCTGTTGGAATAGATTTACCAATCTTAGATGCTGAGGGCAATTGGATTTCTTTGGGCGGGGTTGATGTGCAGATCAATGGGGCGTTGGGACTGGCGTTTCCTGATGTGAAGATGGGGGATTTCGTTCGCGGTAGCAGAGCGTTTGCCCCAGCAATAGCGTCTCTGAAGGAGAATCGATTAACCGATATCTGTGATTTTCTGTGGGCACAGGGTGTCGATCGATTTTTACCAACGATTGTGACTACTTCGATCGAAAATATTCATCGATCGTTAGCTGTTTTTGCTGAGTTTATCGCCCAGCAGCCGCCTAATACTGCCCAAATCTTGGGCGTACATCTTGAAGGGCCATTTCTCAATCCCCAAAAGCGGGGTGCCCATCCGGTTGAGTACTTGCTGCCTCTGACGATCGATAATATTACAAAAATTTTTAGTAAATATACTGATGTTGTCAAAGTTATTACCATTGCCCCTGAATTAGACCCAACAGGTGCGGTAGTTGCCCATTTGCAGTCTTTGGGCATCATTGTCAGTTTAGGGCACTCACAGGCGACTTTTGCCCAAGCCGAGAGCGCGTTCACTGCTGGAGCATCAATGGTGACTCATGCTTTCAATGCCATGCCAGGATTGCACCATCGCGAGCCAGGATTATTGGGTTCAGCATTGACTCAAAGCCATGTCCAGTGCGGTTTTATTGCTGATGGACAGCATGTTCATCCAGCGATGCTGAAGGTGCTATTGCGTGCGGGTGAATATAGTAAAGGTTTATTTCTGGTAAGTGACGCGCTCTCACCATTGGGTTTACCAGATGGCAAATATCCCTGGGATACCCGCGAAATTGAAGTAATTAATGGTACGGCTAGATTAGCCGATGGGACACTTTCTGGGACGACTCGATCGTTATTAGTTGGGGTGCAAAATCTAGTTGATTGGGGTATCTGCGATGTGGGGAACGCGATCGCACTTGCAACTATTGCACCACGTCATGCCCTGATTTTACCAGTCAATAAAAAGAGCGATCCTCTCACTAGTTATATCGGACAAGTCGCTAATTTATTGCGATGGAAATCTGATGGAACGCAATTAAGTTGGGAGCGAATTTAGACGATTTAACGGTCTTCATCAAACTCGATCGATATAGACTCAAACTAAACTGGTAAAATATTGGCGATTGCGACTAAACCACTAAACCACCAGAGATGACTCACTCCAACGAAGATGCCACCCGCGTGCGGGTTCTCAGTGAAGCCTTACCTTATATCCAAAAATTTGCTGGACGTACTGTCGTCGTCAAATATGGCGGTGCTGCGATGAAAGATGGCAGCCTCAAGGAAGGAGTGATTCGGGATTTGGTATTTATGTCCTGCGTGGGGATTCGTCCCGTTTTAGTGCATGGTGGTGGTCCCGAAATCAATAGCTGGCTGGAAAAGATTGGGATCGAGCCGCAATTCAAAGATGGTTTGCGCGTTACGGATGCCGCGACGATGGATGTGGTGGAGATGGTATTAGTCGGGCGAGTTAATAAGGAAATCGTCTCGTTAATTAATCAATCTGGGGGAAATGGGATCGGACTGTGTGGCAAGGATGGTAACTTGATTACCGCACGTCCTGATGGGCGCGAAGGGATTGGGTTTGTGGGGGAGGTGAGCAATGTCAATGTGGATATTCTCAATACCCTGGTGAAGAGTGGCTATATTCCGGTTGTCTCTAGTGTTGCCGCAGATGAAAATGGACAGGCGTATAATATTAATGCCGATACAGTGGCGGGTGAAATCGCGGCTGCACTGGGAGCCGAAAAATTAATCTTGATGACGGATACTCCAGGCTTGATGCGAGATTTTAAGGATCCCACTACTTTGATCCGCCAGTTGGATATCCCAGGCGCACGGGCGTTGATTGATGATGGCACCGTCAGTGGGGGGATGATTCCAAAACTAACTTGTTGCATCCGCAGCCTCGCTCAAGGTGTCAAAGCTGCTCACATCATCGATGGCAGATTATCCCACTCCCTGTTACTAGAAATTTTCACCGATAATGGGACGGGATCGATGATTGTTTCTTCAGGATCTAGAGTTTAGTAAATAGTGGTTTACTCACATCTTGCACCAATGCAGAAATACTATTACTGCGATAGCCCTAGATCTACACTAATTACTAATATTTTCATACTGGTGCAAGATCTGAGTTTAGTGGTTTAGTAGCAAATTAGTGATAACCTCTCCAAGATCCCACATTCCCACCGTGACTTTAGATACCGACTATCAATCTGGACAAATTGCTTTCGAGCGGGGTGAATATCGCCAAGCTGTAGGCTGTTTTTTGGCGGCTCTGGCTCAGGTGCAGCCGAATACCAAAATCGGGGGTGAAATTCAGGTGTGGCTGGCGACGGCATATGAGGCGACGGGGCAAATTCCCGAAGCAAAGGCTCTATGTCAGAAGCTATCTGGACATCCGAATCTGGATACTCGCCAAGCTAGTAAACGGATGCTGTATATTATGCAGGCTCCAGAATTGACGCGGCGGGATGAGTGGCTGATCAAGATTCCTGACTTATCTCAGATTGAGGATGCGGAAGGTAAAGCTCCAGTCAGTACCGTACCGATTTTACCGCCGAAATCTACAGTTAAGGCAAAGTCGATCGATGAAATCTACGCGCCCATAGATCTCAGTCAGGTCAACACCAAGGATAATGGGTTTAGCTCGATCGCGTTAATCTTGACTGTCGCTACTCTGGTGGGATTGTGGTTTGCAGCAAATAGGTCATAAAAAACCACCGATCGCATCGGTGGTACCCTAATTTAGATAATATATATGCAGCCGTTCTATCTAAGCTTTCTTGCCTTTACCCAGAACTTCTGACTTGAAACTATCAATTTCGTCGGTTAATTCTTTTCGAGTCGAAGCTTGAAGTAGATAACGATAGACAAACCAACTAGTATATCCAATCCCTACTAATTCAAAAGTAGGTGCTAACAGCGGAATTTCATTAATCGCTGATAAAATTGCCAGAGTCAGCTTGACTCCTACAATCAAGCCGACAATCAAACCGATACTCGTAACCAAACTTTTGTTATTCGTATAAATCTGCGTCGCATAGGCTGGCAACTCTGCCACAACATCTAGCACTTGTCTGACTCCATCAGGCAAACTAGCTGTGGAGAGATCTGGTGAAACTTTCGAGATAGTACCACTTGTCGCAGTATTCAGTCCTAACGGATTTGCGGGAATATCGATGGTTACGGTTTCTGCGGTTTGAGTAGATTCTGGTGTATCGCTCATGGGTTGATTAATCCTTATTTCAAAATTGGTAGGGCTAGCAAATAGCAGTCGAGTTGCGTTTAAAAAATAATTTCACACAGACGCTCTTGCCGATTTTATCAGGTGCAGCCAAAGGATCATAGGGTGAAACCAATCCAAGTGTAAAATAATTACCTAAAGTTTGGATACTAGCCTGCCTGAAAACGAGACTGACATCAGCTACAACAAGGGATGTACGCCGTCTGACTAAATCTATTACTTCATTATAGCCAACCATTCTCTGGCACTCGATCGATCCCGTTAATTGGGGAAATTGTTACTTATCGCAATAGTTTAGTTGGTGGTTTAGTGGTTTAGCGGTTTAGTTGTTAGCGAATGGGATCGGCGAGTAATGTTAGCCGCGACTACCCTATGGGAAGGCTTCGCGTCAGCAAATCCTGCGCCTTACGCTCACAGTCGCAGGCGTTTTATCGCTGACAACCTGGGTTAATTAACTCTAAACCACTATCCACTAAACCACTAAACCACTAAACCACTATCCAGCTACTAATTCCAATTGGCGAGTTTCCACTTTGCTGAAATCTTGACTCCACAGCAGTTCACAAGAGTTATTCGGACTCTCAATTAGCTTAATTTTGTGCAGTTGTGCGCCAATGTTGCGAATGGGTTGTTCGATAAGGTGTCCAATGTACACCGCAATATTTTCAGCAGTGGGGACGACTTTGGCGAAGTGGGGGATATCTTTGTTCAAGAAGGTGTGATCTAGGGGCTGCACGGCGTATTCATCAACTAGCTGCTGAAGTTTGACCAAATCTACAATCATCCCTGTGCGGGCATCGATTTCGCCTGTGACGGTGACTTCCAGATGGTAGTTGTGTCCATGTCCATTGACTCGCGCACATTTTCCATAGATCTCACTGTTTTGTTCGAGGGTGAGACTTTCTAGAGCTAAACGGTGCGCCGCGCTAAAGTGAGTACCGATAGTGAGTGAGGCTTGCATATCTTTACCTGTATATTCTGCGGAGAGTTTGGGATGTTCAAATAACTGGATGCCGACGAGCGGGAAGTGTGGAGCCAGTTTCTGCCAAATGATTCTGGCGATATTTTCGGTAGTGGGTAAGGTTGTCTGAAATTCTGACCACACATCGTTGAGGAAGCTGTAATCAAGCTGTCCAGTGACTTCTTTTTTGATTACGTGTTTGACATCGGAAAGGTTTAGCACCATGCCGTAGTCGTCGATATCGCCATAGAGGGAGATGTACAGGACATAGTTATGTCCATGTCCTTTGGGCTGGGCACACAATCCGAATGCAGCTTGGTTTTCCGCTTCACTCAGTTCTGGCAACCAATACCGATGGCTAGCCGAAAACTCAGCACGACGGTGGATAATACATTTCATGAAAGTTTATATAAAGTTATATTTAATAGGATACTGCTTTTGAAATAGGGCGTGCAAAGGATCGAGCTATACTATCCCCTATTCCCTATCCTCTACTCCCTATCCCCTAATTATGGAACGTGGTTTGATGTGGCTCCCCTTACTTGGAGCATTTATTTGGTTGGCGAGGGCGGGTGCTGATGAGTACCAGAAGCTGGAAACTTATAAACTTTGGGCGGTGGGATTCGATCGATGCAAGTATGATATCTATGCTGTGATGGGATTAAAGGATCGCGAGATTAGTTGGGGTAAACCGAATAAGAAGGAGCTTAAAGATATTCAAACATTTAGTCTCGATCGAGTCAAGCAAGTTCAATTGGTGGTTGACAACAAACCAATCGAACTTGCCAAATATGCTGACGATCTAGATAATTTACCTGTGAGTGGTAGTCGAGCTAATTTACGATTTGAGTTTACAGATAATAGTGAGATTGTCGATATCCCTTTTACTGAAATTCCAATGGCGGCAGAGTGGGCGGTATTTTTACAGAGTGAACTTGATATTGCAGATGCGGATGGTGCGTTATGCTAGCGCAGTAACGCACCCTACGTTAATTAGGTTGTTATTCCTCGCTGATCTTTAACTCGTGCAGATTCCAGAATGGCCCACTAATAGGTGAATAGTCGATACCTTTAACTCGATTTTTGATTGCTGAGAATGATAGGGCGTTAACTAGATAAATACATGGTAGGTTTTCTTGAGTGATTTTCTGGGTTTCAAGATAGATTGCACGACGTTTAGCTTCATTCAATTCTTGGGCAGCTTGAATATATAGATTATCAATTTTCTGTTCCCAGTCGGCAACTTGACGACCAACAAGCTGAGGTTTTCCTGTTTGAGGTTTGAGGTTAAATAGATGAGAGCCACCATCTACAGACCAGAAATTAGCACCATCATTTGGTTCGGCTCCGCCAGTAAAGCCGAGGATAAAGCTATCCCATTGGAGCGAATTATCCACTCGATCAATTAGTAGACTAAAGGCAATTGGTGTAAAATCTACATCAATGCCAATCAGGGCTAGATCTTGCTTGACTTGAGTGCCCAATGCTTCTCTGATTTTATTTCCAGAATTTGTGAGTAGACTAAACCTAACTATATTTCCTTGGTCATCAGTTAGTTTATTTTGCTCGTTATATTTAAACCCTGCATCGGTAAATAATTTTTTCGCTTGCTGGGGATTGTAATCGTATCCAGGTAATCCCTGGGCGCGAGACAAATAGTAGGGACTAGGTACAGAAATCGGCGAATCTTGAGGCGCACCCAAGCCACGGTAGATATTATTAATCATCCGCTGACGATTGATACTATAGGCGATCGCTTGTCGAAATTTAACATTATTGAACCAGCGAGATTTAACTGGATCTACTAGCGGTTTACCATCTCGTTCACCTTGATTGAGATTAAATGACATAAATGTCGTCCCTGTTGATGGGCCGCCATTATAAATTTTGTAGTCACCTTTTTTTTCGTCTTTTTTGAGCAGCGAAAAGAAATCTGGTGAGACACCATATGAGTCTAAACCACCCGATCTAAATTGAACTAAAGATGTGTCTGTAGAGTCAACAATTTGCCAGACGATTCGATCGATATAAGGTTGGGATTTACCATCGGCACCCTTGCGCCAGTAGTAAGGATTCTTCTTGAATACTATTCTTTCTCCAGGCGTGTAGGAATCTAACATGTACATGCCATTAGAAACTAATTCTGTCGGCTTAGTATTTAGACCCCAAGTACCCAAGAATAGCGGCTTTCCTTTCTCATCTTTTTGAGTAATAGTTGGGCGGAGTTTGTGTGCTGGCAGAATACTAATTCCTAGAGTTCGTAAGAATGGCGCAAAGGGTTCTGGCGTTGTAAATTCAATCCGGCTATTATCGATTTTTTTAACAGTCGGGAGTTTTCGATCTTTGCCAATTTTGAGAATATCTCTAGTATCAGTGGGAATCTCTTCGTTAAAATAAACTTCATTAAAAGTAAACGCTACATCATCGATCGTCAAAGGTTGTCCGTCTGACCATTTGAGATTAGGCTTGAGTGTAAAAGTGATACTTTTAGTATCTGGTGAGATCGTCCATGATTCTGCTAGTGCTGGCTTGACTTCGCCCTTGCCATTTTCCGTCACTAAACCTTCACCAACATAGCCAAAAATATTTGGTGATTCGTTACTAAGTGCTGGATTAAAAGTTTTTGGGTCGCTCAAAATCGCATAAACTAATTGATTATTAGTCTGAGCAGAAGAGGATTTAATGAGTTGCTGACAACTGCTAATACCAAGTACGATCGCCACCATCATAAAACAGATCGACCAGCGTTGCCATTTAGTAGATAACATATTTTTTGACATCATTAAAATTATCTCAGCCTCAGCTATTAACTATAATATATTTTTTAAATCGGATCTGACAAGTCCAATCTACATTAAAATTGATTCATAAATTATCCACAACCCCCGACCTTGTGAATTTACGCCTTTTCATCCCATTTTTCGACTCAACTGTAAAGGATTGGTCATTAACAGCCAGGTTAATGCGGTGGCTAACTTTCTTTTGGTTGGCAGTCGGTATGTTTGTCCTATTTTCGGCTTCTTATTATTATGGAGAGATTGAAAACAATAACGGTTTCTTTTATTTTACTCGCCAAATATTATTTACCGTCATTAGCCTATTTATCTTTAACGTCATCGTTCACACACCATTGCAAAAAATACTGAAAATCTCTCAATGGATCTTGTTTGGAATTTTGGCATTGCTGCTGCTAGTCTTAACGGGGATGGGGAAAACCACTAATGGTGCAACTCGGTGGATTGGATATGGCCCAATTCAAATTCAACCGTCAGAACTAATTAAACCATTTTTAGTATTGCAGGGAGCAAAGTTATTTGGACGGTGGCAACAATACTCGATCGAGGTAAAAGCAACATGGTTAGGCATATTTGCACTGATTTTATTCGCAATTCTCAAGCAACCAAACCTGAGTACCACGTCTATCTGTGCGATGGGCTTGTGGTCGATTGCTTTTGCCGCAGGCTTACCACTACGATATTTGGCAGGAACAGCCATCGGCGCGGCTTCAGTTGCAGTGTTGAGCATCATATTTACGACATACCAACAGGATCGGCTCTCTTTCCTCAATCCTTGGGCACCTGAATATCGATATAGTCTAAACCATCAATTAATTAATAGTCTACTGGCGGTTGCCCCTGGGGGAGTGTGGGGAAAGGGCTTTGGGCTGTCGGTGCAGAAATTGGGCTACTTGAGAGAGGGGCATACAGATTTTATTTTTGCAGTGTTTGCTGAAGAGTTTGGGCTAGTCGGCGGGATCTTGTTGCTGATCATGGTAATGAGTTATGCCATATTGGGCATATTCATTGCTAGCCGTAGTCGTCATCCGGTACATCGGTTAGTTGCGGTAGGGACTACGACGTTTATTGTGCTCCAATCGCTGATCAATATCGGTGTGGCGGTGGGCACCTTTCCAACGACTGGCGTACCACTACCGATGTTTAGCTATGGCGGTACTTCGATGATCGCGTCACTAATTCAGTCCGCGCTGCTGATCCGTGTCGCACGAGAATCGGCAGTTGCTCCGGTTGTTCAGCTTGGGAGATAGGAGTGTGGGGGTGTAGGAGAGAAATCAGTCATTTCTACGGTGATTAATCTGGCGATTAGCGGTATCGTCTACTGGGTCAGCGAGTATTTTCACCATGCCCCAAATTACCAAAGCTCAACCACAACGAGCATTTTTAGCACCTAGATTTAATTGCTGGGTGTTGCGGCTAGTCGCGGTTGTGTTGCCTTATTGGTTAAAACATAAGTTGGCGATTACCCAGTTTGATGTGACCGATATCGATCGATTGGTGGAGGTTTATAAGCAGTCACAAATGGGCAGATTGCGACTAATTTTGGCTTTTCGGCATCCAAGTAGTGATGATTCTTTTTGCTTGGGGCATCTATTGACAAAAAAATTACCAACTGCTGCGAAAAAACACCGAATTTCGCTGAGTTCTCCTGTATTTGCCCATTTTATCTACGATCGAGGTGTGGCGTTGTGGGCAGGTAAGAGTGCCAACTGGTTGTATCCTAAGCTGGGCGGTATCCCGATTCATCGGGGTCGATCTAGCCAGGTGGGATGGGATACAGCTAGAGACTTGCTGGTAAACGGTCAGATGCCCCTCGCAATGGCTCCAGAAGGTCGGATGAATGGACATAGTGAGTCTGTGAGTCCATTGGGATCAAGTGCAGCTCAAATTGGCTTCTTGGCGATGGAAACGCTGATTGCGGCGGGGAGGTCTGAAGATGTATTGATTTTGCCGATCGGGATCCAATACTATTATCTAGATGAGCCGTGGTCGAAATTGGAAGCGGTGATTCATCAATTGGAGCTAGACTGTGGCTCAATTGTCGATCGGCATGATTCGATTGTCGCAATTGAGCAGAGCGATGGACGACCCATGCGGAAGCTACTGTATGACAGAATCTACAATCTCAGTCAGCACTTGCTCTATCAAGCTGAGAACTTCTACGCTCAATTTTACCACTACAAAATTCCTGAACGTCCACCGCTAGATCGATCGATCTCCCGCACTGAAATCGATCGCAGGCTCCAAAGTGTCCTCGCATTTGCCCTGAAAATATCTGAAACCTATTTTAATCTTGAGCCAAACGGGAATAACCCCGATCGCTGTCGGCAAATCGAGCAGGCTGGTTGGGACTGGATCTATCGAGAAGAACTTGTCCCACCAGCTAGTTTAGACCGAGTTAGTCGCAAATTGGCAGATCGGATCGCCACCGAAGCCGACTTGCGGATGTGGCACATGCGACTATTGGAAAGCCTCAGATCGATCGTCGATTCCTACGTCAAAGATCGACCAACAGTCGATCGATTTGCGGAAGTTACCCTGTTGCTATGGGATTTAATCGCTCAAATCAAAGACGAACAGCCAGCCAACCGCCCGATCCTCGGCAACCGCCGCGTCCAAATGACGATTTGTAATCCCATTCCCCTCTCTGATTACTGGGATCGGTATAAGATCGATCGACAGGAAGCCCGCAAAGCCGTCTTGGATCTGACTCAGGAGTTGCAGACGGTGATGGAGGGGACGATCGATCGGGGGTAGGGAGTGTGGGAGCGCGGGGGCGCGGGAGCATGGGGGCTTGGGAGATGGAGAGGCTAACACTATTGATTGCTAAACCACTAAACCACTAAACCACTATCCAAAAAACCAACCAAACACTCCCAATAAATATTACAATTGAGTTAACAAAAATTAACCACCTTCTCATAGTCTTGGCGTTATCTATGACTGTAATTCCGCCACTGTCAGCGTCTCCGATGACACCCTGGCTTGCACGCCTAACTAGCAAACTCAATCGCATCGATCCATCTCCTGGTCTAGTTGTGATGCTGCTGTCTGTCCTAATTGGTGGTGCAGCAGGATTGGGAGTAGTTTTATTTCACTATCTGATTGATTTTTTCAATAGCTCCTCTCATAATTTGGTTGTCGATGACATCAAGGGGTTGCTGCATATTCAGGGGACTTGGCTATTTGCGCTGGTACCGATGTTTGGTGGTGCCATTATTGGAGCCATGCGCTGGTACTGGCGGGATTTTGGTCCAAATATGAATTCGATGATTGCGGCTACCCAAGCGGGTAAGAAAATCACGCCGTGGCGGGGACTAGTCAAGATGGTGGCGGCAGCGGTATCCCTGGGAACTGGTGCTTCTCTGGGTCCTGAGGGGCCGAGTGTGGAAATTGGCGCGAATGTGGGGATGTTTTTGGGACAGGCTTTAAACGCATCGCAGGAGCGGCAGCGGTTATTACTCGGAGCAGGAGCGGCGGCGGGAATTGCGGCGGGATTTAACGCGCCGATCGCTGGTGTGTTTTTCGCCTTAGAGTTGGTGTTGGGTACGACGTTTGCAACTTCGGCAGTGAGTGTAGTCGTGTTGGCTGCGGTGGTGGCATCGTTGGTTGCTCAGATCGGGTTGGGTGCCAAACCTGCATTTGCGATTCCGGTGTATGAGGTCAAGAGTTTATTAGAGTTACCGCTGTATCTAGTCTTGGGCGGTTTAGCGAGTCTAGTTTCGTTTACTTATACCCAAACTGTAGATTTTGCGCGAGAAGCGTTTCAGGGTAAGATAAAATCCGTTTCATGGTTGGGTAATATTCCTGGCTACCTGACTCCAGTAATTGGCGGGGCGGTAGTGGGAATTGTGGCTTTGAAGTTTCCTCAGGTGACGGGGATTGGCTATGAAACGATCGAAGCGATGTTGCAAGACGTGCAGTTTTCGGTCTTTTTATTGGTTTCAATTCTGGTCGTCAAAATGTTGATGACGGCGGTAAGCTTGGGCAGTGGTTTAGTCGGTGGTTTATTCGCGCCGTCGATGTTTTTGGGCGCGACGATGGGGGCGATTTATGGCAAGTCACTGGTGCTAATATTTCCAGCACTCAGCAGCCAGATTGCTGCCCCGCCAGCCTATGCAATGGTCGGAATGGCGGCGGTACTCGCGAGTAGTGCCAGAGCACCCTTGACGGCGATCCTACTGATGTTTGAGCTGACTCGCGACTATCGGATCGTCCTACCCGTAATGGCATGTGTCGGTTTGAGCATGTGGGCGATCGAACGGATGAACCCCAAAGCCAAATCGCCAGAGAATTTGGACAAATTAGCTCTGAGCGTTCAACCAGATGGAGATTTAGTTATTCTTTGCAATCTTCAGGTGCGGGATGCGATGGATACCAATTATCTGCGATTATCCGACAGACTAGATATTCTTGCGGCTGGGCTAAAATTGACCCAAAGTAATTGTCACAGCGCGTTGGTAATTGACGATCGAGAAGAGCTGGTGGGAATCATTACACTGCACGATCTGAGTCGAGCAATTTCCCAAGCCGAAGCATCACTACAAACTAATACATTGCTGCGGAACAGTGTGGGCAGTGTTTGCACCAAAAATCTGTTCTATGCTGAGGTTGATGAACCAATTAACGATGCAATCGATCGGATGAATGCCAGAGGTTTACATCAATTACCTGTGATTGACAAGTCCCACCCTGGCTTGGTAGTCGGCATTCTCCAGCAAGAACAGATTGCCTTGGCTTGCAGCGTTGCAACCACCCGTCAAGCTTTGAATAAGTATGAAGTTGTAGCGGTAGATAGTGCGGAGATGGATGAATTACCACGAGTAAAATCACAGGTTACTTGGCACGCCTAGTAATTGATACTTCGGCTACGCAATGCCAGAGGCAAGGCTTCTGCGAAGGCAGAGGCTACGCCAACGCCAACAGTACAAGTAGTTGATAGCGAGATTGAGTTGTAGGGTGTGTTACTCCGTAGGATAACGCACCAACATATCTGTAGACCCCATTTGAGATCTTTTTAGCTCCTAGTGGAGGAGGGTGGTTTCATACACCAGAAGAAAAATCTCTTAGTTCACTTCACTTCGTGACGCTACGCGAACAGTGAACTTTGGCTATTAGCCCGTTGGCGGAGCCTCTTCTAAGAAACTCAAGCCACAATTAGCTCAGGGACTAGATCGAAGCCCATTTTCTTCGCCCGTTGTTTAATATGTTTGAGCACCCGTTGTTGGTATTGTTGCTCATAAGCTTCGGCACCAGCATCC
>JANNDL010000151.1:0-23887 GCA_031387665.1 Chamaesiphon sp. OTE_75_metabat_95 | reverse complement strand
GCTACCGTGTATACACAAGTCCGCTGGGCTTCGTTTCTAGCTTACCTGCCCCTAAATCCCCCAATTCTGGGGGACTTTCTAAAAGCTAGCTCCCCCAGAATTGGGGGTTAGGGGCACACAAATTGAGATTTGAAAGAGTTTCAGACTTGTGTATACACGGTAGCCCTCGGTGGGGGGGTTGGGGGGCAGCGGCTCGCGCTCGTCGGGTTCCCCGACGGTTTAGCGAGACAAGACAGACCCCCCAAATCCGGGTTCTGCCCCCACTAGGAAGACTGAAACTCACAAGTTCTAATAGTTTGCCGATTCGCGGATCACAAGCCGTCAGGTTAAGTACCTAAGTAATTATCTAGATCGAGTCTGGTGCGTTACGCTACGCGATAACACACCCTACAACTACAGAAAATAGAAGCTTACTTCATCAACACCTTCGCCGCCGCAGCAACCCCCGCCCCAGGCGTAAACCCACTATGTCCCAACTCCGCAATCGTCGCCTCCAGAGCAGCCAACGCAGTCAGAATATCTCGATCGCACACAAACCCCAAATGACCGATTCTAAAGATCTTACCCTTGAGATCGTCCTGACCACCAGCCAGCACAATATCAAACTTCTTCTTCATCACACTGCGAATCTCCTCCGCTCCTACCGTAGTTGGAGCCACCGCCGTAATCGCCGGACTACCATGTCCCTCAGGTGCATACAACGCCAAACCCATCGCCGTAATCGCCGCACGAGTCGCGTGCATATGCCGCAGGTGACGCGCAAAAATGTTTTCCAACCCCTCAGCCTTCATCATCGCTAAGGCAGCTTGCAGGGCAAAAATCAGGTTAACTGGTGGTGTAAACGGAGTCGTGTTCTTCGCCGCACCCTTACTATATTTGCCCAAATCCATATAATAGCGAGGTAACTTCGCCATCTTATAAGCCTCCCACGCCTTAGGACTAACCGTGACAAATCCCAGTCCAGGCGGAATCATAAACCCCTTCTGAGAGCCAGAACAGACCACATCTAGACCCCAATCATCGATCGGCACATTAGAGGCACCCAAGCTAGTCACAGCATCAATAATCGACAGCGCGCCGTGAGCTTTAATGTGTTTAGCGATCGTTTCGAGGTCATTAATTACCCCAGTCGAAGTCTCACTGTGAGTCACAACCACACCCTTAATTGCCTTGGCAGTATCCGCATCCAGAGCCGCTTTGACCGCACTTGGATCGATCGGTTGACCCCAAGGAGCCGTTACTTCCACCACATCCAGGGCAAATGCCTTGGCAACCTCCGCCCAGCGTTCCCCAAATTTACCATTGTGAACGACCAACACTCGATCGCCAGGACTAAAGAAATTAATCATCCCTGCTTCCATCGCCCCTGTGCCAGAAACAGTAAGCATCAGTACATCATTTTCCGTTTGATGCAACCACTTGAGATTTGCCGTCACCTCTGCCATAATCTGACTAAACTCACCGCTCCGGTGTCCGATCGGATGTTTAGCTAGAGCCAACAGTACATTCTCAGGCACTGGCGTAGGACCAGGAATCATCAACATTAATTTATTTTCCACAATCTCTAATCCCGTTTATATAAAATAGACTTCATACTGTAAACTCATATCTCGATCGACGATCTCTAGCACAAATTAATTTGCAGAAAACTCATCTTAGCTCAAGACTGACCACTGAAGCTAGGGGTGTGGGCGACGGGGCGCGTGGAAAATACTGGCAAATTGTTATTTTGGATACAAATAGCTACGTCAAAACTCATAGATTTGGTTTGTACTGAAAATACTATGGCATGATATAAACTGTATAGATGACCAGGCTTTGATAACAAGAAATGTTATGACAAATAATCTCATTCCTTATGATTGTGGTGACGACGATGTAATTGCCTTTGGTGAGGCAATGTTTCGTTCTGGTAAGCTAAAAAAAGCGATCGGGCAATCTTTTGATGGCGCAGTTGGACGATCGATCGACCAGAAACTACGTCAAAATGGTTTAGAGATTCCCATCCGCATGGTTGGCACCAGATTGGCAAATGAACACTGTCAATGGTTTGATGAGGGGATTGATTGTGAAATCCTCGATCTCTCTACTCGCCGCTGGTGTAAAGGCAAGGTTAAGGTCAAAGTCTCTGTCGAATTCTCGATCGAAGATACCGAAGAAAAAATGTTGTTACCAGGTGATTTAATCCTTGGAGATCGCAATTCAAAGTCAGGTGAATTTGTCAATCGCGAAGATGCTACCATCGATGAGTTTGTAACTAGTGAATATGTCTTCACAGGTATCCATCACAACGGTCAATCCTAGATTGTAATTGACAGATAGTTAATTCAAAGCGATTGATATAATTAAGTATAAAGAAATTTAGGCGATCGAGTGGAGTAAATTATTCGATCGCTTTGAAATTATCGGATCATTAACTAGAGCAAATCAGGTGTTGTAACAAGCTTACACATCTTGCTGAAACTTCATCTGTGCCCAAGTTAACTGCTTCACCTTCGCCACATCACCTTGCTTTGCAGCCTCCTTCAAGTCCCGCTTCTCATGAGCAATCGCAATCGCCTCCTCCTTCGAGCGAGAACTACTATCAAAACACTTCTCTAGATTTTCAAACACCCCCCGTCTTGATTTGATCGCATGTTGGCGTTCAGTATCGAGCAATTTTGCCATCAATTCTAGGTGCATGGCATCATCACTACAGATCTCCTGCAAAATCGACCATTCATCATTACCTAATAGCTTCTTTTCCTGAATCCGCGTGTCTTTAAATGGTTTGCCCATCACTTCCTCATAGATGCGCGGTAAGCTATCATCAAATTCATGCTTTTCTTCCAACCAAATCCGTCTAATTTCGCCCAATTCCTCTTCAGTAATTAGAGTGATATCCTGCATATCTATCGGTGCAGTCCGCCGAATTTGTACCTGCGCCTCTAATACTCGTCGCAACCAATGTTCGCGCCAAAACTTAGTATATGGTCCTGGAATTGGCACTACTTCAGTTGTGTTTTTATGCTCTTTAGACTTACGCTCAAACAGTTCAACTGTCCCATACATCCGCCGAAAATCCCGCTTATCTCGATCGTCATGAATATCCAATTCATTCCGAATATCTAACAATGGTTGCAACCATTCTTTATCCTCATCATTTTGAATCATCGCCTCCATTGATCGATCTTTACTTACCAATGTACACACCCAACAACCAAACCGAGAATCACCACAGCTAGGCGTAGATGTATCAACTACTAACGGACATTCATTATCCGCCGTCGCACCGCGATAGAGAGTAAACAAATCTTGATTATTGCCACCCCAAGGATTCGGAAATTGCATCAAATACATCCACACCTCATCAGTCCGCCAATCCTCGATCGGACTATATATGAGAGAATTGGCTAAGTTAGGATTAGGGCTTAATCTCTCCCTGACTCTACCTACTTCATTCTTTTTCAGAACTGCGGCACGAACGCTACTTTCACTTTTCCGCACACCTAAGACAACAATTGTTTCACCATAAACTCGCAAAATATTACGAACAAATTGATTAACTGGCTTAATTTTCATCCGCTCTGTACACCACCGAAATCCATGCCGTGGGGCTGGATAGCCTTTACCCATTAAGCACGACCAAAATGAATCTTTAGCTGGAGGATGAAGCAGATGTGGCTCAAATGGCATTGACTTTGATTCAGCCGCAGTCTTTAATTGTTTCATCGATCTATCGACCCAAACTGATACAATTGGATTCTCAACCAGTGTATCTGTAGTCATCACATAAACTTTTTTATGTCGCTGCTCGACGGGTAAAGCCTCAATCGCTGTCCAAATCAACTGTAAGATTGTCGATGAATCTTTTCCCCAAGAAATACCTAAAATCCACGGCACACTATCACTCAGATACAAAGCTTGGATTTCTCTAGTCAGTTCGTCAATATGTTCTACTAATTGGGCTAAATTTCTTGATAAAGGTGCTACGGCTGGAAGACTGCTCATGGTGATAATTGTTATATTCTAGAATTTATTAAGCTTTGAATTTATTTTCTCGATGCCATTCGAGTGCTTCTAATCTTGGAAAGTACTGTTCCTTGATCGGTAGCGAGATAGACTCATTGTGGAAATCTTTCATCGATCTAGTATGCGGCGAATCATCCTCCAAATCTCGTGCAACTAATATCTTATAGTTACTATCAATACTAAACCAACCGAGATCGAATGCCCAATGATGATTCTTGCACAGAGATAATCCATTATCAATCTTACTATCTAAAAAATTAGCAAAAGGTTTAATATGGGCACCATCAACAATATTATGATTTGAGTTTCTAATAATTCTTATTTTACAGAATGCACATCGATAATCATAAGCATGGACGACTGATTTGCGAAAGAAAGAATTTCTGATGACTGATTTACGCCATGTGAACTTAATGTCAGAATCAAAATTTTCTAATTCAGGGTCTTCGATTAGCTCAAAACTTTGGTTGATATCTAATAAATCATTCAATACAGCTTGACTATCTGCAAACCAAGTAGCAACTAGACTATCTATTAGTATCTGCCTCGTGAATGAATCTTGAAGCAGGTTAAATAACTTGTCATCTAAATAGGCATATTCTACTGCTGCCTTCAACTTATTTGTAGTTTTAGCTTGTAAACCATTAAAAGTTTCTTTAAACTTGAGATGCCAAAAGCCATCACTCTGTAAATGAAAGAATGGATAGTGTAAACCACCTTGATAACTAGAGTTAGTCGACAGAATACTCCAGTATTTCTTAAAAGTTGCAATTAGCTCGTCGGATACTGGAATATGATTATCAACGATGTCCCCTTGAGTAATTAGCTCTAGCACTGACAAAATTAATATTGGCTTATACTGAGCTTCTCCACGCTTTTTATTACTGCTAACATTAAGATTGGCAAAGCATTTACAGTAATAATCTAAATCCTGCTGGTCATATCCATCTAACATTTTACTCATGAGAATCTCAAACTAAAGCTTTTTATTCATTAACGTAGTATCTCGAAATGAGACTTCTAGTATTTCTGTCAATTTCTAACTTTTATCCAAATTTTGACATCTTTTGTTCCCTATCCTCTCCGTAGTCACCAAATCTAATCTATCCCTCAGTATACAAGGAAATCATCAATCTGTTAAGTTTTTAAAAACCCTTGCCAAGTCTGAGCCGTAAGCTGTTAGCCTAGTTCCTGGAACCTCATAGATGCAAGCGATGACAGATAAATTGCAGCCCCAGTTCACTGAAATCCTTGCCCTCATCCAAAATGCTCAAAACTACGTCATTGCTACTAGCAACCAAGAACTGATCAAATTGTATTGGAGCATCGGTAAATACATCAGCGAACGCTTGAAAACCAGCGACTGGGGACAAAAAACAATTGAACAACTCGCCACCTTTATCCAAACTCAGGAACCTGGCATCAAGGGATTTGAAAAGCGCAATCTAGAAAGGATGCGCCGATTTTACGAAACCTATCCTGAAATTGCGTCCGCACTGCGGACGCAATTGAACTGGACTCACCACCGCATCATCATGTCGCGCTGCAAAACCGAAGCCGAGCGGTTATTTTACATTCAGCTTACTGCTACAGAAAGATATACAACCCGCGAACTAGAAAGACAGATTAATAGCGGTATCTTCGAGCGAACCCTACTCGCCGATGCTAAACTTCCATTAGTCACCAAATCACAGCCCCAGAGACTAACGGGAGTCTTTCGGGATAGCTACATCCTCGATTTCCTCAATCTACCGCCCAGCCACTCCGAAAACGACCTCAAGACATCGCTGATTCTGTGTCTCAAAGATTTTATCCTCGAACTTGGGCGCGATTTCTCGTTTATGGGGCAAGAATATCGCCTCCAAGTTGGCAATACTGACTTTTTCATCGATTTACTTTTCTACCATCGCGAACTGCAAAGCCTCGTTGCCTTTGAACTCAAAATTGATAAATTCAAGCCAGAACACCTCGGACAATTATAATTTTACCTCGAAGCACTCGACAGAGATGTCAAGAAACCCCATGAGAATCCCAGCATCGGCGTATTACTCTGCCGTGATAAAGATGATGAAGTCGTCGAATATGCCTTGAGTCGCTCTCTCAGCCCGACTATTGTTGCTGAGTATGAAATCAAACTCATTCCCAAAGAAACTCTCCGTCGCAAGTTAAATGAGTTCTATGAATTGCTGTCCGATCGAGTAAAATGAGTAATAGTGGTAAGCTTACGATCCAATTTATAAAAGCAATGCTAACGCAGACTATTGTAAATACAAGCTTTCCGAAATAGCCTAGAGACAAGTATTTATGGCACAAACAGTCGGATTGGGAATTCAGGATTTACTCGCCCCTAAACGAACTCAAATCCTAGCTATCGCCGAACAACATGGAGCATTTAACGTGCGAGTATTCGGTTCGGTAGCGCGGGGGGAAGCGACGATCGATAGTGATGTAGACTTCTTAATAGATTACGATCGATCTAAACGCAGCGCATGGTTCCCATCTGGCTTAATTCTAGATCTTCAGGATTTATTAGGGCGTTCGATAGATGTCGCAACTGTTGATATGCTCAAGGAAAGAATCAGAGATCGAGTACTTCAAGATGCGGTTATTCTATGACTAGAAATCTCTCTGCGTCCTCTGCGCCTCTGCGGTTAAAAAAGTATTTAGACAGTACAAATTCACCAGATAATTTTACGCCCATGTATACACCTAAATAACTAGCCGAATCGCCATCATCATCCAATAAGTTTTTAAAAACCTTGCTAATCTAGGGCGAAAGCTGCTAATCTAGGTGCGGTAACTCCACTCAGCCGTTAACCAATGCCAGCCAGCAACATTCCCAGCACCCAGCCGAATCAGATTTTCGTGCAACGTACCCAGATGGGCGGAAGCGAGTCGTATATTGGCACAGTGACGTTGCAATGGTTGGCCGATCGAGTAAAATATGCCTCAGAGATGAGTCTATTATCGGAGCAATATCAGGCAAAAGCACAGAATATTGAAATCGATAGTGATAGCATCGAAGTGATTCAGCAGCGTCCATTAGATTGGACTAGACAGGCTGCTTTGGTTCAGTATTTAGCAGGGCGAACTACTCATAAATTTCCGCCCGTATTAGTAACAATCGACAGGGCTTGGATTGATAATATTCATGCACCAGAGTGGGGAAGAGGTGGGAAAGCAACTGAGTCAGCGGCGATATTTACAGCCATCGATGGGAATGATAATTTCGGTTTATTAGATGTGAGTGAATCGGTGCGGATTTATGCCCTCGATGGACAACATCGGTTGATGGGTGTGCAGGGTTTGATGGAGCTATTAAGTACGGGCGAATTGCCTCGATACAATAAAGATCGCCAGCCGATTGGGAGCAAGATTACTCGTGCAGAATTAAATACATCCGATGAATATTTAGAGAGTCTACCTCAGGAAACGATCGGGATTGAATTTATTTCGGCGGTGGTAATGGGGGAAACGCAACTAGCTGCGAGAAGAAGAATTCGATCGATCTTTGTCCATGTGAACTTGATGGCGGTGGCATTAAGTAAAGGACAACTAGCACAATTAGATGAAAATGATGGCTTTGCGATCGTGGCGCGGAATATTGCCGTCAATCATCCATTACTAAAAGATCTGCCCAAACGCAAGCCGCGTGTGAATTGGGATAGTGCAACGGTAGCGACGAAGACAACCGTATTAACTACTTTGCAAGCCTTGCAAGATATGGCGGCGAAATATCTCCAGTATCAATATCCACATTGGAAACCCAAAGCCCAAAAGGGTTTAGTGCCTCTGCGTCCAGACACAGCCGAACTAGAATCGGGCATGGCAGCCTTTAGTGCGTTGTTCGATCGAATGTCTCAATTTACTAGTTTCGGACGGTTGAAGGGGGAAGATACCCCCAAATTACGTCGCTTTAGCTTTGAGCCTGGGGGTGGCGAGGGACATATTTTATTTCGTCCCGTTGGGCAAGTTGCTTTCGCGCAAGGCGTAGGGACGGCGGTTTTTAAAAAACAAATGGCTGAAACTGAGGTGTTCCGTAAACTCGATCGATATGATGCCGATGGTGGTTTTAGTCAGATTAACACGCCCCAATCCCTCTGGTATGGGATTTTGTACGATCCAAATAAGCAACGAATTCTGGTATCTGGGAGGGATTTAGCAGCTAAATTAATTGTCTATCTACTAGGCGGTGTGGACAATGATTTCGATCGAGCTGAACTCCGTCGTCAGGTAGCCGAAGCTAGAAGTATTGGCGAATATGCAATGAGTTTTGAGGGTAAATTAGTTACGCCCAAAGAAGTCGGTTTACCACCAGTATTGAAGTAATCAATAGCTAGCAAATTTGCTCAGGGTTAATATGTCGATCGAAATAGCAGTTGACAATTAAGCAATTGACAGAACTTTTCCCAGGATTCCTAAGTGTTAAAGCAGCTAAGATCTCATCCATGAAAATATTTGGATTCACTGGCTGGTGCAAATTTTGCCAAATCAATGATTCAAGTTCACTTTGTACCTGTAAATCTAGGCTTAGAGATCCTGGCTGGTGATGACAATCGGGGTCGCAAGAAATAGACATTGTGGTGATTCGATCGCCAATCATCCAAGTATCGATCGTCTGTAAATCTGCATCTACATCATCACTTAAATCATCCCCATCTGATGATCTGATTAATGCCTGATAACGTTCTAATACCGATCTAAGATTATTTTTACAAATATTTTCCCCCAATAATTGAGCAAGAGATTTCCACAACCTCGCTGCAATTTGTTTGATGTAATCAAGATCGTAGGCTAATCGATCGGCGATCGATCTATATGTACTACCCACCCAAGTTTCCAGTACGATCGTCGATTGTAGATCGTTGAGTTTTGGCTGCTTTGCTTTCGATAAAAATCGATCGATCAATCGCACCGCCTGCTCTCCGTTCAGATGGACACAAGTTATCTTTGCCATAATCAGTTAGCCAGAATAATTAGAGATTCTGGGCGACAGAATTAATTTCGTTGCATAGATTCGATCGGGGCGATTACGATTTATTTGTATTCAAAGTATACCATTGCGATTTACTACTTCCTGTAGCTTGTTTTACAAAAATTCATATAATACTCGATCGATAACTCACTTTTACTCACCGACAACTCCAGTTAGCTAGATGTAACCTATAGCCATCAGTCTATATCTACGCGATCGATGAGCATCCTGAATATTAACGATCTAGCCCTGCAACTAGTCGCCCTCGACTTTAGTGATGGGCACATGCCCAGTAATGGTGGTCCAACGAAAACATCTCGCGCTCTAGCAATCATTCATCTCGCCGCCCATGATGCATATGCAGCGGTATGGGGTGGAACACTCAACCCCATACTGGCAGCAAATAAAATTCCCAATCTCCCCGCAACGCTGGTAAAAAATGCTGCTAACGGCTCTGCGGCGATGCTCTGCGCTGGTGTTCGGGCGGCAACAGTACTTTATCCAGACTTCAAAAAATTCATTGCTACCGAAGCTGCAAAATTTTCCAGCTCGAATGAAGACGGTTGTTGTAACGATCTTGCCTGTAAATATGGCGAACAGGTAGCCGATGCCTGGATTGCCTCCCGAATGAATGATGGCTCCTCAGCACCACAACTCGACACTCTCTACAACCAAGCTGCCGGATACCACCGTCCCGATCCGCTCAACCCGAAACAAGAGGCTCTGGGACGAAATTGGGGATTGGTAACGCCCTTTGTCCTCGATAATGTCCTAGCCGATGCGCCATTGGAACGTCCCCCAAGTTTAGATGGCTCAAATGATGTGGGCTTGAGCTTTGGCAGTTATGCCGCAGCCTTTGACGAAGTAGTTACAGGTGGGAAAAATAGCCTTCCACAGACAAATCCAGACAATGCAGTAATTGGAATTTTCTGGGGTTATGATGGTGCAAATAAAATTGGTGTACCGCCGCGTCTTTACAATCAAGTTGTGCGAGCAATCGAGGGATTTGCAATCCAACCTCATGAATTACAACTGAAGGTATTAACCGCAATTAATGTAGCAATGGCTGATGCCGGAATTGCTGCTTGGTACTGGAAGTATCGCTATGACGTTTGGCGACCAGTTGTCGGGATTCGCGAAGCAGAAGCTGGTTGGGGGCCGATGGGTAAGGGTGATGGCAATAAAGTGCGAGTCCAAAAGGGCGATCCTTTCTGGCTGCCACTAGGTGCGCCAAGTAGTAATTCGCTCAAGCCGAATGGGACTCCAGGTTTTCCAGCTTATCCGTCTGGACATGCGACTTTTGGGGCGGCTTGTTTTAAAACGGCGGCGGCTTTGCTTGGTGGCACACCAGCAGAAATTAATGTCGAATTTGTCTCTGATGAATTTAATGGAGTAACTACTGACAATACAGGCGTTGTTCGCCCTAAATACACGAAAAAATTCAACCTTGCAGACGCGATCAAAGACAACGATCAAAGTCGCATTTATCTGGGGGTACATTGGCAATTTGATGCCCAAGGTGGGAATCAAGTTGGTACTGCGATCGCGAATAAAGTTGTTACAGAATTCAAATAGATTTTCTAATTCAACTCATTCAATCACGAGAAAAACTTAGATTGCGGCATGGGTATTTTATGATTGTGAGAATCAGCATTCCTATAGTCATATGCATAATTTCAATATTACTGATTTCTGTGCAGTATTTCCATCTGCCGCTGATGAAAAGACAAGATTTAGTCTTGTCTAATTCCCAAGATAGCACCGTCATAGTTGACAAAATGAATGATGAATTTATCGAGGCTTTATTGGTGTGGAATCAGAAAGGTGCAAACAATTTAGTGAGCCAATGGTTGCAGCAAAAAGGACTGAATACTATACCAATGAAAGCAGGTTTATTAATCTCTGGCACTAGAGATCAATTTGAAATTGTATTTTCAGTGAACTTAAAAGATGCCGATGCACCGATTGAAATTCCAGTTCCAGTAGCAATACAGGAGCATGTATTGTCAATCGGCATTCCCAAACAGCGTCAACCTTATTGATCAACAAGGAGAACTTAGTTTATGAATCCCAGCCTACCCTTAGAATTTTTATCGAATAGTCCAGCTCCAAGTTCGATCCATGGCTATATTTCAGTCCGAGGATCAGTCTCAGTTTTTAGCGATTCAGTTACTGAATTGGCAACATCTAGTACCGCATTTCATGCTCCTACCGAAGTTCGAGATCTTGTGGCACAGGATCTCCAACAGTTAGGATTTACCATCATTGCCGCTAGTAAATTAGGATTTGCTGTAGCCGGATCGCCCAGTGCATATGAGCAATTGTCTGGCGGTAAGATTGAGACTAAAGAGCGACTAATGCTGGCGGAAAGTGGTGAAACTCGTTATGTTACCCACATTGATATTGTCGGCGATCATCAACCAACAGAATTAGGTGTAGCTTATGCAAAATCAACATTACCGAATATTGACGGAATTCTGATCGAACGCCCTAAAGTTTGTCATGGGGTATCACCATCCCCATTACCTCCTAGCTCCAGCCGCTTTCACCTGAACGTTCCCAATGATGTGGCCCTGGGATTAAATGCATTGCAAGCACACCGAGCCGGATTTCGGGGGGAAGGAGTGACAGTTGCCATGCCAGATACTGGTCAATACCAACATCCATTTTTTATTGCTCAGGGGTATAACGTCAAGCCGACAATTACTGTTGTGCCAAACACTGACCCAAGCAAAGATCCAATCGGTCATGGCACTGGTGAGTCTGCCAATATCTTCGCGATTGCTCCTGGTGCAGTCCTACAGGGAATCCGAGTTTCTGATAATGGTGGAAATTTAGTGGGTGCAATGAGTGGCTTTCTCAAGGCAAAAGAGTTGAATCCCCAAATCATCACTTGCTCTTGGGGTGGCAATGGCTCTTATCCACCTCGAAATCAGCCAGGTCGATTCGATCGAGCCATGGCTCTCGAAATCCAAGACACGATCGAGCAAGGTATCGTTGTGATCTTTTCTGGTGGTAATGGACAGTTCTCGATCGAGCCACAAGTTCCAGGTGTCATCGCTGCGGGTGGTACCCATATGGCTCAAGACCTGACACTACAAGCATCAAATTATTCCAGTGGCTATGACAGTCCATGGTTCCCAGGTGTTCGAGTGCCGACTGTCTGTGGCTTGGTTGGTCTTTTGCCCAGAGCGCAATACCTCATGCTACCTGTCCCACCAGGATCTGAGATTGATGTCGCTGAGAGCAAAGTAGCTTCGGATGATCCCATCACTGATGGCACAACGGAAAACGATGGCTGGGCGTTATTTTCTGGAACTTCCGCCGCAGCTCCTCAACTTGCTGGTGTTGTTGCATTGATTCTCGGTGCCAAGCCAGGAATAACACCTGCACAGGTAGTAGAATCCCTCACAAAAACAGCTACAGATGTCTCGACAGGTCGATGTCATCCTCGATTTAATCATCAGGCAACTGTTGGATCAGATAATGCAACTGGTTTTGGTCTTGTCAATGCCTTAGCCGCAGTTCAATATGCGATCGCTAATTTCTAGCAATTTATATCCAAAACATTCAATAGTCATAATCTATCAATATCTGGAGTAGCGATCGCTGCTCTTTTTTATGAAGGTTGCGCTTTTGATGCTCGATCGATTACAAATGCTACCATATCAGATGTTCTTTACAAAACTTCACCAAATCTGCCATAAATAACTCACTTTTTCTCACTGACAGATCGATCGGTATAGATTTATACTGCAAGTGTAGCAGCATAGTTGAAATATATTGTTATTTCACATTTAAAATTAGAAGAAATTAATCATGCCATTAGACTTAACTAAATCAAATCCTATAGTTATTATCCAATTTGGTGGTGATGATATAGGATCGTGCGATCTTTACTTTCAGAATAATGTGATTAAAACATTGAACAGTAATCCATCTTCGAGTGGGGGGGATTTACATAAGATAGAACTTGATCCCATGATACTTCTAAAATCTGCTAGTGCTACTGTTGGAGATTTAATTGGTACTGAAATTGGCTGGGTTGTTGTTCATAGTAACTTAGCTGGTCCAGATATAAAATTTTCATTTTATCTTGACATAAGACAATCTGATACAAGTATTATTTTGCCAATTCAAGTAAATGAGAAATCTAATATTGTTGTCGATGCTACTTTATCACTTATATTCAATGGTTTTGTAGCACTATCATAGAGAAGATCAGCAGAAATATTATTGACTTTATTCCGACAGGTCCACAAGTAAAGACAATTTGCAGATTAAATTCACCTAAATCATCATAAACTTATGTACAGTATTAGATTAATAGGAATTACTACGACAGCTTTAGTGATATTATTGACAGCAAATGAAGCTATTGCAGATTCTATAGAGAATTATTCAATTGTAAACAGAAATGAAAATAGTTCCATTCGGCAGACAAATATTCCTTCAACACAAATACAAAGCACTACTATTTCGCAGAGTCTCCCTTCACCCCCAGCTAAAGTTCCGACTGCCTTCACTAGCTTAAATTTAGCGACTCCTACATCACCAGCGGCACAATTATTTGGGTTAGGAGATGGGAAAATCACCACAATTTCAACACCCGACCAATTTGGAATACAAGTGCTGAACGGATTAGATAATGATGGCAAATTTAATACAGGAATTGCTGTTGACACCTTACCATATGTATTAATTCGGGGTAACGAGCTTACTCTTGAGGATTATCGGAATTCATGGTTTCAGCGTTTTGCCTCGAATACAAAACTTTCGATTGCAACTACAAAATCAGAAGATAAAACTAGTACTGCCCGTGCAGGCTTAGGCATTGAATTCGTAATTATCAACGAAGGCGATCCTAGAATGGATGAAGAATATTCCCAAGATCTGATTAACATTCACAAAGACATTCTAAAGAAAGTCAGCACAACAGGTGGAGCAAAAGCAACTCTACAGCAGTTGAAGGAAGCAGCCATGGCATATAATCCCGACATTGAAAAGGTCAAAGCAAAGGCTGAAAAAAAAGCTGCACAGAAACCTATGTGGACTATTGCAATTGGTCAGAGTTGGGTTAGTCCCACTGGTCTTTACTCTGACTTACGGGGTGAAGGTATGGGTGTTTGGACAACCTACCGACAAAAAGTGGGTGAGCAATCTCAACTATTGCTACACGCATCTACACGCGGTGGAGAAAGAGTTTCCGATAAGAAGGGTGGTTTTGTTAATGCTGATACTTTGGTTGGTGGTGTTCGTTATCAATCAGGGAATAGAGACTTTAGATTTTCACTAGAAACCGCATATAACCGTGAAAGCCAAGGCAGTCAAAAAATAAATGATTATCTGTCATTTGGAGTAGGGTTTGAGCCGAGAATTTTTGATAATTCATGGCTTTCAGTATCTTTTGGAGGTAATACAGGTAGACAGACTGGTACCGATTTCCAATTTAGAACAGGTATCAAATGGAATATTAATCCAGGATATATAGAAGTTAAACCAGAATAATAATTCTATAGCAGAACAGAACATTAATTGTCTAATATTTTACTTAAATTCTTTAGACTCTTTAAGGCAATTAGTCACCAAAATAGTTCAAATAGCTAACAACTTACGAGTCAATATTATTATAATAATTAATAGCTAAGTATTGATTGTAAGTTGCGAATGTAACAAAATAGCAACTTCGGATTAAAATACAATGGATTATCTTGGTCTTTTCTGCCTTGGAGCTTTTGTTGGAACAATTTCTGTAATTGGAGTTAAATATATCAAAGATGTGCAACAGTGGGAAAATGTTCTTATTGCGATTCTACCCGTAGTTTTATCTGGGGCAACAATTGCATTTGTCGATCGATTCAAATATTCTCCAGCAATCGGTTGCTACCCTCTGGGCTTAGTAGCGGCATTAATGCTGGTATATATAGATAAAGGTATCGAATACAGAAAAGTAAAGGAAACGAGAAAAATTGGACTATTTTATGTTGTTGCTGCAATTCTCTCAACTGCCGTCAGTATTTTACTAGTGAGCATCCCTGCCTATTTGCAAATCATGGCTGAAGTAGCTATTACTACAAATGATCGAGTGAAAATACTAAGCGAAGAGCGAAATAAAGCATTAATAAGCACGCCTAAGCAGGAAGTTTCAAAACCTATTTCGACGACATTACCTATTTCAAAGTAAATGATTTTAAAGTATATTACATCGTCCTCAATTTTTTATTTGAGAACGGTGTATCTATCAATAATAAAACAGAAGGAGTGAAATATGGCAAAATTAGTAGCGATCGGTGATAGTCTAGCTCAAGGATTTCAAAGTGGTGCCATATTGAAGACGGATCTGTCATTTCCAACGATGATTGCTCGCTCATTTGGCTTGTCTGCACCTGCTGATTTTCGGATACCTAGTTACGAAGGTAATGGCTTACCAATCAATATCGAAGCACTTCTGCTTTCCATGAGTGCCGAGTTAGGAGCTGAAATTTCATTAGATGAGTGGATATTCCGTTTCCCCGCTCTTTTAGGTGAGTTTCTCAATGCTACTGAAGAGTTGTACGAAAGAGGGCAAGGCAGTATACCTTCATCTTTCAATGGTCAGTTTCACAACCTTTCTGTCTGGGGATTTCGGGTATTAGATACGCTCACTATCCACTCTGATTACTGCGATCGAATAATTGAAACTAGTGAAGGTTGGATTGAAAATGATTTTTTGGGTGTACCGAGTGCTGCAATGTATCGAACTGCTCGTCAAGTACTCAACCCTGCCAATGAACAACGGAAAAGACAATGGACTCAAATCGATAATCTTCAAGCCATCCATGATACAGAAGGAGGTGTAGAAAATCTAATTGTTTGGATGGGTGCAAATGATTGCTTAGGAACAGTTGGACAGTTAAAAATCCATGAAATGCCTGCTGATTTTGCTAGCCTAGATCCTGAAGAGAGACATAGACTCAATTTAACTCATCCTAAAATTTTTGAACGAGATTATGCCGCGCTTGTGGCAAAAATCAAGGGAGTAATTTCTCCGGTTACTCATGTTTTTGTAGGCACAATACCTTATGTCACTATTCCACCAATTGCCACAGGAATTGGAAAACTGTCAAGCAATAGTAAATACTTTGAATATTATGGCAGATTCTTCTGCACCGAAGCTAATTTCAACCATTCTTCAAATAGTCATTTGACAGGAGCTGAAATTCAAAAGATCGATCGTATCATTGATGAATTCAACCAAATAATTCGGGATGAAGTAGCTTTAGCTGGTGATAATTGGCATATTGTTGACACAGGAGGGATTTTAAATAGTCTAGCTGTTAAACGAAATCATTCTACGGATGCTCCCGATCGACCGCTAAAAGCATATTATGCTTCGCTAGGTTTTATCGATCACCCTCTGCTTCAATTAGATCCAATCCCAAGTGTTCTGTCACTCAGAACTGAGAATGGAATTAGAACAAGTGGCGGATTATTCAGTCTAGATGGTATGCATCCTTCAACTATTGGTTATGGGATCGTAGCTGAAGCTTTTTTGACAGAAATGCAAAAAGCAGGCGTTTCTGATGCTGATCCTACTCGTCTGGACTGGAGCCAAATTATCACTCAAGATTCTCTGCTTCAGTCTCCACCAGTTTTATGGGATGATATTATTAACAATGCAGAAAAACATTCAATTATTTGGGATGCTATTTTCAAGGTTCTTAGCTGATTAAACTATAGCGTCAATTATCCCTCTAAACCGACGAAATCGCGAATTACCTTACTGATTCCATTAGTGACTCTAGCCAGCTTCTCAAAGTCGATTTTATCCACCGTATCTTCATCCGTGTGATAGTAAGGATAACGAAAAGGAGCAGTATCAGTAATCATCAAAGCTTGATAGCCCTGCTGCCAAAATGACCACTGATCCGACCAGCCGACACCTTGAATCGAGCTGGGTAGAGCCGCACCTTCAGAGGAAAACTTCGCTTGGGCGCGGAAGGAACGAATTGTATTGCGGAGCAATTCTCGCGAGTCAATATCGCTAATAAAGCCGATAAAATTGCCCTGGTTGGGATAGAGAAAACTGAGTGGTGGTGGATATTTCTGGGTATTTGCTTGGTCGGTAAAATAGCCTAGTGTCTCCAAACTAAACATGCCCACAATTTTATCGCCTCGTTGTTTAGCGGCTTGGGCATATACCAAGCTGCCCATATTTTTGGTTTGGAAGTAGGGTGGCTCTTCATTGGTAAACTCGACAAATCTCAATGTCCGCAGTGGCTTTGTCCCAACAAATTCACGAGCAAGGGCGAGGACTGCTGCTGCACCTGTAGCATTATCATTCGCGCCTAAAGTATTAAAAGCACTATCGTAATGTCCGCCAATCACGAGGATTTCATCAGCGCGGCTGCTCCCAGAAATTTCGACTTCGAGATTGCTGAATGTTTTCGTTTCAACTGTATATTGCTGCTCTCGAACTTTGTATCCTGCCTGTTCTAATTCTGTGGTGAGGAAATCTTTGGCAGCAACGAGGTTTTGATAACTGTCGAAATTTCGCCGACCAATTTTGATAGCGAGGGTTTCGATATCCTGCTGGAGCCGAGCTTTGAGTTTAATTTCGCTCGAACTCAGCGGCTGTAAATTTTGGTGATAGCTCTCTCCTGGCATCCACACCATCAATGACCAAAGAAATATCGATATTGATGTGATAATAGTCGCGAGGATAGCTAATCTTTTCAGAGCCGCGCCGTCGATGATGTTGAGTTTCACAGTTATCGCGTGGGCAGAGGCGACACACACCTTTCCAGGAATGATAATATCATAAATTACTTAATCATCCGCTCAATTCGATTAAATTCTCGGTTAACGGCTTCCCAACGCTGTTGATTGTGCGGGTCGATTTTAAGTGAGGCCTTGAGATAATTTCGGGCTACGTCAATTTGTCTGCGGTACTTAATTAAGTCCTGAGCATACTTAAAATACACTTCGGACTGCTTTCTGGATATTTCACTAGAGTTGGGAATTGCTATGGCTAATCGATCGATTGTTAAGACTGCGGCGATAAAGTTGTCTTGAGATATCAATTTTTGCAAGTTGTCAAAAGCTACCTGCTTGATCTGTAAATCTTTAGGTGAAAGTGTTCGATCGACAACATTATTCACTCGCACGGAAGTCACGGTATACTCTGGGACTGATGACTCAGCCGAGAGTTTAATCTTGTTAATCTCGGTGTGACTAGTTGCTGTTTCGGCTGCGGCTAAAAGTAACTGATAAGCTTGATTAAGCTGATTAAATTGAGCGTGAGCAGTTGGATCTTGCGGATGAAGATCGGGATGAAGTTGTTTAGCAATTTTCCGATAAATCTGTTTAATTTCATCGATCGATCCTACTGATTTCAAGCCAAACAGCTCGTAAGATTGTGCCAGGGTAATACTACTTCTCATCATCGCTGAAATACGCAATCACCATCAAATTATAATCGATTGACTGGACAAGTCACCTCAGTGTATACACTCATCCCAATCTCCCAGGCTTGGCTCAAGAGGGTACCATATTCGGCGAGTTGGGGTTGGTGGGCTAAATCTTGCAGATTAATTAGATTATGAGCGATCGAAACTGCCAGTTGATCTGAGTTAGGATACTGATCTAGATATCGATCTATTTCGAGTCCCGTTAATAAATTTTGGCGAGTTTGACTGAGGATCTCGATGGTACTATCAGTATGATGAGATTCAGGTTGATGGTTGGTCAAAATAGCTACTTGTTGCAGCGTAATAATTGATTCAATAATCTGATTGTATTGTTCAATTTGCTCTACTAGTTTAAGAAATCTTTGCAAGTGTTTTCCTCGACGCAAAATCCAGCTATTAATTCCAGCTAAAATCCCGATCGTAATTCCACCATCCACTAAAAATATTTGCGTCGATCTTTCAGCTTGAGACTGGCTCGATCGATAAACATTTAATCCTCGATCGACTGGTAGCATCATTGCTGCAAAGACAATTCCAGCACCGATGATTTGAATTGAGACGATCTGGATTAATTTCCGTGGTTGTCGCCACACATTTTGTCTCCAGGTAAAACCAATCATCAGATTACCAATCTCATGTTTGCCAATCGATTCTACTGTCGATCGAGGAATAATTAATTCACTAAATTTATCTATCATTGTCTATGTTTAAATGTAGCCTTTTAGTTGAATTGCAAATAGGATCTGTGGCTGACATATATTCCTAGAAGCCAATTCTATGCATTGACTCCCAGATGGCTGTAAAGAAGCTGCCTTCTCGCGGACGGAATAGTTCAAAAGTATTTCCAGTTCCAAAAAATGGTCGTAAAGTCCAACCCAATTGAGTACCTACGAAGCCATATAAAGCCAGCCAAAACTTGAGGATATTTCTTCTGATTTTGATATTCCCAGACTGATCTTCTATATCAGTTGGTCTCATCGTGCGATAGAGGAAAGATATTCCTAATGTTCCGGTAATTGCAAAAACTGTGACATTCAATAGTAAGAAGAAAAATTTGTCACTGACAGTTAACAAGAAAAACAAGGAGATCGGTGCAAAGCCACATAAGAGAACAGCAATTACGGTGATTGCTGATAATAAATATGCCCAATGTTGACGAATACTGCTCCGAGAGCCAAAGAAAGCGTTAAAAATGTACAGTGTTGGAAAACAAACAATCAAAGTGAGCAAATATAGTGCTGGAAGTTTGATCGCAGAAGCGAGAATTTGAATTGGCGTATGAATATTAGTTGCACCGATGATCGCACCATAAACGGCAAAGCAGCTAAAGCTAGTGAATAGGAGTGAGACAATTTTGGTGTTGAGTTTCTCGCTGTTGTGAATTTCATCAATGAAACTAAATCGATCTTTAAGCAGGTAAATTAGGGTGTTTGTACTTTCTATCATTACTTTGCGATCTGTGGGACTCGATCCGTTACTACACTTCAACAGGGAAGAATTCCGGTGATTGTGTACTCAGTTTCTACCAATTTTCACGGCAAGGGTTGTGACATCCGGCTGGAGCCGAGCTTTGAGTTTAATTTCACTCGAACTTAAGGGCTGGGAATCTTGTCTGTCTTGGATAAGTGTATCCGTCAATACAGAATGCGTGATTTGATTTGAAATTTACTGATGGTAAGATCTTTTTAACCTCTAGCTAGAGCCTTGAGTCAACATCGCAAGGTAAAATTAGATTTCAGGTTGCGATTGACTTTTTGTTTAATCAGCTAGAACTTCCTTCATCATTATGAAAATCCTCCAAACTCAAACGCTGCGCGGCCCCAATTACTGGAGCATTCGTCGATCGAAGCTCATTATCGTGCGGCTAGATTTGGAGGATCTCGCAGACAAGCCTTCTGATGCCATTACTGGCTTTTATGATAGTTTGGTGGCGATCTTACCCAGCTTGGATGAGCATTATTGTTCACCTGGATGTAAGGGTGGATTCCTCAGTCGGGTGCGGGAAGGGACGATGATGGGGCATATTCTGGAGCATGTGGCTCTGGAGTTGCAAACCCTGGCTGGGATGCCTGTGGGCTTCGGGCGCACCCGCGAGACTGCGACTCTAGGTACTTATCAAGTTGTTGTTGAGTACCAGCTTGAAGCAGCGGGGCGATACGCGGTCAGAGCTGCGCTGCGGCTGTGTGAGAGCATTGTTGAGACGGGGACATATCCAAAGTCTGAACTAGAAAAAGATTTGGCGGATTTGGTGAAGATGCGGACAGATGCGACTTTGGGCGCGAGTACTGAGGCACTGGTGAAGGAAGCCCAAATGATGGGGATTCCCTGGATTCATCTGGAGACGTGTGACATTTTTCAGCTTGGCTATGGTAGACATCAGAAACGGATTCAGGCGGCTTTGACTTCCCGCACCAATATTTTGGGCGTAGAACTAGCTTGTGATAAGGAAAAGACTAAAAAAATCCTGGCAGGTATGGGTGCGCCTGTTCCGTTGGGAATGACGATTTATTCTTATGGTGAATTGGAGGATGCGATCGATAGGCTCGGTTATCCGATCGTGATTAAGCCGTTAAATGGTAATCATGGGCGGGGAATTACGATCGATATTAAGGATTGGGAGCACGCTGGGATTGGTTATGATCGGGCACGGGAAATCTCTAGTGGGGTGATTGTCGAGCATTTTTATCAGGGCAGAGATCATCGGATTTTGGTTGTCAATCATCAGGTGGTGGCAGTCGCTGAACGGGTACCTGCCCATGTGGTGGGAAATGGAATAGATTCGATTGCGGGATTAGTCGAGCGGGAAAATCAAGATCCGCGCCGTGGTGAGGGTCATGATAATATGTTGACCAAAATCGAACTCGATGATTCAACGGCTGAAATGTTGAATAATCAGGGTTTTAGCCTAAATACAATTTTGCGAACAGGTGAGGTTTGCTATCTGCGGGCGACAGCGAATCTGAGTACGGGGGGAATTGCGATCGATCGGACTGATGAGATTCACCCTGACACAATCTGGCTAGCAGAGCGAGTTTCGCGGATTATCGATCTGGATGTAGCCGGAATTGATGTGATCACCAGCGATATTACCAAAACCCTAGCTGAAGTAGATGGTACGATCGTCGAAGTCAATGCTGCACCTGGCTTGCGGATGCACATCTCACCCAGCGAAGGCGTGGGGCGAAATGTGGCGGCACCGATTCTCCAGATGTTATTTCCGCCTGGAACCCCCACGCGGATTCCGATTGTGGCAATTACAGGTACCAACGGTAAAACTACCACTACGCGACTGATCGCCCATATTTTCAGTCAGGTGTATGATAACGTTGGCTTTACGACTACCGATGGGATTTATATCGGCGATCGATTAATTGAAAAAGGCGATACTACAGGCCCTCAGAGTGCCCAGATGATTCTCCAAGATCCGACGGTGGATATTGCGATTCTAGAGACAGCACGGGGCGGGATCTTGCGATCGGGTTTAGCGTTCCAACACTCCGATGTGGGGGTAGTATTAAATGTCGCTGCCGATCATTTAGGTTTGGGTGATATTGAAACGATCGATCAATTAGCCAGAGTCAAGGGAGTGATCGCCGAAACAGTTCATCCCGATGGTTATGCGGTGCTCAACGCCGACGATGCGCGAGTTGCAGCGATGGCCAAAGATGTACCTGGCAAAGTTGCCTACTTCTCGATGGATCCAGACAATCCATTAGTCCGAGCGCATGTCCAACGGGGCGGGATTGCCGCAGTCTATGCCGACGAGTACCTGACCATCTTGCAGCAAGATTGGGTGCATCGAATCGAAAAAGTCGATCGCGTCCCCCTCACCCTCGGCGGACGGGCACCATTTATGATTGCCAACGCTCTAGCAGCTTGTCTAGCCGCCTTTGTCCAAGGAGTTAACCCTGAACATATTCGCGCTGCTTTACGCAGCTTCAAAGCCTCTGTCGCCCAGACTCCAGGGCGAATGAATCTATTTAATATGGGTCGTTATCACGTCCTGGTAGACTATGCCCATAATCCCGCTGGCTATGCCGCAGTTGGTAGCTTTGTCAACAACTGGACTGGCTCGGCAATTGGGGTCGTTGGGGGGCCAGGAGATCGGCGGGATGAGGATTTGATTGAACTGGGTAAACTTTCGGCGACATTCTTCGATCGAATTATCGTCAAAGAAGATGATGATAATCGCGGTCGTCCCTGGGGTGATACCGCCGAATTAATTGTACAAGGGATCGAACAGGTAATAACTGAAACTCCAGTTCCCCACACAATCATGCTCAATGAAGTCGAAGCGATCGAATGGGCATTGGACAACGCTCCAGACAATAGTTTGGTCGCAATGTTTCCTGATAATGTCAGTCGAGCGATCGCCTTAATTATGTCTCGAAATCCGATTTCTGACCCTTCAGAACCAGCCGTTTCAGTAGAGTTGAAGTCGGATCATTTACCAATTTTAGATCCAGTTTCAGCGAACAATAACGGCACTCATAGCATCAAGTGAAAATTGAAAGTTGTAAGCACAAAGTGCAGACTTTGCCAACGCGCTAGCGTTGTGTAGCAAAAGCGAGGTTGTGATGGTGGGGATTTAAACCCTACCATCACAACAATCTACCTAAAGGTGGGGCTTTAAGCCCTCTTACTCACGTTAATTATTTTGAGTAATTGCCACAGAGCTATTCAAAAACTGAAGGCAACTGCTGCATCCCCAGACTCAATTACCTGTAGCCCTTCAAATTGGACACCTGCACCGTGTTCAGTTTCCCAATTACAGCCCAGCTCGATCCCAAAGATTGGCTCTCCAGCAGGATTTAGACCGCCAATGTGAACTGCTACCAAGCCACATAATGTGGCGAGATCCTCTGGATGATCGATTGCTGGTACGACATCATCTGGATTTTCGTCGATGAGGCTCTCAATTACCAAGTCGCGCATTTCCCAATACTGCTCGACAAGAGCGGCGAATAGCAGGGGTCTGATTTGGGCATCATGCTCAATCACCCAGGTGATTGCGGCTTGAAAGACTTGCGGATCCAGTGATTTATCGGCAGCCGCGTGAGTAGATCCGGTTGAAGTACCAGGTTCAGAGACAGATCCATAGGGGCCATCGGTAATCTGCATTCCAGCGAAGGCAGGTAATTGAATCTTCGACAAATGATGGTATTCGTCGTCGATGTATTCTGGAAAAGCTGGTGCGTTAACGTCGTACATAATTCAGCAATTCCAAATTCAAAATATTTTACTGATTATTGGTGAATAATACGTAGTTTCTGGTGAGGTTGGGCAGGTTTTGTTGATATAGCAACCGCCAAGGTCGTTAGGACATATTACAATAGATTATTTATTGCCTTGGCGGTTGCGGGCGGGTTTTGTTCTGAGGTTATGAGTGTACAGCCGAAATTTCTAGCATAAACCCGCCCCTACAATCCATGTCCTAACCGCCTTGGCGACG
>JANNDL010000142.1:0-2363 GCA_031387665.1 Chamaesiphon sp. OTE_75_metabat_95 | reverse complement strand
AATGGCTGAGGTGGAAAATCAAATTCAACGATTAACTTGTTTAGAAGTACAAGATGAGCAACTAAATCTTGGTAAATGGTTTGTTGATATTTTCTACATCCCAGAATCAAAGTTGGAATGATTTTTTACTTGTAAGTCCCTTACTTCTATTCTTCTCCGCAAAGCCTCTGCTGTAACATTACTAGACATTCTCTCCAGACACCAATAAAGCTGTTTCAGAAAATGGGGACGAAACGTTAATTGAACAAGCGCAAATATGCCATAAACATATACTGCTTCCCCCGCTTACCACCAGTGATTTCCTCTAGTATTCCAAACTGCACCAAATCTGCAATCAACTTGTAAGCCGATGCTGGCGATAGCTCCGCCACTGCTCCCACCTTTGCCGCATCGATAATTGGACGTTGATACAAATAGTGGATGACCTTTTGAGCCTTGATCGATCGACTGCCAAGTGTCTTAATTTGACTCTCTACCTGCTTTTGCAACTTGAGAATATTGTCAAAAGTAGCCACACTGTTACTCGCTGTCTCGATGATTCCAACCAAGAAAAACTTGAACCACTGTAACAGGTCATTTTTTTCCCTCGCCCTCATCAGGTTGTCATAATAATTGGTGCGGTTACGCTCGAAGAAGTCTGATAAGTATAATACTGGCTGCTTTAATATGCCTTGATCGACCAAGTACAAGGTAATCAATAACCGCCCCACTCGACCATTACCATCGAGAAATGGGTGAATAGTCTCGAACTGGTAATGTACTAGTGCAATCTTTAAAAGTTCTGGAAAGTACTGCATGTCATTATGAACGAATCGCTCGATATCGCTCATTAAGTCACCAATCGAGTTATGCGTGGGCGGCACAAAGATCGCATCATCGATGGTAGCTCCACCAATCCAGTTTTGGCTTTGTCTAAACTCACCAGGCTGCTTATTCTTACCCCGCACGCCTTGAAGTAACGTGCCGTGAGTCTCACGGATTAATCGCGAAGAAAATGGTAGCTTCTCCAAATTGGCAATTGCCTCTTTCATTGCCGCAACGTAGTTTTGCACTTCCTCCCAGTCATCTCTGTTCTCTGGGGCAACATCTTCTCGATTTAGGAGTGCCTCCGCCATATTCGTCTGAGTGCCTTCAATTTTGCTCGATTGAGTCGCCTCCTTGAGGACGTGCATACTGATAAACAGATCGATATTTGGAATGTAATCCGAGTACATATCAAGCCTGCCCAGTTCGCGATCTGCGCGTCCTAGTAGCTGAATTAGCTCCATATTGTCCAGAAACCAGACTCGATCGATCTCGCTGGGCTGGAAGCTTTTGTAATATCCTTGTTGGACATAGTAACCAGACTGGAAATTTTTCACTTTAAATCTAAAATAGTGAAGACTGTTAGTTTAGATTTTACTGCAAAATTAAAATAGGATGTAAGATATTAGCTTATTACCGCATATAATCAAAATAACCCGAAATCATCTTTTTACCCTGCTCACTTATTGCTAACAGCTAAAATGATGACCCTGCAAGCATTTGAGTAGTTTTCAGAACTGCTTTCGGGAAGCAGACGATCCGCGAACGGAATGAAAAGTCCGCATTCACGGACTAAAATGCCCTAACGGATATGGCGGTTGCTATAAATGAGCAACTTGGCTGAGTGTTCAGCCCGTAGTGATAATGCCACCAAAATTTATAAAAAGTCTTTGCCTAAATCATCGATTGCAAGCAGAGCATATCTTCTAGGCACTTATTAGAATCAAAGCATCTGAAAGCAAGATTTAAGCAGACTTGAATTAACTAAATCCCATAATCAGGCAAAATCGAGCTTTCTTAGGAAAGTATCAGAGGTCTGCAAAACCTCCACCCCCAGTTCAAATCTGGGTGCCGCCTTTTAACCAAAACCTCGCGTATAGCGGGGTTTTCGTGTTTCTACCAATATCTAGAACTTTGCCAGATTGGGGTAAGTCTTTGGTTCATTCCGGTGTATTGGGGTAGATACGGGGGAAACCTTGGAGTAAAATCTAGTGCATCTAGTATTAATGCACTATGAATAAGACAGTTAAAAGTTGGTGAGTTATTTGACTGGTTGGTGGAGTAATCACGAGCGATTTGCTGCAAAATTACATCGAAAGATCGAATCTAATTCTCAGTAAATCGATCGATTATTCCGATCGAAAGATAGCTTCTATATCAACGATCGTCACAAGTACGAGAGAGCCAAGATCTACCGATTAACTTTTGCCCAGAGAACCCGACTCACAATTTAACAATCGATCGAGAATTGCAATTTTTCGGGCATTCTTACTAGTTCTAAGCTGCTGTTCGAGCGCAATATTCATTAGCTCCATTTTCAGTCGTGCTAGATAGGTAGA
>JANNDL010000136.1:0-15030 GCA_031387665.1 Chamaesiphon sp. OTE_75_metabat_95 | reverse complement strand
CAGACGTTCGCGTTCTGGGTGCGTTGTAAGGTTGTTGTCATTGGTTTATGATTGCTTGTTGTTTCCGAGGAAACGGTATGTATTTATCTATGTCTCTAATTTAACTCGATTGTTAACGTTTGTAAAGTTTTCTCAGGTTTGCTGTCCTGATGGGGGTCATCAGTTTTGATTATGATTATTGATTCTGCGGAGGTTAATGGCCCTCATCCTAAATCCCTCTCCCGCAGGCTATCGTGTATACACAAGTCCACCCAGAGCCGTTTTTGAATGAAAATTACTGCGATAATCGCCCGCGACTGAAGTGCGGGCTAACAGCACAAGTCCACTGAAGTGGACTAAGAGAGTGTTTAGTCCACTTCACTTCGTGACGCTACGCGAACAGTGGACTTTTACCTAGTAGCCCGCACTTTAGTCGCGGGTGGTTGTGAGCGAAGCTATCGAGCAGCTAATAGCCCTAAAAACCAGTCTGGCAGGACTTGTGTATACACGGTAGCTCCCGCAGGAGAGGGACTTCAGATCTAGCTGCAATATTTTTTGTTATTCTTGCCCCTTCTCCCTGAGGGAGAAGGGCTGGGGATGAGGGCAACTAACCTTCGCAAAAAGCCAAATAATGATCGATCTCGATCGAGATTTGGGCATACTCACTATTAAGAAGTCCTACCAAACGCGATCGAATATTATGGCTAACGCAGCAACTGAGTACGCGGTACATTTGCTACTCTCAGGCGGTCATCGGGAAGAAGTGCGCTTTCCGACAATGCAAGATTTTCAAAAATGGTACAGCAATGAGCTAATGCCCAAATCTGCCTCTACAGATTTTACAACTGTACCGCTGAAAAATACTCAAGGTGAGTATATGCTGGTGCGTCCTAGTTGTATCGAAGGCATTCGGATTGAACCTGTGTTTGCATCTAGCGTCGATCGAAGTTATTAATCCAAATCGATTACCTTGGGTTGCGGCTATTGCTCTGGGCGTTAGTTTACCGTAGGTACGGGGACATGTTCCGCCAACGAATCGCTTCGATTGTCAGTTAGCCAGTGACCAAATTCTTCCACAAATCGATCGCGTAAAATTGCATCCCGAATCTTTTGGGTAAACCGCACTAGTTCAGTGATGTTGTGAATCGATAACAGGGTAAATCCAGTGATTTCACCACACCGAACTAGGTGGCACAGATATGCACGACTAAAATTCTGGCAGGTGTAGCAGGGGCAGGTATCGTCCAAGGGGGTAAAATCGCGCTTGAAGGGAGCATTCTTCAGATTCCATCTTTCTCCCCTGACAAAGGCTGCACCGTGCCTAGCGACCCTGGTAGGGATGACACAATCGAATAAATCGATACCGGAGGCGATCGCGATCGCCATTTCCTTATAGGTGCCGATGCCCATTAGGTAGCGCGGCTTAGTTTCTGGCAATAATGGTGCCGTAGCGCGGACAATCTGGTGAATAAAATGTGCTGGTTCACCCACGCTGACACCGCCAATGGCGTAGCCATGTACGTCAAATTCTTGCAGCGATTTAGCTGCTTCTGCTCGTAAGTCTAAGTGAACACCGCCTTGAACGATCGGAAATAACGCCTGATCCTCAGGACGTTGATGCGCCTGAACGCAGCGTCCGAACCAGCGATAGGTCCGTTCGGTGGCGGCAATTACTTCCTCCCGCGTAGCCGGATAAGGCGGACATTCATCAAATGCCATAATCACATCGGCACCGAGGGCATTTTGAATCTGGATCGATTTTTCCGGTGAGATAAATATCCGCCGTCCATCAAAGGGTGATTTGAACGTCACACCTTCTTCGGTAATTTGTCGCATTTTACTCAGGCTGAATACTTGAAATCCACCAGAATCGGTCAGCATTGGTCCGTTCCAGTTCATGAATTTGTGTAGTCCACCTGCTGCTTTAACGATATCTTCACCTGGACGCAGGTGCAAATGATAAGTATTTGCCAGGATCATCTGTGCCTGGGTATCCTCAATCTGCGCCGCAGTCATAGTTTTGACCGCCGCAGTCGTACCCACAGGCATAAATCTCGGTGTCTCTACAATCCCATGCGGAGTATGGAAAACACCAGCACGAGCGTGAGTGTGGCTACATTTAGCGATGCAGTCGAAGGAGAAGGGTTTGTGATTCAAGAGAGATGGGGGAGTGTGAGGTTTTGGTTTCGGCTTCGCTCAACCACCGATGGTTGAGCGGAGCCGAAACCAAAACCCAGAGTATATTTATTCCGAGGGATCACCTAAAGCTTAAAACCTAACTAGCTGGTTCATCCCCCGCCCAGCCCATCGGCGATGTCTCGGCATCTTCCTTCACGCGACGGATGGGGAGATTGGCGATGAGGGCGGTGACTCGCTGGTTGCTTTCGAGGGAGAAATCTAGTCCTTGAGCATCAATTTCGACGTAGCGGGAGACGACTTCGAGAATTTCTTTACGCATCATCTCGACCATTTGGGGGCTGAGATCGGTACGATCGTGTGCAATTACCAATTGTAGTCGCCGCTTGACTTGATCCTTGCTTGACTCGCTGTCAACACGAGGAAATAACATGTCCAAGAATTCATTAATCATCATCATAGTGGTGCGGTCGGTAGAAAGAATTAGTGCCTAAATAATGAAATTGTTGATGGGTGAAGAATGGTGGCAATAATTACTGACAAATCTACCGACCCAATACCTAACTGTGGCGAGGCTACATAACTAATTCTGAGCGTAAGTATACGATGGTCGCAAAACTTACAGATAAGCTATTATGTCGTGAACTATTATAGCTATGGTGATGATTCCGCAATGGCTATATTACTATTTTGTAAAGATTTTACGCAGTCGTGTCAATATATTACTGCGATCGGGTGCCAAGTCCAGATAGGGAGTCTTTTCACCACAGAGGCGATGGGCAATATTTTCAAAGGCTTTCGCAGCGCGGGAATTGGGGTTATTTTCCAGAACTAATGGCTCACCACGATTGGTGGAGGTAATCACCCGCTCGTCTTCTGGTACCACCCCGATTAATTGAACGGCGAGAATTTCGCTGACATCTTCAACCGACATCATTTCGCTGGCTTCTACCATTGCGGGACGGAGGCGATTGACGATGAGCCGTGCTGGACTAATATTACTAGCTTCGAGTAAACCAATTACTCGATCGGCATCCCGCACAGCAGAAATCTCTGGAGTCGTGACAATTAGTGCTTCCTGAGCTGCGGCGATCGCATTTTTGAAGCCCATTTCAATCCCCGCCGGACTGTCAATCAACACAAAATCAAACTGGGGCGCGAGTTCACCAATCATCCACTTCATGTGATTGGGGGTGATCATTTCTGCTTTGCGATTTTGGGTAGCAGGTAACAACACTAGTCCTGGCTGCCGCTTATCTCGCACCAAGGCTTGATCCAGCCGACATTCTCCCGCCAAAACTTCCACCGCCGTGTAGACAACGCGATTTTCCAGCCCTAATAACAAATCGAGGTTTCGCAGCCCAAAGTCACCATCGACGAGTGCGACTTTGTGCCCCATTTTAGCTAAGGTCATTCCCAGGTTTGCCGTGACAGTGGTTTTACCCACACCGCCTTTACCGGAAGTAATTACAATGATGCGAGTCATGGAGTGTTAGTTATAAAAAATCTGATGGGTGGCACAAATCTAATCTAGTCAGGACGCAGGGATGGGGGTAGAGCTAGCTCGCGCAGATAGGGAGTCGTTTTCATGTCTACGGCGCGAGCAATCCGAATTCCCTGGGGGGTAACGTAGGCGATTTCTGGCTCAAACTGGGGCGGCGGGGTTTCTGGAGCACGGGCAACTCGATCGGCAATACGGAGTTGAGTTGGCTCCATCTGGAGTGCCATAATCAAGCATTGGGGGTTGTTGGGATAGCCCGCATGGGCGATACCGCGCAACCGCCCCCAGATAATAATATCGCCTGCGGCAAAAATTTCGCCCCCAGGATTGACATCTCCCATGATAATTACATTACCTTGATGTCGGATATCCATACCCGATCTCACGGTCATTTGAAGATAGATTGGTTCTGCCAGTAGCGGGGTCAGATCGGCATTTGTCGGCGGTACTAGCGGATCGATCGGGGTTTGTTGAGTTACAGAATAACCAGCCGTGGCAGCGGCTACAGCCGTTTGGCGGCGGCTAGTGACGACTATTTGCAGTTGTAAAGACACGTCACTGAGGGCATCATTGATTGCCTGTAGCTGCCGCGCATCCAACAACCTGTCGTGAGCAATCAGATGAACCACAGCTAGTGGTTGCCAAAACCTGGTATTGGCTTGAAGTCTTTGCTGGAGCTGTTCTAGTAGGTCATTCCAACTCGCAGAAGCGGGAGTTTCTGCTTCTGTCGGGAGAATCAATTTCACGATCCCATCTTCGTTCTTGAGTCGAATCTGCAATTTTGGTTGCTGCGCGGGAGTGGCTGGGATTGGATCCGTTATCTCCTGGGCATTTGTGGGCAGGGTGGATGGAGAATCAGCATTCATGGACTACAGAGTGGCGGCAGGTTATGACAATGGCATTTCTATCTTACCTGCAAACGGATATTTCGCTGAAGTTGTCGATCGATTATTTGGAAATCTACCGTTAGTAGTAATATTATTGAAAAAGTTTAATCAAAAATCTAATGTCTAAATTAAAAGTAGTAATCTTAGCCACAATGATTGTCTGGACTGGATTTGAATTGAGGCAAACAGCAACAGCAGCTCAATCTTCGACTCCCACGATCTCAAAGTCTACCGATCTCCGTGGCGTTGTCACTAGTGTTCGGCATTTTGCTCTCGCTAAAGCATGTACGCTCAAACGTTACCGCCGCCCTCGTTAGCTTAAAGCTCAATTTTTATTGATGACGAGAGTTTGAAGCTCGATCGTATTTTGGATTTACTGGCTCCCCACTTTCACCCCCGATTTCTGTATTTTTAGGCAATTTGTTAAATATTATGAGTTCTAGTAACAGCTTTGGCGCAATTACCAGAAAAATTAGTTTGATTCGGATTTGGGCAGTTGCCACCAACGTTTTTCGAGAAGTGGTACGCGATCGAATTTTGTTCGTAATTGGTTTCTACGCGCTCCTAATGCTGGTAGCAGTGCGAATTCTGCCAGATATTGCTGGCCCTGTCAAAGACAAAGTTCTACTCGACTTTGGAGTCGCCAGTAGTGGTTTACTTGGCGTGGTAGTCGCAATCTTTGTTGGTACCAACTTAATCAATAAAGAAATAGAAAAACGCACAGTCTTTGTAATCGTCACTAAGCCAGTTAGTAGCTTAGAGTTTATTCTCGGCAAACACTTAGGACTATCCGCTGTACTAGCAATTTTAGTTGCCGGAATGACTGCTATTTACCTATCAATTCTCAGTTTTGCACAAGTTAGCTATGAATTAACACCTCTATTACTAACTGCGTTTTTTCTATTTCTAGAACTATCGCTGATTACAGCGGCTGCACTATTATTTAGTGTATTCACCAGTTCAATTTTAGCGATCTTACTTACTTCGTCTCTCTACTTAGTCGGACATCTGAGCGAAGGCATGGTCAAATTAGCTGGCATTACCAAAAATCCTAGCTTTCAACAATTAACTGACAATCTATATCTCGTCTTACCAGATCTATCGCGACTAGACCTCAAGAATAGTGCAGTTTATGGCGTAGTTCCCCAAGCAGATACACTTTTAATCAATGCTGGCTACGCAGTTATTTACACGGCAATATTATTAATTCTGACAACCGCAATCTTTTCGCGAAGACAATTCTAGTAATTGGGAATTAGATGCATCTATAGGCTTTGCTATTGAGCTACCAAATTGTTTTTACATAAGGGTATTTTAGAATGTTGTTATCGCAGGTAACTAGCGGGACATTATATCTTATCGCCATTGCTACGATAATCCTGTCAGCAGGATCTTTATGAAAGTCTCCAGGTAGTTGGGTGCTGGAGATTGCATCGGCTGGATTTAGTGGCTCAAATACTATCCCTGAATGACTTTTGGCTAGAGCGTACCAATCATCGATTGGTAAGGGTAATGCTAGTTTACCAAGACTAGATTTCACGGCTATCTCCCATACCGAAATAGCTGAAACCAAAATGCCATTTTGCGGTTCTTCAATCTCAATTTGTGCTCTTGCAGCATCAGATAATTGGTTCGGTTCGTGTAAAAGCCACAACCAAACATGGGTATCAATAATAATCATTCACCCAAAGCCGCCCACAGATCGGTCATCGGGGCATCAAAATCAGGTTCAATCTGAATTGACATTCCGCGTAAAGGATAATGTTTTTTGTCGTTTAGTTTAGCTTCGTTCTGGGTTGTTGCTGCTATGGGATAGCTACTACCGAGGGAGCGGATAAAATCTAAAAGGCTCAGTTGCATTGGTTCGGGGATTTTCTCTAATTCCTGGACTATCGATTCGATTGTACTCATGATGTAATGGGACAGATTTTATATGACTCAATTTTACCACTCCTACATTTAGGCGACAATGATCGATCCCCCAAAGATTGACATATACCAAACGTCTTATCCTTAGTATTTCCACAATGTTTAGTAATGGTTTCAAAATCAGGATTCATTAACCGTCTACTGACTAAGGTGTTGATGTTGCGAGAATTTCTTGCTGAGTCTTCATCGCAATCTCCTGCATACAAGTAAGGAATAGTTTGGCATTGCCTATAGAAGCATAACCGAAATAAAATTTCCCTTGAGATGATAGCCATTTAGCATCTTTATGAATGAAACTGAAGCCACCATTATTTAGAGATGTTTCCTTCATATCTGACAGTTGAACTCTTGTAGATCCCTCTTTCTGCGATACAAATTCAATCCATCCTGAACCGACACGTACAAATTGAATAGTCCTTGAATGTTTGCTCATCTTAAACTCCACGTAACCCTTTCGCTCGTAATCTCTCTGTGACTTTTCCCATAAATAGTCAGTCCATGCGAATTCACCAGAGTTATTGTAACCTCTCCTCCGAAACATAACGCTCAAACTTGGGGCGACGCAGCACATCATCAACTTCAACCAGGATAGAATCAGACACCAAAACAGTGCCGAGCAAGAAGGCTAGATCGAAAGCTTGTCGAGGTATGGAACGTGGTGATAATACAGAACTGACAATCACATTGGTGTCTAAGACAAAACGCTCACTACTCGTCACTGAGCAAAGTCTCCAAAATTTGCGGTGTTAGCCCCCGCGCTTCCGCCTTTGCCCCAATGTCATCCATGATTTGTTGCAATGAAACGTCGGATGGCGAGAATAACTCACGGACACGTAAGCGCAAGAGCAATTGGATCTTCTGTTGTTGTTCTACTGATGCTTGGCTATAGGCGAGAGCCGTAGAGTCATCAACAGGAATAGAAATAGTAGTGTTTGCCATCGCTGGTTTCCTTAAAAATAATTTCAGCTATCCATAACTCACCTGGCTAAATAGTCATCATCAAGCCTTTCATCTGCTGGAGTGTAGCTATTTCTATTTTGCCAAGTTTATTGCAGCATAACAACTAAACCCAGGTAGACGATCGCCAAAGATCGCGTTTATTCGTGCTACTTCACTAATTTTTTAAAGCGTTTTTTACCGACTTGTAAAACCTTGCCGACGAGTTCAGTAGCATTATCGTAGGTGATTTCGATATCGGTGATGGGTTGCCCATCTAATTTGACGGCGTTGCCTTGAATTTGGCGTTTGGCATCATTGCTGCCGGAGCACAAGCCGCTGGCGGAGAGGATTTGGAAGATTTTGGCGGGGAATGGGATAGCGGAGAGCGAGAATTCGGGGATACTATCGCCACCTGCATTTTGCCCTGGTTGGGTGATCAGGGCGATCGAGTCGGCTTGGGCTTGAGTAGCTGAGGCGGCACCGTGGTACTGAGTAACGACTGTGAGGGCGAGCAGTTTCTGGGCTGCTCTGGGGTTCTCTGGCAGCTCGTCGAGGCAAAGGTCAGTTAGGAGCGTAAAGTAATCTTTGATGATGTTGTCGGGCGTTTTCTCTAGCTTGGAGTACATGCTGAGGGCATCCTCTCCCAATCCTACATAATTATCTAGAGATTTAGACATTTTCTGGACTCCATCGGTACCGAGCAAGATCGGCATTAATAAGCCAAATTGAGGCGTTTGTCCAAAGTGGCGTTGGAGATCGCGCCCGACTGCGAGATTAAACTTTTGATCGGTGCCACCGAGTTCGACATCGGCGTTTACAGCTACGGAGTCGTAGCCCTGCATCAGCGGATAGAGAAATTCATGGATGAAAATTGGGGTTTCTTTTTCGTAGCGCAGTGCAAATCCTTCTTTGGCAAGCATTTGGCTGACTGTCATGGTTGAGAGGAGTTCGAGGGTTTGTCCCAGATCTAGTTTGGATAGCCATTCAGAGTTGTAGCGGACTTCCAATCTTCCTGGTGTATCAAAATCGAGAATGGGGCGCACTCGATCGAGATAAGCTAAAGCGTTGGTAGTAACTTGTTCTGGCGTAAGCTGTTTCCGCACTTCGGATTTACCCGTCGGATCGCCAATACGGGCGGTAAAATCACCGATAATTAGAACAGCAGTATGTCCGGCATCTTGAAACGATCGCAACTTCCGCAGTGGAATACTGTGTCCGAGATGAATATCTACGCCAGTCGGATCGATACCTAATTTAATCCGCAATGGTCGATCTGATTGAGCTAATCGCTGGACAAGATTTTCGCTAGGATCGGTAGAATTGGGCTGGTCAGGAAAAATCTCAGTTATGCCCCGAAATAACCACTCGAACCGATTTGACGCTGGCACAGGTACACTCACAGTCATATTAAATGATGAAAATCGAACAGGATCTCAAAACAATTGCAAGTTTAAGCTTATTATAATTACTACAGAAACTGAAGTATTTTTTCGGCACCTGTTAGTATTCATCAGCTACCGATCGAACAAAATCAGCGATCGCTAGTCTATAATCACATTGACACAATCAAGTCTATATTAATCCCAAAGCCTCACTTCTCCTGAGGGAGACGCTATGCGTTGGCGTTGGCGAAGCCTGCCGTAGGCACAGCTTGCACTTTGCGCTTACGGCTCCGCTTAGTTCGACTCCGCTCACTGAGCGGAGCCGAAGTGAAAACCCAAAGCCCAAATAACCCTACCCCCTAACCCTAACCAAGTGTCTTCTAGAGCCTTAAACAAAAAGAAACCTAAACCGATGAGACAACCGGAGGAGCGTGGCTTCTTGGGTGGGATCAGTCAAATCGCGGGTGGTACCATTTTGGGTGTCACAATGTTAACCAGTTCTGTCATCGCTGGTGGATTGGTAGGGTTGGCAATTAGCTTCCGCAACTTACCAGATGTGCGGGTGCTCCGCAGCTATGCACCGACAGAAACGACTTATATATATGATGTTAAGGGCGTGCAACTGGCAAGTCTCCATGATGAAGCCAATCGGGAGGTAGTCCCACTCGATCGAATTTCGCCGAACATGAAGCGGGCATTGCTAGCAATTGAAGATGACAGATTTTACTATCACCAAGGTGTAAATCTGACAGGGGTAGGGCGAGCACTAACCAAAAACCTGCGCCAAGGTGGTGTGAGTGAAGGTGGCTCGACGATCACCATGCAGTTGATCAAGAACTTATTCCTGTCTCAAAAACGCCAGTTTACTCGAAAGTTAGCCGAAGCAGTATTATCGATTCGGCTCGAACAAATTTTCCGCAAAGATGAGATTCTGGAAATGTATCTCAACCAGGTTTATTGGGGACACAATAACTATGGGGTAGAAACTGCCGCTCAGAGTTATTTTAATAAACATGCTTCTGAACTCAATTTGGCAGAAGGGGCAATGATGGCAGGGACGATCGCTGCGCCAGAAAAATACAGCCCGTTTAGCAATTTCAAAGTAGCCAAAGAGCGGCAAGAGCAAGTTCTCAAGCGGATGTTAGACCTGGGCTGGATCAGTGCTGCTGATGAGAAAAAAGCCAGAGAATATAAACTCAAATTAGGTAAAATCAAGGCTTGGCAGAGTAGTAAACTACCCTATGTCACCGACACTGCGATCGAAGAACTGAATCAACGTTTTGGTAAAGAAACCGTCCGCAAAGGGGGGATGCGAATTCAAACCACAATCGATTACAAATTCCAACTTGCTGCCGAACGAGTTGTGGCAAATGCCTATGACAGGTTAGGTCGAAGTAAGTATCAAATTAGTCTAGTGGCGATCGATCCACGTACCCACTTTATCAAAGCAATGGTGGGTGGTGTTGATTACAAAAAAAGTAATTTCAACCGCGCTATGTATGCCAATCGGCAACCAGGTTCGTCATTCAAGCCGTTTGTCTATTACACCGCTTTTGCCACAGGCAAGTTTTCACCAGAATCAACAGTTTACGATACACCAGTCCGCTATCGCGATGGCAGTGGCTACTATTCGCCCCGCAACTATGGTGGCGGCTATTCCGGCGCGATGAGCATTCGCAGTGCGATGATGTCATCTGCCAATGTACCAGCCGTCAAAATGGGGCGAGAAGTTGGCTTGGATAAAGTGATCCAGACTTGTCGCACCCTGGGAATTAAAAGTCCGATCGAACCTGTTGTATCCCTGCCGCTGGGCGCGGTTGGCGTTACACCAGTGGAAATGGCGGGGGCGTTTGCCACATTTGCCAGCAACGGTTGGCAATCGGAGACTACGAGTATTCTCCGCGTCACCGATAGCGACGGCAATATTCTCTTGGACAACACCCCACAACCCCAGCTAGTTCTAAATCCCTGGGCAACAGCACAGCTCAACAGCACACTCCAATCGGTAGTCAGCGGCGGTACTGGTAAAGAAGCTGCTATCGGTCGTCCAGCCGCCGGAAAGACCGGAACCACTTCATCAGAACGAGATGTCTGGTTCGTTGGCTACGTGCCCCAGCTATCCGCCTCTGTGTGGATTGGGAAGGACGACTATACTCCTCTAGGCAAGGGTGTCACAGGTGGTACCTACGCTGCACCAATTTGGCGAAGTTTTATGAACGAAGCCCTTCAGAATGAACCTGCTCAGGCTTTTATCGCTCCGAGTAAGTTTAAGCGTCCAGGGAGTTAGGGTGTGGGAGCGTGGGAGCGTGGGAGAATTGAACTTGTGCAATTCACTAAACCACTAAATCGCTAAACCACTAACTCACCTATTTATCAATTTCCAATTTCATCCGCTCTAGAGTTTGATTCATCTGCTCAAACATTTGGAGGGGAGTCATCCCAAACTGGCTCATTTGGGTATTCATTTGCTCCACGGTCATTTTTGCCATGAAATCATCGGATAGTTCAAATCGTTTCATGAAAATCTTATATCGATCGAGCAATGTTTCCATCCGTTCGATAAATACAATCTTGCCATCTCGATCGAACTTACCATACTTACTGCCTAGCTGCGTCAGTTGTTGATAATCGTCAAACAACTGTTTAGCTTCTTGTTGGATGAGTTCAGAATCAAAAAATCCCATGACAGATAATTATGGTGGTAAGGTTTAGAATTAGATAGCAATTTAAGCTCTTAGTTAATATCTTAAATCAGTCGCTAATCGTTGAGAATTGCGGTTTCCCGTATGAGAGGATCGGTTAATGTTTGATAATACTACACCTAAAAATCGTCAAGTAGCGGCAATCTTAGCCTTTGGAGGAGTCGTACTTCCTGTGGCTGGATTTCACAAATTTTATCTCGGACAACATCTTTGGGGTATAGTTTATCTATTATTGTCCTGGACTCCGATTCCGCACATTGCTTCAGCGATCGATGCTGTCTGGTATCTGACTCAAGATAGTGCCCGCTTTGATAGTAATTTCAACTCTACTCTTTCGCCTCTATCCGCATCTGCTCTCGTGACTCATCCCATGACTAGCGTAGCCGAATCAATTCGCGAGCTGGACAAGCTGCGCGAAGATGGTTTGATTTCTGAATATGAATTCGAGCAAAAACGCCGTCAATGGCTCGATCGAGTGTAACTTGGTGGATAGTGGATCGTTATCCTCGTAATCCCACCATGAGAATCAGGATTTAGAGGATTTTCAAGTTTTTCAGGATTAGGGTGTTGGTGGGTGTCGGAGATTTTAGCTACATCCGCATCCATCAAAAGGCGAATCAGGATTTAGAGGATTTTCAAGATTTTCAGGATTAGGGTGTTGGTGGGTGTCGGAAGTTGTAACCATTTTTGCATCTCTCAAATAGCCTAATCCTGCCCATCCTTAAATCCTCAAAATCCTGATTCTCATGGTGGGATTGTGGGAGAATGCTAGAAATGCCAGCATGGACTCTTCATGGACAAAGCTACAACCCCGATCCTTCCAGTCAATCAAGACGAGATTAATAACATCCTCTGGCGGGCTTGTGATACCTTTCGGGGTACGATCGATGCTAGTGAGTACAAGAACTATCTGCTGGTGATGCTGTTTGTCAAGTACGTCAGCGACTCGTGGACGGAACATTACGCGCAATTGCAGGTACAGTATGGTGACGATAAGGAGCGAATTCTGCGGCGGTTGGAGCGAGAGCGGTTTGTATTGCCCCCTGATTGTCGGTTTGATGATGTGTATACCAAGCGGAATGATACCAACCTCGGCGAGGTAATTAATCAGGCATTAGAGCAGATTGAGGAAGCGAATAAACTCAAGCTGGCGGGGGTGTTTCGGAATATCGATTTTAATAGCGAGGCAAATTTAGGGCAGACGCGGGAGCGGAATACGCGCCTGAAGATGCTGCTGGAAGATTTCGCCAATCCTAAGCTAGATTTGCGCCCCTCCCGCATCGGCAATCTCGATATTATCGGCAATGCTTACGAGTACCTGATTGCCAAATTCGCCGCCGGAGCGGGGAAGAAAGCGGGGGAATTTTACACACCTGGGGAAGTATCGGAACTAATGGCGGAACTCGTCGCGCCCCAGCCAGGAGAGCGGATTTGCGATCCGACTTGCGGTTCGGGTTCGCTGTTGATTAAATGTGCCAACTATGTGCGCCGTCAGGGGAGTGATAACTATAGTCTGTTCGGGCAAGAGAGTACGGGCGGTACTTGGGCACTTGCCAAGATGAATATGTTTCTGCATGGCGTAGATAGTGCGCGGGTAGAATGGGGCGATACGATTCGCAATCCCAAGCTGTTGGAAAATGATAAGCTGATGCGGTTTGAAGTAGTAGTCGCCAATCCGCCGTTTAGTCTGGATAAATGGGGCGCGGATGATGTGGCATCAGATCGGTTCAAACGCTTCAATCGGGGCATTCCACCCAAGGGTAAGGGCGATTTTGCGTTTATCTCCCACATCGTCGAAACCATGAGCCTAGAGCGCGGGAGAGTGGCGGTAGTGGTGCCCCACGGCGTGTTATTTCGGGGCAGTAGTGAGGGGAAGATTCGCCAACAATTAATCGCCGAAAATCTGTTAGATGCGGTAATTGGTTTACCGAGCAATCTCTTCTTCGGGACAAATATTCCAGCCGCCATATTAATTTTCAAGCGTAACAAGCCCGACACATCAGTGCTATTTATTGATACTAGTCAAGATTATGAAAAAGCTGCAAATCAAGATAAACTTCGTGATGAAGATATAAAGAAAACTGTTAAAGCTTATGAGGATCGTCAAACATCTGATAAGTATTCCTATCTCGCTACGTTTGAAGAAATAAAGGAGAATGATTTCAACCTTAATATACCTCGCTATGTTGATACTTTTGAGGAAGAGGAAGAAATTGATATCGAAACACTGCAATCTAAAATTTATTCGCTAGAAGCTGCTCTGTCGGAAAACAAAAATAAAATGGTTGACTATCTGAAGGAGCTTGGATATGATTCCTGAAAAATGGCGTTTTGTTCCTTTGGCTGAAATTCTAACTAGAGTCCGTAATCCTGTATTGGTAGATAATGATACTTCTTACCGAGAAATTGGCATACGTTCACATGGAAAGGGAATTTTCTATAAAAATCCAAAAACAGGAGAAGGATTAGGCAACAAGTCAGTATTTTGGATTGAGCCTGAATGTTTTGTTGTTAATATTGTTTTTGCATGGGAGCAAGCTGTAGCAAAAACAACCATTCAAGAAAAAGGGATGATTGCTTCACATCGATTCCCAATGTACAAACCAAAAAGTAGCCATCTTTCACTTGAATACTTATTGTATTTCTTCAAAACCGCTAAAGGTAAGTATCTCCTAGAGTTAGCATCTCCAGGAGGAGCAGGAAGAAATAAAACTTTAGGTCAGACAGAATTCTTAAAGTTGGAAATACTTCTTCCTCCGATTTTAGAACAACTTAAAATTGTGGAGGTGCTTGGGGTTTGGGATGAATCGATCGATCTGCTGGAGAGGTTGATTGGGAGGGTTCGATCGCGCAAGCAGGGGCTGATGCAGCAGTTATTGACTGGGAAGAAACGTTTTAAGGAGTTTGAGGGAAGTGAGTTCTTAGTAAAGTTACTTGGTGAAATTGCAGGGACTTTTTCAGGAGGTACACCATCTCGCACCAATCCAGAATATTATAATGGTGATATTCACTGGATAAAGTCAGGTGAACTAAATTTAAAAAACATTTGGAATACAGAAGAGAAAATAACAGAAGAAGCACTGAAAAACTCTAGTGCTAAAATTGTTTTGCCAGATACTATTTTAATTGCTATGTATGGTGCTACTGCTGGGGTTATTGGAATTAGTAGAATTAGTGCCGCTATCAATCAAGCAATCCTGGCTATCGTTCCTAATGATTTGTGTGCTAATGATTATTTATTCTATTTTCTACAGTATTCGATCATTGAAGTTATCAAAAAAGTTCAAGGTGGACAACCGAACTTAAATGCTCAAATAATTAGATCGTCCTCTATTAGATTACCATCACTTCCAGAACAGGAAAAGATTGCTGCTGTACTCTCTGCTGCCGATGAGGAAATATCAACGCTAGAAAAACAACTGGCTGCTTACAAACAACAGAAACTAGGTTTGATGCAACAACTACTCACCGGACGCATCAGGATTTAGAGGATTTTAGGATGTGCAGGATTAGGGTGCTTGTGGGTAGCATCATCTTAATAACCCTCGCATCCTACAAATAACCTAATCCTGAAA
>JANNDL010000133.1:0-4651 GCA_031387665.1 Chamaesiphon sp. OTE_75_metabat_95 | reverse complement strand
GATCAAAAAGCAATTGGGAATGCTCTTCAAGCATTCGATGAGAATGGCAATTTAAAGGATCGATCGCAACAAGAGTCAATCGAGCAGCTAGGTAATAAACTCACAACTATAACTGCCAAATTGAATGCTTAACTCATCAATTCACCTACGAAATAAATATTTAATACCATGAAACTCCAATTTAAAGTTCCCGAAATGACCTGCGGTGGTTGTGTGAGCAACATTACTAGAGCGATTAAAACAGTCGATGCTAATGCAACAGTTCAGGGCGATCCACAAACCAAAATTGTATTGGTAGAAACTAAGTCACCCGAACCAGAAATTAAGGCAGCACTCGCCCAAGCTAGCTATCCCGCTAGTTAACTAGCGGGAGTGAGGATTTATGTCTAAGCGAAGTATCCAAATTCTAGCGGCTCCAGAGACGAACTTATTTCTTTTTGCCTTTTTGCTCAATTTTGTTTATGAAGTTTGGCAAGCTCCTTATTACGAGTTCTATGGCAGTCCATCTTTAGCCGCCAAAATTAATGACTTGACTCACTGTACCTTCGGTGATGGGGTAATTATTTTAGTTAGTAGTTGGGTTGTGAGCGTGTTGGTGCGTTCGCGGGATTGGGTGCTTCATCCCACCGTGACATCAACGGTTTTGTTTACCAGTATCGGATTGCTATACACCCTGGCAATTGAAACTTATCGAGTCAATGTTTCTAAGGTTTATGGGGTGCCAGTACTGGCAGTACCGATGCTGGGGATGAGTGCCCTCGCGCTGATTCAGTGGATTGTGTTGCCACCATTTATCCTGTATCTGGCGCGTCGCCATATGCTGGGTTATTCCGAACATCCGAGATTAAAATAATCATCAGGAAAATGCCCATTAAAACCTCTTACAAATATCCCCTCACCCGTCGCAACTTCATTCGAGGAAGTGGCATTGCCAGTGGCCTGATTCTTAGCAGCGGCATTCACAGCCTGTTACCCAGTTGTTCGCCTCAACAATCCTCCACCCCGAAAATCCCCGAACAGAACACCGTAGCCTGCACCCCAAATCCAAAATTCATTCCCGATCTGGAAATTAATCTTCAGGCTGCACCAAAAACGGTTCAAATCTTACCGGGACAAATGACCCAAGTTTGGTCGTATGCAGCAACCCTAGTCAAAGGCGATCCAACTAGCCTGACTGCCGTTCCCGATAGTTATTTAGGCCCGATTATTCGCGTCCAAACAGGTCAGCGCGTGCGGGTCAACTTTCAAAATAAATTACCGCAAGGACAGTCCAGTATTGTGCATTGGCATGGCTTAATTTTACCAGAAGAGATGGATGGACATCCTCGGTTTGTGATCGAACCTGGACAAACCTATGTCTACGAGACGGTTAAGTTAAATTCGGTCGAACAGTGGGAGATTATTAACAAACTCAACCCTGGAGCGATGATGGATGCGAAAGGTATGGCGCACCCCATCCACTTCCACGGCGTGAAATTTCAAATCATTAGTCGCCAAGTACTGCCAGAACTTGCTGCCGGATGGCAAACTGTCAAGGATGGTTATGTAGATGAGGGCTTCAAGGATACTGTGATGGTGATGCCAGGTGAGCGGGTCAAACTGCTGATGAAATTTGAGAAATATAGTGGTTTATTTAGCTACCATTGCCACACATTAGAACACGAAGACGCTGGCATGATGAGAAATTACCGAGTCAAGGGATGAAAAAAACATGGAAGATCTAAATTTAAAACTCCAGGGAATGAGTTGTGCCTCCTGCGCTAACAGTATTGAAAAAGCAATCCTGAACGTGCCAGGGGTAGTGGAAAGTAACGTCAATTTTAGTATCGACAGAGCCACCATTCGCTACGATCCTAAACAGACTAAGATCGACAACATCACTAAGGCTGTCACCGACATTGGTTATGAAGCACAAGTTATCCCCGCAGATCTCATTCCTGAAGATGAGCCGGAAATCAGGCGACAACAACGCCAAGAGCGGGATCTTCAGCGCAGAGTTTTCATCGGTGCAACGCTTAGTTTCCTGCTAGTACTAGGTACCCTGAGCCATTTCAATCTCAAACTTCCGAGCTTTCTGTCTTGGCTCGAACATCCTTGGGTACAATTAGCTCTCGCCGCACCCGTGCAATTTTGGGTAGGTAGAGAATTCCACCGCTCGGCATGGAGAGCATTTAGTCATCGGACAGCGGACATGAACACGCTGATTTCTTTAGGTACAAATATCGCTTTTTTCTATTCATTCTGGATAACAATAAATCCTAACTATTTCACAGCCCAAGGATTATCCGCCGAGGTTTATTATGAAGCCTCGGCGATGATTATCACGTTGACATTATTGGGACGGTGGTTAGAAAATCGCGCCAAGGGAGCTACCTCGTCGGCGATTACCGCACTGATGGGGTTACAGGCAAAAACAGCGCGGGTGGTGCGCGATGGTGCAGAAATTGATATTCCGATCGAATCAGTATCAATCTCTGACATCGTAATAGTCCGCCCTGGTGAAAAAATTCCTGTTGATGGTGAAGTTGTATCGGGATTTTCTACCGTCGATGAATCGATGCTCACAGGCGAAAGTTTTCCGGTGACTAAAGAAGTCGGCGATGAAGTTGTCGGCGCAACTCTGAATAAGATGGGGAGCTTTCAATTTCGGGCGACTAAAATCGGCAAAGATACCGCCCTGGCGCAGATTGTCAAATTAGTGCAGCAAGCCCAAAATTCTAAAGCACCAATCCAAAAACTCGCCGATAGTATTACAAGCTGGTTCGTTCCGGCAATTATCGCGATCGCAATTACCACTTTTGTAGTCTGGTTCCTAGTTACGGGAAACTTTACACTCTCGATCGTCGCAATGGTCAGCGTTTTAATTATCGCTTGTCCTTGCGCTTTGGGTCTAGCAACGCCCACATCGGTGACTGTGGGCATCGGCAAAGGGGCAGAAAATGGAATTTTGATTAAAGGTGCCGAAAGTCTCGAACTCGCCCGTAAAATCCAGACGATCGTCATGGATAAAACAGGCACGATCACTCAGGGCAAACCCGTTGTCACAGATACTGCTTCAATCCGAGATCTAGTTCCAAATAGCCCGCATATCATAGCTCCGCTGGCTTTGTGGCGATCGATCGGTGCCTTAGAAAGTAACTCCGAACATCCCCTAGCTGAAGCCCTACTTCAATACGCTCGCGCCCAAATTAAAGATTCACAATTGCCAACTGTGAAGAATTTTGAAGCGATCGCCGGAAGTGGTATCAAAGGTATGGTAGAAAACCAACAAATTTGGATCGGTACCCAACGTTGGTTCGATGAAATGGGTATAAATTCAGCCGTATTTAAGGCGCAGAAAGAAGGCTGGGAAGATGCTGGAAAGACAGTAGTTTTTGTTGCCATTGAGAGACATTTACAAGCGGCAATTGCCGTTGCTGATACCGTCAAACCGACCTCCGCCCAAGCGATTCAAACATTACAAAAAATGGGGATCGAAGTAGTGATGCTGACAGGCGATAATCAGCGTACTGCCAAGGCGATCGCCAAGCGAGTTGGGATTAAAAATGTTCTAGCCGAAGTTCGCCCCGATCGCAAAGCCCAGACTATTGGCGATCTGCAAACGCGATCTCATAGAGTTGTCGCAATGGTTGGCGATGGAATTAATGATGCTCCGGCTTTGGCTCAGGCTGATGTCGGGATGGCGATTGGCACGGGTACGGATGTCGCGATTGCTGCAAGTGATATCACGCTGATTTCAGGGGACTTGCAGGGCATTGTGACCGCAATTCAGCTCAGTCGTGCCACAATGCAAAATATTCAACAAAACCTATTTTGGGCACTTGCTTACAACGTCCTCGGCATTCCCCTAGCAGCAGGAATTCTGTTCCCAATTACGGGCTGGTTACTCAATCCAGCGATCGCGGGGGCAGCAATGGCATTTAGTTCAATTTCAGTTGTCCTCAATGCTTTGAGATTAAAGAGGTTAAAATTATGAAACTTGCAGCAATTTTAGTTGGGACGATTATCTCAATTTTCCCGATGGATGAGTCGGATCTGCCCCACTCACCCACAGATAAATCGTTTCGCAAAATCGAACAGCCTTTCCCAATTAAAATCGGTGTAGTTCTGGGTGGACTATCGCTAGTTGGTGCTGAACTGTGGTGGTTTCTGGGACGCAAGCAGCAGCAACAACAAGCTACTCAAACTAATGGAGTTCAAGAAGTATTAATTACGGTTGATGGTGGCTATCGTCCAGATCGAATTGTCGTTGTGGTGGGAGAACCTGTGCGGTTATCATTTCATCGACTAGATAGCAATTCTTGTTTGAATGAAGTATTAGTTCCCGATTTTGGGATTAGCACCCGTTTACCTGTCGGGCAAACAACAACTGTGGAATTTACGCCAACAAAGACGGGTGAATATGCTTTTACCTGTGGAATGAGAATGTTTCGGGGCGTAATTGAAGTCAAAGAACGCAATTTAACAGATCGATAAATGCTCTCCTACCAAAAACTACCCAATGGCTCAAGATTATTCAACTTAAATTCACATCATCCCAAGAAACTGGATCTTCCGCAGGTTCTAGGTGAGTTGTGACATCTGTACCTGGTAAAGCTAGAGAGATCGCCTGTTCGATGGATTCGCACAGATCGTGACCTCGTTGCACTGT
>JANNDL010000111.1:0-21665 GCA_031387665.1 Chamaesiphon sp. OTE_75_metabat_95 | reverse complement strand
GTAGTCAATGGGACTACCCTGGTATCGTGTGCACACAGTCGTCCTGAATGACCCAGGTAGACTGATATCCGTGCATTTAATGCATACAGCTTTGGTTGCTGGTTGGGCTGGTTCGATGGCTCTGTTTGAACTATCAAACTTCGACCCTAGCGACGCAGTTTTCAACCCCATGTGGCGACAAGGAATGTTTGTCCTGCCCTTCATGGCACGTCTTGGAATCACCAAATCTTGGGGTGGCTGGAGTGTTGTTCCAGGTGAATCAGCAGCAGATGTTGGTTTCTGGTCTTTTGAAGGTGTAGCTACCGCTCACATTATTCTGTCTGGGATGCTGATGTTGGCATCAATCTGGCACTGGGTTTACTGGGACTTGGAACTGTTTACAGATCCTCGGACTGGCGAACCAGCTCTAGATTTACCCAAAATGTTTGGGATTCACTTGTTCCTGTCTGGACTCCTTTGCTTTGGCTTTGGTGCGTTCCACCTAACTGGTCTGTTTGGCCCAGGTATGTGGGTAACAGACCCATTTGGGATCACGGGGCACGTCGCTCCAGTGGCACCAGAATGGGGGCCTGCGGGATTCAATCCGTTCAATCCTGGTGGCGTAGTCGCTCACCACATTGCAGCGGGTACCGTCGGCATTATTGCTGGACTATTCCACCTGACTGTCCGCCCACCCGAACGGCTGTACAAAGCTCTGCGGATGGGGAACATCGAAACTGTATTGTCTTCCAGTATTGCCGCAGTATTCTTCGCAGCGTTTATCGTTGCTGGAACAATGTGGTATGGATGTGCTACTACACCGATCGAACTATTCGGCCCAACACGTTATCAGTGGGACAGCGGCTATTTCCAACAGGAGATCCAACGTCGCGTTCAGACTGGGATGGAAAGTGGTCAAACCGAAGCTGCGGCTTGGCAGGCAATTCCTGACCGACTGGCATTCTATGACTATGTAGGTAACAGCCCCGCAAAAGGTGGTCTGTTCCGTACTGGTGCTATGAATAAAGGTGATGGAATCGTTCAAGGTTGGCAAGGGCACCCAGTCTTCAAAGACGCTGAAGGTCGAGTGCTGAGCGTTCGTCGCCTACCAAACTTCTTTGAAAGTTTCCCTGTAATCTTGACTGACTCTGAAGGGATTGTACGTGCAGACGTTCCGTTCCGTCGGGCAGAATCCCGTTACAGTTTCGAGCAAGCTGGTATCACGGCTAGCTTCTACGGTGGTGCTTTAAATGGTCAAGTCTTCAAAGATGCCAACCAAGTTAAGCAGTTTGCCCGCAAAGCTCAAGGTGGCGAAATCTTTGAATTCGATCGCGAGAAACTTGGATCTGACGGTGTATTCCGCACTAGTCCTCGTGGTTGGTTTACATTTGGTCACGCTGTCTTTGCGCTATTCTTCTTCTTTGGTCATCTCTGGCATGGTTCGCGGACAATCTACCGCGACGTATTTGCTGGTGTAGAAGCCGATCTAGAAGAGCAAGTAGAATGGGGATTATTCCAGAAATTGGGAGATCCTTCTACTCGGAAGAAAGAAGCCTAATAAATTGGGGATTGGGGGTTGGATTGTTTCTAGTCCCCAATCCCTGGCTACTATTAAACAAAAAATGATCCTGTAGAATTTTAGAGATGGAAGCAACTATTTATATTTTGGTAACGGCGTTGGCTTTGGGTACTGTATTTTTTGCGATCGCATTTCGCGAACCAGCAAAGATTCCCCGCAAGAAAGATTAAGCAACAACTTCAGTTTAGGCACGATCTGAGCTAATCTAGAGAAATCTCTAGATGGCTCAGATTTTGCTTTTGGGGTGGTGTGTTCTATGCGTAGATCTACCCACCCCGCCCTACGGGCACCCCTCCTTGGAGGGGATTTTTCACACCAACTCCTAACTATTTAATGCAATGTCCTCGCTGCCAGTATACAGATAGTCGGGTATTAGAGTCTCGATCGACAGAAGCGGGACAGAGTATTCGCAGGCGGCGGGAATGTCTGGAGTGCAAGCATCGCTTTACTACCTATGAGCGATTGGAATTTGTACCTGTGACGGTGATTAAGCAAAATTCTCACCGTGAGTATTTCGATCGATCTAAACTGCTCAGAGGGATGATCCATGCCTGTCAGAAGACTGGACTACCACCAGAGACACTAGAAGGCATTGTTGATAATATCGAATCTCAACTCCAAACCAGAACGCTCCGAGAAGTCACTACGGCAGAAATTGGCGAGTTGGTACTGCTGGAATTACGTCCACTGAGTGAAGTCGCCTATATTCGGTTTGCGTCTGTCTACCGTCAATTTCAGGGGATTCGTGATTTTGTCGATACACTTCATCACTTAAATGAAGGACGGAATCAAAAGTAAGTAGTGATTAAATTTCTGGATTCTTGATCAGATAAGCAAGCAACAGATTAGAAACTTCCCGCTCAAATTGACTATTACGGACCAGATTCGGATGCTCTATCACGGCAGCATGGCAAAGCGAATCAACCGTTCGACTCAAGATAAATACGGTCAGATCTATATTTTGGGGCTGGATTAGATCGCGCCAGCGTTCGAGATATGCACGCAAAAGTTCGGTGATGCGTTCGTTTGCTTTGTGCATTTGAGGTGAACGTTCAGAATGGGGGATTTCTTCGCTCAAAACCTGATGCAGTCGGGGATTAATGGCATGAGCAGCGACTACGGCGGTGATGATTTCGGGAATCACTATTTCCAGGGGTGAGTCAAATAATCGATCGAGTTTCGCCCCGACTAATTCAGCCATTTCCTGAGCATGTCGATCCATCAATGCTGTCATCAGGGATTCTTTATTGGGGAAGTATTGATACAGTGATCCAATACTAATCCCCGCGCGTTCGGCAATCCGATTGGTATTGGCTTTGTCGTAGCCTTCCTCGACCAAAATGTGAGTAGTTGCTTCGAGAATTGCTTCGACGGTGACTTTCGATCGATCTTGTTTCGGCAGTTTACGGGGCGTTGCGGGGGGTTTATTGGGCATGAAAATACCTGAATAGAAAGCGAGTTGGCAACACGAGTATTTACTCATATTATAGGATTAATTGCCGATCGCTTACAAATATGAAAGATCTAAACCATCTCAACGCACCAAAATCAATTCAAGCGATCGAGCTGGATAGTCACGCCATTGGCTTCACCATGCCATCTGAGCCACTTACCTGTTCATTTTTGCGGACGATTGCCGTCACGAAACCAAGTGGCAAATTGCTCGAACTTGGATCGGGAACGGGCTTATCTACCGCCTGGATTCTGGATGGAATGGATGCCAATTCGCACCTGACAACGATCGATCTCGAAGCAAGTTTTCTGGAAATTCTCGATCGACATCTCGGCAAAGATCCCCGATTAACGGTGGTTTGTGGTGACGGTGATGATTTTTTGCGATCGCTAAATGAGCCACAATTTGACTTTATTTTTGCCGATGCTTGGTCGGGAAAATATCAGTTATTAGATGAAGCTTTAGCTCTACTCAAACCTGGCGGAATTTATATAATTGATGATATGCTACCCCAACCAAATTGGCCAGATGGACATGCAGTTAAAGTTGAGAAATTAATCTCTAGGCTAGAACAAAGAACCGATCTACGCATTAGTAAAATCTCTTGGGCGAGTGGAATTATCCTCGCCACTAAAATCTAATTTTATCTAATTATTTGAAACGTTATGAATTCACCTCAGTATCGTGTATTTGTATGTACCAGACAAAGGGGCAATCTCAATCAACCAGAAAGCTGTTGTTTTAATTGTGGTGGGGTCGAGATTTATCAGGCTTTCTGTGCCGAGATCGATCGGCAACAGTTAACCGATCGAGTAGAAGTGCGACAATCGGGCTGTTTGGATCGGTGTGAAGCGGGAACAGTGGTAGCTGTTTATCGGGCAAATTGGCAGAATTTTACTTGGCTACCCGATAAAATTCAACGTAAGGTCAGAAAACTATTCTTTCCCAATCGTCATTTATATGGTCATCTGACTCACGCTGATATTCCGGCGATCGTGGACAGCCATTTCATCGATGGCAAGCCATTGAAACGCTGTCAAATTGACATTAATTAATAAATTAGGAGGATATATGACAATAGCAGCACCAGAACTAAATCACGTCTACTTTATGCTGGTAAAAACGACAACAAATTGGTTGCAGATTCCAACCGATCGGAGATTTGAGTTTGTCACAGAGATAATTGCCCCAATTCTTGCAAAAAATCCAACAGTGAAAATGCGTTACTTTGATTCTGAAGCATTTTCGGGGCGATATACTGATGTGCTAATGTGGGAAACAGCAAATGTGCGAGATTATCAATTATTAGTCGAGCAGCTCCGAGAAACACTTTTTTGGGGAACGTACTTTGAGATTGTGGAGATCGTACCTGCAATTGAAAATGCTTATGCCATTTTTAATAAAGTCGATCCAATATCTGGAGCCTAACATGGCTCAATTAGGAGAGTAAATATATCAATATGAAAACAACTGGAAATATTGTTTTAATCACAGGTGGTACGTCAGGAATTGGACTAGCCATAGCGAGGAAATTTCTCGATGAGGGAAATGTGGTGATTGTGACAGGTACGAATGCTGATAAGGCGGCGGCAGTTCAATCAGAACTACCAAACCTTAAAATCGAGCTGGCAGATATTCGAGATCGATCGGCACTCGATCGATTGGTATCAGAGTACCCAGATGTGAATATTCTGATTAATAATGTTGGCATTCAATATAATTACAAATTTGCTGACCCGAAAATTCTATCAGCCCAAATTGATGCTGAATTAGATATTAATCTAGTTGCTCCATTGTATTTGACTAAACAATTTTTGCCGCAGTTATTAAAGAAACAAAGTGCCGCAGTAATAAATGTTTCTTCTGGTTTAGCGATCGTTCCTAAACAAAGTGCGGCTATTTATTGCGCGAGTAAAGCGGCTCTGCATAGTTTTAGTCGATCGTTGCGCTGGCAACTCGAAGACACTTCAGTCAAGGTATTTGAGATAATTCCACCGATCGTCGATACACCAATGACCGCAGGACGGGGGAAGGGGAAAATTTCGCCGGAAGCTCTAGTGGCTGAATTTTGGAATAATTTTGTGCGAGATCGCTATGAAATACAGATTGGTAAAACGAAATTGCTCGTTATGCTCGATCGAATTATCCCTAAATTAGCAGAGCAGTTTATTCGATCGGGACTTTAAACGATGATAAACTTTGGGTTTGGACTACTTGCTTTCTAGCGATCTGACATCATGAATACCCCAGTTTATCCCGTCCGCTGGCATAATAATCGCGTCCTGCTGATCGATCAAAATCGGTTGCCAAATGAGTATACCCATGTAGAAATCAGTCGAGTGGACGATATGGCACGAGCCATTACAACGATGATTGTGCGGGGTGCGCCAGCGATCGGGGTGGCGGCGGCTTATGGGATGTATTTGGGTGCGAGAGAGATTACGACGACAGATCGAGCTGAATTTTTGAGTCAGCTTACAGCGATTGGGAAGATACTTAGAGCAACCCGTCCGACTGCGGTAAATTTGTTTTGGGCGATCGATCGGATGGAGCAAACCGCTGCTAGTTGTGCGGGGAGTGTGGCTGAGATTACCGCCCAACTATTAATGGCGGCACAGAAGATCAATGCTGATGATATTGCCACTTGTCAGGCAATCGGTAAACACGGTTTAGCGGCTTTACCCAGCAGTCCCGAAAAGCTCTGTTTACTCACCCATTGCAATGCAGGTGCCCTAGCAACGGCTGGTTATGGTACTGCTCTTGGGGTTGTACGTTCGGCTTGGTCTGAGGGACGGTTGGCGCGGTTGTATGCGGGTGAGACGCGCCCTCGCTTGCAGGGTGCTAGGCTAACTAGCTGGGAATGTGTCCAAGAAGGCATTCCGGTGACAGTAATTGCCGATAGTATGGCGGCGCACTGTATGAAGCAAGGCATGATTGATGCAGTGGTGGTGGGTGCCGATCGAATTGCGGCAAATGGGGATGCTGCAAACAAGATTGGCACCTATAGTTTGGCGTTGATTGCCAAGGCGCACAATATCCCGTTCTTCGTGGCGGCACCAGTTTCGACGATCGATTTTAGTCTCAGCGATGGTAGTCTGATTCCGATCGAGGAGCGTCATCCTTCTGAGCTGTATCAGATTGGCGAGACGATTACTTGTCCACCTGGGATTGAATTCTACAACCCCGCTTTCGATGTCACCCCAGCTCATTTGATCCAAGCGATCGTCACTGAATTTGGGGTATTTCCGCCAGCAGAAATTGTTAAGTTGCAACATCGATAGGGAACGATCGAGTCATTCTTTGTTGTCAAGGAAAAAATGACGCAAGTTAGTTCAGCTTTTTGCCCCAGTCAACTGACAGCGATCTAGCCCAATCAAAGTGTAAAATGTAGATAATAACGGTAATTTAGTAAGTGGTAAACTTTGAATAATTTGCAATTATTGAGTAGTCAGAGTGTAGATATGTTGAATCCAATTGGATCTACTCTTCAGCAGCGGTATCAAATTCTGGATCAATTAGGTCAGAATGGAGCCGTAACTACTTATTTGGCAATCGATCTTCAAATACCTGGCAATCTGCAACTAAAATGTGCGATTCACCGCTATGAAATCGCCGATCCGACTCCAGATAGTTCTGACTGGTATCGAGCGATCCTGTCAGCTCAGAGCCTGTACACATTGAGCCGTCAGGTCGATCGACTGCCGATCGTCTATAGTTATTTTGCCGAAGGGAACGCATTTTATCTAGTGCGGGAATTTGTGGCGGGGATGCCCTTGGCGCGGGAATTGTCGGCAGATCGTCCCTGGAGCCAATCGCAAGTGGTAATGCTGCTGGTAGACTTGTTGGAAGTATTGCACGATATCGATCGACATGAGATGACTCCAAATCCAGTGTTCCTGAGTCAAATTGTGCGGCGCAGTCTCGATCGCAAGTTAGTCTTGATTAATCTGCCCATCTTCCATCAATCATCTCCAATGGATCTATTACTAGATCGCCATAATTTACGAGCAGTGGGGCGAATCGCGATTGCTGCGGCGACAGGTAGATCCAGTATTTTGGCTCAGACAAATAATCAACAATGGCATGAACTGGCACCTCAGATCGATCAGCCAGAATTAGTAACGATGCTCGATCGCTTAATTGCGATTGAACCCGATCGTCAGTATCCATCGATCGCCGCCGCTTGGCAAGCGATCGCCAGTGTGATGTCTCACGTCTTGATCCAGCAACATGCTCAGGTGAATACTCGGAGCGAGATTGCCAGACATGTACAATTATTGGTCGATAAAGGGACTGGATTTTATGAAATTGGTGATTGTGCCCAAGCGATAATGGCTTACAATCGCGCTCTAGCCTTGGACGATCGCTGTGTTGAGGCTTATTGTGGTCGAGGCAATGCGCGTCGCTATCAGGGCGACTACCCAGGCTCATGGGAGGACTTTAATCTAGCAGTAAAACTCGATCCGAATCACGGAGTTGCTTATATCGGTAGGGCACTAGCAACATGTTTTGGACATCAGCCAGATGCAAATGCGAGTGTAGATTTTCAGCAGGGTCAAAATTTATTGGTTCACCCCCAAAATGCGATCGCTTATGTGATGCGGGGGACAGCCAAAGCACAGCTATATGACAATCAAGGGGCGATCGAAGACTATACTAAGGCGATCGAATTAAATCCCAGACTGGTACTTGCCTACAATAATCGGGGCAACTTACGCCAACATTTTGGAGATATTGATGGAGCAATCTCAGATTTTACCAATGTATTGACGATCAATCCAGACTCGCCGATTGCTTATAATAATCGGGCGATTATTTATACTCAAATTGGTCAATTCTCTGCGGCAATTGCCGATTACCAAAAAGCGATCGAACTCCAGCCGGACTTTGTGAGTGTTTATAATAATCAGGGAAATGCCTACTGTCAAATGGGTGACTATCCTAATGCTATTAAACACTATAGTCAGGCAATTATCTTAGACCCAAAATTTGCAGTTGCCTATAGTAATCGGGCAAATATCCATCGAATTCAGGGTGACTTAGTTACAGCACTAGTGGATTACGATCGAGCAATCAATCTGGATCCCGATCTAGTGATTGCCTATTACAATCGCGGGATTTGTCATCGTCAAGTTGGCAATCATCAAGCAGCGATCGACAACTATACCCAGACTTTAGCCCTCGATCCTCAATACTTTTATGCCTATTATCATCGCGGTAATGCCCGTCAATATTTAGGCGACAAACATGGTGCAATTGCTGATTATACTCAGACAATCTATTTCGATCCAAACCATATCTATGCCTACTATAATCGTGCAGTCACCCGCAGTGAAATTGGCGATATTCATGGCGCGATGGCAGATCTCGAACGATCGATTGAGCTAGAACCAACATTTGCCCTAGCTTATTATCAACGGGGTTGGTTACTGGCAACCCATGATGAGCATGAATATGCAATTGCTAACTACCAACGGGCAATCGAACTAAATCCCCACTACCTTGATGCTCACTATCAAAGCGGATGCAGCAATCAACACTTGGACAATTTATCTGCTGCCCTAGCTAATTTTAGCCGTAGTATCAATATCGATCTCAACTATGCTCCAGCTTACTATCAACGGGCAAAAGTATACGCTCAGATTGGCGATCGGACTGGGGCGATTACCGATTATCATAAAGCTGCCAACCTCTATCTCGATCGGGGTGACAGCAAGACTTATCAGCAGATTCTCCAGTCGATCGATCGATTAGTTGTGAATAATTAGATTAAATTCAGATTGGTAATTAACGTGAGTTTTCCTGACGAAAAGGTGATTGTTCTTGGCATTAGCCTGCGGTAGCGGCACGCGCAAACGTAACCCTACCGCCAATCACCTGGCTGAAATTAGCTCATTCCAAAGATTGATAGATGGGGTTTTGCTACGCGCTAGAATTTAGCTACGCCATTGCTTCCACTGCACTTTTGATCACGCGGGCTGGGTTTCCGACGGCGATACTACCTGGGGGAATATCTTTAGTTGCGACACTTCCAGCACCGAGCAGTGCCCATGCTCCGACATGCAAACCAGGAAGTACTGTGCTCCCTAGTGCCAGAAATGCACCTTCCTCCGCAGTGGCTCCCCCAGCGAGATGGGCGACACTGATGTGGACATAATCACCAACAGCACAATCATGATCGACACTGGCTTTGGTGTTGAGGATGACGTGGGCACCAATTCTTGCCCCAGGCTGAACGATACTCCCCGCACAAATCACCGTCCCCACGCCGATTAAAACATCAGGATGAACCCACGAAAAAGGATGGATCGCCGTAATCCAGTTCAGATCCATCCGTCTGACCAAATTCTTTCTGACTTTGTTGTCACCCACGCCAACGATCGCGCCATCACACCGATCTGATGTCAAATCGCTGACTGGACCGATGATCGGGATTCCCAGAATCGAGCTACCCCAGGTTTCGCTATTGTCATCGTAAAATCCAATCACTTGGTGCCCTTGTGCCAAAAGTGTTGATGCCACAACTTTGGCATGACCTCCAGCACCAATTATCGCTACTCTTTCCTTATTAAAATTTTTATACATTAGTTTTGGGGTAAATTGGATCTGGAGTCATTTGTACTGAGATCGTTTATGGACATGACAACTAATGTAACTCTGGCAATGTTCACTTTGCTGGAGTGTCACTCTAAAAAGTTGTAAGTTCATATCCAGCAAGGATCGGCATCGATGTTACTTCTAGTATAGCTGCACGGCTACAGGATCGGCATCAGTGTTACTACCATAGCGGCATGTCCATATAATTGGCATTACGCCACATATCGTAAAAATGTCCCTGACAACATTTGATACCACCGATCGATTGAGGTTTAAGTTCTCAAGGTTGTCTAAATTAGACCGGATTCTATGTGCTAATGTTGAGCGCGATCGTCGTTATTTTCCCGCAATATATTGACGTTTAGTGCGCGGACCTCGCTGACTGAATACGCCCATGCAGTAGGATTGCAATTCAATCTCGATCGGTCGTCATCGATCTTCCCGTTGTATTTTTACCGCATAATTGCTCATGTTTCCAGTCATATATTCAGATGAATTTTTATTACACGATCCAGGGGCATTTCACCCCGAAAAACCAGGACGGCTGACAGCGATCGAATCTGCCCTAAAACGATCGAACTTCGCGCACCAAATCGACTGGAGATTGCCAACATCGATCGATTCTAGATCGCCACTAGCCTGGATCGAACAAATCCATCCAGCCGAGTATATTCGTACAGTCGCACACCTCTCCCAGCAAGGTGGGTTTATCGATCCTGACACGCCTGTTTCCCTGAAAACCTATGAAGTTGCTCTCCTTGCTGTTAATGCTTGGCTAGACGGTGTGGATATTGTCATGACGGGACAATCCGCATTTGTGCTGGCTCGTCCGCCTGGACACCATGCAGAGCCATCTGGGGGAATGGGATTCTGTATTTTTAGTAATGCGGCGATCGCGGCTACCTATGCGCTAGCCAATGGTGCCCAGCGGGTGGCAATTCTCGACTGGGATGTCCATCACGGCAATGGTACCCAAGCTGTCGTCGCTCAAAATTCCCAGATGGCTTACTGTTCGCTGCATCAGTCTCCTCACTATCCTGGCACGGGTAAGTCGATCGAGCGGGGAGTACACAAAAATATCTTGAATCTACCAATGCAGGCGGGAAGTACGATGGCGGATTATCAGCCGCTATTTGAAACTAAAGTTGTGCCATTTTTAAATGATTTTCGTCCAGATTTATTAATTGTCAGTGCGGGATATGATGCCAATCATGACGATCCATTAGCGAGTATTTCGCTTCAGCCTGAGGATTTTGGGGTGTTCACTGATTATTGTTTACAGGTGACGCGGAAAATTGTGTTTGGGTTGGAAGGTGGCTATAATTTTGATTCGTTGGGTGCATCTGTTGTCGCTACGATCAGCAGATGTTTGAGAGATTAGAGACGCAGCAAGAAACCCGACTTTTTGGAAAAGTCGGGTTTCTGAACCCCACATACTAACTAGCTATTCACCGCCAACGCCGCTTCTTCCAGCTTTGTTTTAGCCGCATACAACCGATTGAGCGCGTTGATATAAGCTTGCGCTGAAGCAACAATAATATCGGTATTCGCCGCGAAACCAGAATAAGTATAGTCTTGATACTTGAGCCGAATTGTCACCTCACCGATGGCATCAATCCCCCCTGTGACTGATTGAACTGAAAATTCGATTAATTTATTCGGCACATCAATAACGCGGTTAATCGCCTTATAGACGGCATCTACGGGACCAGTACCGATCGCGGCATCGCTCAATTCTTCGCCGTTGGGCTTGCGAATCGTCACAGTGGCAGTCGGTTGAGCACGATCGCCACAGGTGACTTGAACTCGATCGAGGACAAAGATTTCAGGGATTTGTTGGGTTTCATCATTGACAATTGCTTCGAGATCTCGATCGGTAATCTCTTTTTTCTTGTCAGCAACATCTTTAAATCTCAAGAAAGCTTTATTGAGATCGTTCTCAGATAATTCCCGCCCCAATTCTAATAGGCGAGTCCGAAAAGCATTCCGCCCCGATAATTTACCTAAGACGATCGAGTTGTCAGTCAAACCGATCGATTGAGCATCCATAATCTCATAGGTGAGCTTATTTTTTAACACTCCATCCTGGTGAATTCCTGATTCATGGGCAAAGGCATTGGCACCGACGATCGCTTTATTTGGTTGGACGATCATTCCGGTTAAACTGGAGACTAAGCGGGAAGTTTTATAAATTTGGCGGGTATCTATATTTGTCAACGAAGTAGTAGAATCAGCGGGACGACCCAAGAATGGATTAAAGTATTGACGACGCACATGTAAAGCCATCACCAGCTCTTCTAACGAGGCATTTCCCGCTCGTTCACCGATGCCATTAATTGTACATTCTAGTTGCCGCGCCCCATGTTTGACTGCTTCTAAAAAGTTAGCAACAGCCAATCCCAAATCATCATGCCCATGCACCGAAATAATCGCTCGATCGATATTTGGGACATTCTCTTTGATCCCTTTAATTAACTCTCCAAATTCAGCCGGAGTTGTATACCCAACTGTATCGGGAATATTAACAGTAGTTGCGCCAGATGCGATTGCTGCTTCCAATACCTGATAAAGATACTGGGGGTCTGTCCGCACTGCGTCCATTGGCGAGAACTCCACATCATCCATCAAAGACTTGGCGTAACTCACCATTTCTTTAGCGATTTCTAAGACTTCAGCACGAGTTTTTTTGAGCTGATATTCTAAATGAATATCTGAGGTAGAAATAAAGGTATGAATTCGAGCTTTAGCCGCAGGTTTGAGGGCATCAGCAGCAGCTTTAATATCTTTTTCATTCGCCCGTGCTAATCCACAAATAATCGGACCAGATGGCGTACCAACTAGATCGGCGATCTGTTGAACCGCCTCAAAATCACCCCGACTAGAGTAGGGAAAACCTGCTTCAATTACATCTACACCTAGCCGTGCTAATTGACGAGCAATTGTCAGTTTTTCATCAGAATTTAACGTTGCCCCTGGAGACTGTTCGCCATCTCGCAGAGTGGTATCAAAAATAATTACTCGATCGGATTCCGGTTGTTGAGTCATGGTGTTATTTACCTAAAAATAATAATGCTAGGAGTTATTAGTGGGTTCTAGAAACCCGACTTCTTAGAAAAGTCGGGTTTCTGCTTTAAGGTGACAGATTTACTAAAGATGGTCTTTCTGTCACCTAGATAAGCACTAGCAACCCGAATAAAGTTGGCGGCATTATTACTTTTAGCTGTTGTTCTAACACTTGAATTATTTCTCCTAGAGAGAATCAACTTTTTCAATGCGATCGCGAATATCATTCAGATCGATGTACCTATCTGTGACGTTTCTCAGCTCTCTGGCGATCATCCCTTCGGTGGAGATCACTGTGATGTGAGTATTCTTGGATCTGAGTAGCTCGATCGCTCGCTCGAAATCACCATCACCACTGAATAGCACGACGCGATTGTACTGATCTACAGTATTAAACATATCGACCACAATTTCAATATCTAGATTCGCCTTCTGCGAATAGCGACCGGAAGTATCATCGTAATACTCCTTGAGAATCTTGGTGCGAACTGTGTAGCCAAGACTAATCAGCGCGTCTCGAAAACCCCGTTGATCCTGCGCGTCTTTGAGTCCAGTATACCAAAAAGCATTGATCAGCATCAATTCTGGCTCTTTGGTAAAGTACTCTAGCACGCGCCGAGGATCGAAAAACCACCCATTCTTTTGTTGGGCATAAAACATATTATTGCCGTCCACAAAGATGGAGAGACGGTTAGCAGCAGAAAACATTATAATAGTACCTATGTTATTTTTTATAAGTTAAACTAGGAAGACCTAATATCTACTGTATTTGAACTGTGGCAAATTAATTTGGCACAAATAACTAGGGTTCGGAATTATCCAACCATAGAGTTGCAAATGAGGCAGAGATAACCTTTGGTGCTCAGTTTAGCTAGTTAATTTTAAAGATATAGAAATTAAATATGAGGCTTTGGACTGTGTAGACAAAAGATTTATTAATCCGCTATGACAGCCACCAAAGTGTTAGATAATTAATAAAGATGAGAGAATAACGCAATTCAGTCGCAGTAGCACCTCATCAAAAAATATTTAACAGTTAGCATAATAATTAGGAGAATATGTATATATACTTCTTATCTTACCAAACTTCGACTGTTTCAGCTCAAGTTCTTTACATTACGGCTTAGAGACGATTGCCACTGTTACGGAGCGGATGGAGAGACTGGGTGACCAGGCGATTGGGAGACTGGGGTGACTGGGAGCAAGAGAGCCTAATTTCTGCCACCTATTACAATCGGATCTGTCCCCTTGTGAGAACCAGAGCTATAGGGAATATCTGTTTGGATCAAAACGTAATCGATGTCGATGTCGATCGCCGTTATTGGCTGAAATTCGGGTATGCTGATGTTGAAGATCTAATCAAGTCTTGTAATTTCAGGACAACTGCAACAAATTTGCGGTGAAATTGAGTCTAGATCTGGCATAAGTATTGTCTTGTCGGTTTTTTATTCGGAGGGAACCTCCGCATAAAACCGCCGCTTAAACCCCGTCCATAATTAGTCGATCGATTTTCGCAAACTTATGATAGCATCGCCGATCAATGGCCCCATGTCCGAGTCACTCATGGGGGTACTAGAAACTCTGCCAAATCCAGGTATTGCGGGAGATGTCTGCCCACGCCGCACTAAGGTGGAATTAGATCTCATGCTACTAGCGATCGAGGCGATCGAATCGAGCAGTTCGGACCAAATTCTCGAACTTGCTAAAGAATTAAACCTAAATGATGTGATCAAAAATCGGATCGTCCTCTGGCGAATGCGATCGACTAATCCGATGCGTCGTGCTCATACTCGGAGAAACTTGTCAGTCAATGAAGCCAAGGCTCTGAGTGCGATCTGTTGTCGGTTAGCCAGTCGGCTGACAGTGACGATTCGGCAACTCTTACTTGCTCAACAACAGCTCAGTCTCAAGCAAATTCCACCAGAGTGCAATTTTAGGCTCTCAGAATATCTCGATCGTTTTCGCGCTCATTTTCGGAGTCGGATGAATCCCCGCCGCACCAAGGTGGCAATTTATCAAGATGATGATGAGTTGAATCAATTGGCGATTGCACTGTTGGGCAAGTTGCTATTTTGCACTGGGACACTCGGTACTCAACGGTTGTGGACCAGTCTATTTGATGGAGAGGTGAAGTAGGATTTTGGTGAATGGTGAATGGTGATCGTTTACGGATATTACGCCGATCGAATCATGAGAGCTGCCTTAATGGTTCGTTACAATAGAAGCAATCGATGTTTTGAGTAGCAGGTGACTGTGATGAATGGCAATATTCGCGTTGGATCCTTGTTTGGTATTCCTTTCTACGTTAACCCGTCATGGTTTCTCGTGTTGGCGTTGGTAACGTGGAGCTATGGCACTGGCTTGGCAGAAACATTTCCCACATTGCCAGGTGCTAGCCCGTTATTATTAGGACTAGTAACAGCGATATTGATGTTTAGCTCCGTCCTCGCCCATGAGCTAGGACATAGCTTCGTGGCAATTAAACAGGGGATCAAAGTTAATTCGATTACCTTGTTCATCTTTGGTGGATTAGCCAGCTTAGAGAAGGAATCTGAGACACCAGCAGCCGCTTTTTGGGTGGCGATCGCTGGTCCTGCTGTCAGTCTAGTTCTATTTGGGATTCTGACAACGATCGGCTTTGCAGGGCATATTACTGGCCCGCTAGCCGCAATTACCGCAGTACTCGCCTCGATTAACCTATCATTGGGCTTATTCAACCTGATTCCTGGACTACCCCTCGACGGTGGAAATATCCTCAAAGCGATCGTCTGGAAGGTCACAGGCAATCAATACAAAGGGATAAAAATAGCCAGTATCGTCGGTCAAGGTTTTGGCTGGGTAGCGATTGGATCGGGATTATTACCGCTGCTGCTATACGGTAGCTTTGACAATATCTGGAACTTGCTCATCGGTTCGTTCCTGCTCCAAAATGCTGGTCGATCTGCTCAATTTGCCAGAGTCCAAGAGCGGTTGACTGGATTAACCGTCGGGGATGCAGTTACGCCCAATAGTCCGATGATTGCTGACAATATTACGCTCCGAGAATTTGTCGATCGACGTACTCTCTCTGGTAGTAACTGGCAGAAGTTTCTGGTCACAAATGAGTCTGGTCATTTAGTCGGTGAATTGGCATTGGTAACTCTTAATACTGTCCGATCCGATCGATGGGCGCATACTCTAGTTAGTGAGATCATGGAAACGGTTGAACCATCGACGATTATCATTAGCGATCGACCATTATTACAAGCGATCGAGCAACTAGAATCCAAGCAGGTGACGACATTGAGCGTGACAGATAGCGATGGTATCCTGCTGGGCTTATTGGAAAAAGCCGCTGTAATCAATCTCTTGCACCGTCAACCCCAAGCAAATCCGGCGTAGCTAGTCAGCGGTTAAAACCGCTGCTGGTGCCGCAAAGTCCGCATTTCGACAGGCTCAATGACCACCTACGCGGACTAGCTGGATTGAGATTGCTGCTACTGATTTTGATGTTTCGATCGAAATAACTCGATCGTCTGTCAGAGATATGTTATGATGTTGATGTGGTGAATTAGTTCGCCCAACTGCGAGCGTAGTTTAGTGGTAAAACTACAGCCTTCCAAGCTGTTGTTGTGGGTTCGATTCCCACCGCTCGCTTACCTTCAAAGCTTTGTTCGCTTAATTCTCTTTTTTTTTGAAAATCCTAAGTTAGGTCTAAAGGTAAGAAGCAGATCCAATATTCAATTATGGATCTCTTAGACATTGATAATTACCAATCATGGCACAAAAAATAGATGTAGACCTACAAGAACTAACCGATCTGTAGAATAAATCTTCTATTAACTAAAGCGTCGATCGAATCTAGGATCGAAATGGTGCTTCTTCTGGCTATTGCAGTAACTACACAAGGTTTGAAGGTTGCTAATATCATTGCTGCCACCTGTAGCGAGGGGAATGATATGATCGATCGATAGTTTGGTAGTTTTTCCGCAGCTTAGACACTGATGGTTGTCGCGCTGAAATACATATTCGCGTACTTCTTTTGGGAAGCTAATTCGTTTCGATTTTTCTGGCATATTATCAATAGATCCGTAGGGGCGGGTTTATGCGATTAGTTTTGATCGTACTAAAAATTAACGTGCGAACCCGCCCAACCCCGCTAGTTTTGTTCGATCGATCCTACAGATGCTATTTAATTCGATAATTGGCGGATTTCATCTAGTGGGGAAGAATGAGTTTGTATTGGTTTTTCCTGGGTTGCTATAGGTTCATTTTCTTCAGGTATGAATTCAAAGCATATTTTCAGCTTTCCTTTCTGCCATCCTTTCCCATCAGGCTGTAGTAAACTACAATTCATTCCATCTTCAAATATTTTTTCAAGTGATTCATTTTTATCTTCAATAACTGTGTTTTTCTCAATAAAAGTTTCTATTTTGTCAAGATAGTAATCTTTAGAGTACCCAGATTGCTTTAGCGATAGATGTAATGCATTTAGTTCTTCAAGGAATGATTCTCGATTATTGTCTGGCGTTTTGAAATTCCTCAGTAAATCACTAATTACAAAAGTTCCATCAAGGCAACGAGCAACAGCATCTAAATCGGGGAATATTTGTTTATGTCGATCGATCACAATTTTATAACGGTTGAATATATTAGGCGTAGATATATCGTGTTCGGTATTTGATTGATGGGGCGGGCGGGTTCGATTGTAGATTTTTGGTACGATCGACATTAATTGCATAAACCCGCCCCTACAGATCTAATTAACTTCCGCTAATCCGAATGATGCTCGATCGATCGAAGTGTTAGCACTTTTTACTGCTCCAACTTGCTGACGATCAAAATCACGTAATTGTTTGAGTGCTTTTTTGAAAGAACCATTTGTTGCGGCGATGTCATTATCATCAAATTCTATATTTGTCAGAGTTTCTCCACTATGATTTTTGTATATAAACATTCCGACAGAATCATACATTTTGATAGACGAGATACCATTTTTGAGTGGGAATGTAAAATTGATGAATACTGCTTCATCATCATCTTCATCATAGCCAGTTGATGTGTTGATAGTGTATGGATGCTCACTCATCGATAGTAGATCGTCGATGGTACTAATGATATGGACAACTTCAGATAAATAAAAGCTCATGATTGAAAATATGAAATTTGTTACACTTATATTGTTCCCACAAATCAAACAGTATAAACATCTAAATTATATTCCTGGATCTGTAGGGGCGGGTTTATGCGATCGATAACGACTGCACTAGAAAATTATTTCAAACCCGCCCACCCCCACAAGCAATTAACAGATATTGTCCGAACTATGATTAGAATGATTGACAGATGAACTATGATTGCCCTTCCAGATTAATCACAGCCCATCATTTAATCATTCCAATCATAGTTCAAACACTCAATTACTATCCCCAACCATAATCAACTCCGCCGAAACTTCAGCAGCATCATTAATCGGCAACAATAATAACTCCGATTGATTCAAAGTTGGCAACCGATGTCGATCGAGCTGCATTGCTTCCAGACAGCTATTAATCCCCTCTACAGCCTGATTGAACACATCAATCTGTTGCTCTACTTCGGCTAACTGGCGTTGGTTTTGACGAATTTTTTCTTCGGCTTCCTTCTCCAGTGCCTTGGCTAAATATGCGCGGGCGCGATCGTATTGAGCGAGGATCTGTTCGGCTTGTTGGTTGGCTCCAGGTAAGAGTTGATTGTTGAGGGATTGATTGATCACTTGGCGGAACGATCGCATCACTGTATCGCGCACTTTTTCTTCAAAGTCAATCTTTAATAACTGGCGAATTGCTGGTTCGGCTTCGATCATGTTGTAATGATCGTAACCGCGACAGGCTTGCTGGAGCGTTTGACGTAATTGGAACAGGGAAGATGTTCCTTCGGTGAAAAATTCGGGACGTTCGCGGACATATCGATCGCATTCTACTCGCGCCGCATTGATTAAGGCACTGGAAACGATCGTTTCTAGTTGTTTGAGATTTTGCTCGATACCGCTATCATTGCCTAATAAACGATAGAGATTGCGATGATATTCCTGCTTCTGAATTTGGGTGATTAGTTGTTGGAAGAAATTGCGAACTAATTCTTCAATTGCGGCAACTAAGACATCTTCTAAACCATTGGCTAAATAGTAGAATGCTTCACTCAAAATGCCAATTAATGGCACAACTGAATTGCGGCGATGGCTGGCTTGGGCTTGTTGGTGAACGTGACTGACTGAGAAAGTCGTCAGTAATTCATCCAAACGGCTGACCATTTTGGCTTTGAGTTTGGTGAAATCTGCCTCGAATGCTGCGTTGGTATTGCTGGCGACAACTTCATTAACGATCGAATGAATATGCTCTGTAAACTGATCGCCGACATCTTTGAGATCTTTACTCAATAGTTGCAGTTCTTGCTCTTTAATTGCGCTGGCATCTTGCGGCTGTGCTCTGAGATGGTGCCAAGTTTCGAGATAAGTGCGGCGCAGACTGATACAAATTGGTTGGAGATCATCAGCCAGATTTACTAATAGTAATGGGCGTTTTTCTTCCATCAAATAGCGGGTAATGGCTGTCCGAAATTCTTCGATGCCGCTATCTTTGACGAGTTGCTCGACTAATCCACTACCCTGTTCGCCGAGGATTCGCAGGTAGTTTTCAGTCGCTGATTCGTAGCTGCGGACATCTACTCGAAACTTCTCTACAGGTAATTTGCCAGAGCTGGAGCAGTAGCGATTAAATTCATTGATGAATTGGGGCGTTTCATCACTATCGGGGGTGACACTGGCTGCAAAAAAGGAATTTAGCCCAAATCTGTCACTGGCATTTGTCTGGCGCAGTTGACTACCCCAAAATCCTAATAAGCCACTGGTTTTATAGACACGGTGGGAATCGCGAAACTGTTCGCCAATGAGGTTGTCTAGGCGTTGGCGCAGTTGAGAAATGAACCAAGTGTCATCAATCCGATTGAAGATATCGAACACCCTGTCGCGAACGCCAGGATTTTGGCGAATTCGTTCAAGCATTTCGGTTTCTTCGCTCGTCATATCTCCAGATGAAGCTGGTTTCAAGACGCAGACGACGGCGGATGTATCGGGATTTTCGATTTTAGTGTAGGTGAGTTCTGCATCTCGTTTGACTGGTGCGTCGATGCCAGGGGTATCCACTAATACGTTCCCATCTTGAAGCAAGGGATGATGACAGTAATATTCTACCCGTCGCAATACGGAACTATTACTACCGCGCCGTGCATAGCTGGCGGCTTCTTGCAGGTTCTTGAAATCAAATTGCTCCATCGACAGGGTGCGATTAGTTGTTTTGTCGATGTACTTTTGGTTATCGGTAAAACCCTGAAGTAAAAGCTTTAATGCGGATGCTTGCTTGGCTTTATCTGATTTACTTTCGCCGCCTTCTTGCTGAATGATTGCGCTGCAATAATCACGAAGAGTATTTGCGTAATCAGGATAATCAGGATCTTGTAACGAGATGACAGCTTTCGTCAGAAGTCCCAATTTCTCAGACATTGCTTTGATCTGACTTTCTACTTCTAGCTCAGACAAGAAAGTCAGCACTACCCGCTCTTGCTCTGGCTCTGCGTAGGCAATTTGGCATTCTGTACCTGTAGCGTGTCCTTCGGCACTGTAGAGCAATTCTCGCTCCAGTAGAGCGTTGATTAACATCGATTTACCTGCACTAAACGCGCCTGCAAAGACGATTTCAAACGTAGGTGCGATTGCCTTCTTGAGCGATGAGCGGACTGCGGTGGTGTCTATTCGCGCTTGTAAGCTGGGTTCTTGCTGAAGTAGGTTGAGGACTGAATCTACCTGTGTCTGGAGGTTCTGGCACTGGGGTAGGGCATTGGGGCGATGGTGAGGACTCATAATGGCTGTGGTTGAAGTGGCGAGAATAGAGAAGTATGACTACATCTCTGCTATCAGTTAGATTACCCAAACCACCACCGAATCTAGCCATCAGATAACTCACAAACCCGACTTTTTGGAAAAGCGGCGTTTTTATTCTCCCCCAGGAGAATAAAAAAACGACAAGACAGTCGGGTTTGTCGCAGCACTAGTTTTATTGTCCTGATTACGAGGTCGAGAGCAGCCACACGATCGATTAAGATGCGTTTGCTTTTAAGAGGTGGTCATAAAGCAGGCGAGTGATCCGATATCCGAGCGTCATCCCAGCGCGAACGCCTGCCATGTGACGATCCTTATTCGTGCCCTTAGTCTCTTTCCACCGCGTCCGCAATTGAGCGACTGTCAGGGCGGGTTTTGGCTGGGATAGAGCGCGTTTATCTAGCTCACACACTAACCAACTATCAGCCATCTTTTCGGGTAGTACATTGGGCATAATCCAAGCGTAGAGGGTGCGGCGGGCAAATGATGAGCCGGAATATATGAATGCAGTGCTCCCACCAGACTCTATTAGCCGCTTACCCATCCCTAGAGAGAGTTGGAATCCTGCGAGGGAGGTATTTTTTTTGTGTTTGCCGCGATCGTCCTCATAGCGATCGATATTCTGTTTACCATCGACTAGAAACTTCTCGATCGGGTAAATGTTAGATAGCACCGTTGACTGCATAATCGACCCAAACCCAAACAGTTCAAAGGTGGGGCGGTATTTATCGAACGCTGGATCGAGTAGTGAGTTGTTCAGATCTGCTTTTAATTTCTGCTCGCGAATCTGATTCATACAGATCGAGCCAGCATGATCGATCGTATAGGGTGAGATATCGATCGATAGTTCAGTCGAGATCGATTTAGAATGCTCGTTTCTAATTCGCTTGTAGTCATGAATCCCCGCTAGGTAGCCAATCCAGGGAGTGAAGCCGTCACTAGTTCTGGAATTACTAATCGTGCGATCGGCAATTTCTGGGAACTCATATTTCAGCCGCTGGCGAATTTGTTGGGTCAAAATCTTGGTAGTAGATTCGAGAGATTTAATCTCCAGTAGTCGATCATTAACATCAGCTATTACCCCTGTTTTCCAATGCAAC
>JANNDL010000103.1:0-33671 GCA_031387665.1 Chamaesiphon sp. OTE_75_metabat_95 | reverse complement strand
CTTCAGGGGACTCAATAATTACTGATCGAATTGGATCTCCTGCGCTTGATTGGAAAAACTCGGAACTAGTAAAAATCCGCTGTTCAGTCATATCGCTCGGTTCTCTCTCAACCAATTAGAATTAGAATTCAAGCACTCATTATTCGATCGCTACAGTCATGCTTGCTGTCAAACCCAATACTAAATTTCTCTACATGGCTGCTACCGCGACAACGACAATGAACATTTTGTGTCAACCGACTTCCACCGCTTGGCTGGAACAGACGTTGGCTAATGTAGATACAATTTTGCTCGATCACTCTCATTGTGAGCGAAAAGCAGCCGGAACCGCCGTCAACATGATGTTCCGCTATCCATCTAGTCACAAACTAGTTCGTCAATTAACAGCAATTGCTCAAGAAGAGTTGGAGCATTTTGAGCAAGTTAATCAGATTCTCGAACAGCGCAATATCCCCCTTTCATCTCTGAGTGCGCCACCTTATGGCAAAGAAATGATGAATCAAATTCGCCATCAAGAACCCCATCGGATGTTGGATGCACTTCTGATTTCGGGATTGATTGAAGCCCGTTCCCACGAACGATTAGGATTGCTTGGCGCACATCTACCAGATCCAAAATTAGCGGCGTTTTATCGCAGTTTGATGGCTTCTGAAGCGCGTCACTTTGGGATCTATTGGCTCCTGGCAGATACTTATTTTGACAGATCGATCGTCCAAAGTCGTCTAGCCGAACTTGCCATTGTCGAAAGTGAAATCCTCTCTAATCTCCACCCCGAACCCAGAATCCACAGCTAACAACTAACAACTAAACCACTAAACCACCATCCATGCACGAACAATATCGAAATTATACGATTCGATCGTGGCAACCGGACGATCGACAGGCGGCGGCGGACGTAATTAAGAATGCTCTCGCCGAATACGGATTGGGTTGGGAGCCAGATGGTGCCGATCGAGATGTGCTAGAAGTAGAAGACTATTATCTAACGCGAGGTGGTGAATTTTGGGTCATCGAAACTGAGGGCGAAATCATCGGTACGGGTGCATATTATCCCTATCCTCATCGGGGCGAGAAGGCAGTGGAAATCCGCAAAATGTACTTATCACCGATAGCCAGAGGACAAGGCTTGGGCAAGCATTTATTGGGGCAATTAGAACGATCGATTATTGCTCGTGGTTATCAGGAGATCTGGATCGAAACTGCCAGTGTTTTAACCGCAGCAGTCAAGCTATATGAGGCAAATGGATACCAATCTGCAACAGGTGTAGAGACATTGCGATGCGATCGAGTATACGTTAAGACTCTTCACACGATCTGAAAAATGTTAAGCTTGGAATAGAAGATATTCCACAAACCTCGTGGCCGAAATTCCCCCAGAAACGATCGCTAAAATATTAGAACTAATAGGTAGACTATCTATTCTCATTGACAGATCGTCTGCGGCAGAATTAGCAATCTTCAATGCCTATGGCGAAACAGAAGAGGTAGCCTATGTGTTGGAACAGTTAGACAATACCAAAGAGAAAGGAGTAGTCGCTTATACTAGACTTTCCACTCTGTTTCTAAAAGTATCGGGATTTCAGCCATCGGCACCGATGACAATGATTGAAATGTTGGCTCAATCTATTGAAACAGCCGAAGCTATCGTTGATGCTGGTGAAGCGACAGTTAAAGAATCAAAAAGTGATTGGAAAATCTGATGAATAAACAACCTCTCCCAGATCCTGAAATAGTTAAGAAGACTGTCCGCGAACTAAAAGCACTTTGTCGTCAGTTCGATCTGCTCAACTTTCAACTTGATGAATTAATCGCCTACGTTGATGCCGAAACTCGCAAGAGTCCTTTAACAGCATATCGATTGGGCAAAACTCCTCAACAGATGATCGATCGAGATTGGCAACAACATTAGCATCGAATCGATCGAGAATTACTAGATTTAAGCTGTGTCGTTCTTCCTACCCTTCCAATAATTGGGTTCGCGGCTACAGTGCATGATGGCTAAGATTAAGATTTCATCTTCCTCAACGGTATAGAGAATGCCATAGGGAAATTTTCGCGTCATACAGCGACGAACATCGTCATCAATAATCTGGTAAGTTGTGGGAGATTCGCGAATTCGATAGATGGTGTTTTCTACTGCATCGATAAATGCCTGTGCTATGGCAGTCCTATTTTGGCCATAGTACTGAACCGCTGCTGAATATTCAGTAAGAGCGGCTGGATGAAAGATATATTTCATTATTCTAAAAGCTGTCTGACTCGATCTAAAGCCTCTTGTCCATCAATTGCTTGGACTGAGCCGCTACGAATCTCATCGCGGCGTTGCTGGGCTATATTCAGCCAAGTTGTTTGAATAGCCGGATCTACGTCAAATTCTAAGCTCTGCACCAATTCTTCTGCTAGTTTAGATCTTGAGGCACTAGGCAATGAAAGGGCTGCTTGGGTAAGTTGTTCGATCGACAACATAAAAACTTGCTTTTATTGTGGTGTCACCATTTTAACTCGATTGAGCGACTAGATTAAAGATCGATCGAGACTAGCAAACACATTACCATCGATCCTATCGTGAGGGTTGCGATTGCGGCAGCTTTTGCGGTACTAAGCGATATCCCATCGCCTGAACTATCGATGTGATATTACCAAAGCGGGGGTTGCCTTCATCAGACAAAGCTTTTTGTAACCCTTTTCTAGTCATGCCGACTTGCTCCGCTATATCCCCAACACCACGAACGCGGGCGATGACGCGCAATCCCGCAAGCAATGCTCCAGTATCGTTGTCTTCGGCAAAATCCTGAAAAATTTCAGTCAGATAATCATCAATCTCGTCAGGATGAGCGCGGAAATAGTCATCAGTAAATTCATCCAGCGTTCTAAGTTTTCGCATTATTTTTGTAATCCTGCCAGTAGGCTTTAGCGTTTTCGATATCCTGGCTCTGGCTGCTTTTGTCGCCCCCGCAGAGAATCACAACGATGTTGCCTGCATCTTCACCAAAATAGACGCGGTAGCCAGCACCGAAGAAAAGTCGCTAGATTTAATTGAACACTCTCTTTTTATAAGCGAACGGTGAAAAAATAGTGTTTTTTTGAATAAATCATCGAAATCGTCCTGATTACTATATCTCATCTCAGTATAAAGAATTGTAACATACGATTACTTTTCTATGAGTAAGCTTTCTAACCTACTTGGTGATTTTGCGAGACAACATCCTTTAGACAAAAGCTCTTGGAAACGTTTTGTGGGTGCTTTAGCTTTTTCTTCATTAACTAGTCTCAGCGTAGTCTATTTGACCCACAAAAACTATTGGGAAATTACTATTTATCGAGTTCAGACGGTTGATTTTAATATTTTATCAAATGTTCTACCGAGCAAATTATCGACTCAATTATTGACAAATGATCGAAAAGGATTACAGTCAACATTGGATAGTAATTATGGACTATTCGGTATGATCTTAACTGATTGTAAATCCGACCGGATAGATTGCCCTCAGCAGAAAATCACTTACGCTTCAAAAACAACAGTTCAGACGACACCTGATGGTAATCAGAAATTAGTTCCTGGATCTGGATATCCAGGAATATGGGCTAAAAAATTCACTGACATAGATAAACCTGCACAATTATTGAGCGGGGATTTTTTACTTTTGCGAGATCCCATCCCAAACAATCAAGAATGGAAGTTTGAAAGTTCTCATGCTAAAGAACGTATACCCTCTGGTTTGCAAAACCCAGGCAAGATAATTGGAAGAGTGTACTTGCTGAGGAGCAATCGTCCATCATTTATATCTGAGATTCAGAATTGGTTACAAAATCCTTGGAAGGTGAGTCGCTCGACGCTAGTTTATAATGCAATTACAGGAACAGCATTATTAACAGGAATTATTGTTTGGCTGTTATCAGAATTAGCATATTCTTCACAGAAAAAGGCAGATCGAATAAAATTAGAATCTGAGAAACAAGTTGGTGAAGCTACTAAAATAAAGCTAGAAGCTGAGAAACAGATCCGTCAAGCCACTGAAAGAGTCTTATCAGCAAATAAAGCTGCTAGCGAAGCTAAAGCTAATGCCCTAAATATTCAAGCTGCTGCTAATGCTATTCGGCAATCTGAATCTAAAACTCAACAAGAGAAACTTGATGCTCAAGATAAAGCGGACAAAGCTGATATTAAAGCTGGTGAAGCTGAAGCAAAAGCTAAAGCACTTGCTAATAAATTAGAATTTAAAACTCAAGATTATCAAGATTTGTATGATTTAATACAAAGTGAAGATGAAGAGCTAAAACAAGAACGCAAGAAATTAAAAGATGATAATCAAGACCTAGTACAAATATGCAAAGAATTAGCAGATAAAAATCAAGAGCTAGAAAAGACAATCAAAAAAATACAAGATGACAAAACCAATATTAACAATAATAAATACGTTAATCTAGACAATTCTAATGAAATCAAACTTCCTATATCTGGCAAGAATAGATCTAAGGTAGTGAAAATTTCATCCATATCGCATCATCGTCCCAAAAGTTGGGATAGCGTTAAGTCAATGCTAGAAAACTTGACCTGGGTAGAATATGTTCGATTTGACAAGGATGCATTTAATGCTCCTCCTAATGGAGTTAAAATAGCTACCAAAGGTACAAAAGATAATAGACATATTTTCTGGATTCGTCTTGTTGATAAAAGTAATGATACTGAAATGGCAGTATCGATTGAAACAACAGGATACACAGATGAACATGCCCAAGAATCTGCAAAAATTTTAAGAGAAGAATTGAGAAAATCAATCTAACTCATAGATGAAGTCCCGATCGTAATAGGCGCGATCGCACTTAATTTCAAGCTAGGATGATCCTCCAATAACTGATTAACATTCCATTCATTCTTGAACAATAATACTGGACGATTCCAGTTATCTTTGATGGTTACAGTATTAAACAATCGACCCACTTTATCTAAAGCATCCCAACCATTCAATACCCATCGAGCCACCGAATAGCCGAGTGGTTCTAAGGTTGTTTCTACGCCATACTCATTCTTCATCCGAAACTGCACCACTTCAAATTGCAATTGTCCAACTGCTGCTAAAATTGGGTCGCGTTTGGATTCATCGGCGGAGTACATAATCTGGACGGCACCTTCTTCTTGCAGCTCTTTCACTCCTTTTTGAAACTGTTTAAATTTCGAGGGATTGGGATTGCGGAGGAATGAAAATAGTTCGGGTGAAAAGCAGGGAATACCTTCATATTCGAGCTTTTTCATCCCTGTATAAATCGTATCGCCGATCGCGAATACACCAGGATTATTGAGTCCAATTACGTCGCCTGGAAATGCTTCCTCGATCGATTCCCGATCTTGGGCGAATAATTTCTGGGGGCGGGATAGTCGGACAGTCTTGCCTGTGCGGGCGTGGCTGACGGTCATATCTTTTTCAAACTTACCAGTACAGACCCGAATAAACGCGACTCGATCGCGATGTTTGGGATCCATATTAGCTTGGAGCTTGAATACAAAACCAGAAAATTCTGGATAACTTGGTTCGATCGATCCGATATTAGAATTGCGATTTCCTGGCTTGAGGGCGTATTCTAGGAAATAGTGTAAAAATAGCTCAACCCCGAAATTGGTCATCGCACTCCCAAAGAATACTGGAGTCATATAACCAGCATGAATCATCTCTAAATCTAAATCTGAAGCTACCCCATCTAGAATTTCTAAATCGCTGTGGAGTTGCTCAAATAATTCCCGATCTAATATCTCCTTCAGGCGCGGATCGTGCAGATCCATCACCGTATCGGTGGCTTCGCGGCTGCCATGCGCCGTTCGCTCGAATAAATGGACTTTGCGCTGATGTCGATCGAACACGCCTTTAAACCGATCTCCGGTACCGATCGGCCAATTTACAGCATAGGTTTGTAAGCCTAATTCTTGCTCGATCTCATCTAATAATTCTAACGGCTCCCGTCCAGGTCGATCGAGCTTATTCACAAAGGTGAAAATCGGTAATTCCCGCATTTTACACACTTCAAATAACTTGCGCGTTTGCGGCTCCAACCCCTTAGCTGCATCAATCAGCATCACTGCATTATCCGCTGCCGCCAGTGTCCGATAAGTATCCTCACTAAAATCTTGGTGTCCAGGCGTATCCAATAAATTTACCTGAAATCCCTGATACCCAAACTGTAACACCGTCGAGGTAATCGAAATCCCCCGCTGCTTCTCCATCTCCATCCAGTCAGAAGTCGCCTTGCGCTGATCCCGTCTGGCTTTGACTGCACCCGCTTCATGAATCGCACCCCCATACAGCAACAGTTTCTCAGTCAGGGTAGTTTTACCCGCGTCAGGGTGCGAAATGATCGCAAAATTGCGCCGATGTTCGACAGCAATTTCGAGTTCGGTTTGAAGCTGGGTGGAGAGTTCTGTGGACATGGGGGAGATTACATTAGCGGGCTTCCAGTCCTTGATTATATCCGGTTTTAATCATTGACCACATTCGATCGACTGGTTAGGCTAGGAAAACTCAGGTTCCATCTATGAGGAGTAAAAGCATGACTGGAATAGAATATCTACGAACGCTTCATACAAAGCAAATTCTCAATCTGAAAAATGAGTGCCAAGGAATACTAATGCGCTATGACGGTATTGGATATACCTGGAACGAAATTACTGTTGTTGTTACATTAGAAGACATCAAGCAAGTTCTAAGTGAAAGACCTCATATTCTCACAAGTCGGGAAACCAAGCAGATTAGACAAATAGCAGCGAAGTCGAAACTCCGCACTCAGAGCACTCGCCGCGAATCATTAAATTTGTAGGATGGAGTTGCTGCGGAGATCTACCCACCCCACCCTACGGGCACCCCTCCTTGGAGGGGATTTTATGAGAGTTAGCTTGGGTTGAAGAATAAAACCAAGCCTCATTATGATTAGGAGTTGTCGCCACTCAATCCAGTGATGTGTCGCAGGATCAGATCGATCTTCCGATTTTGCTCATCTAGCTTCTGATTCTGTGCTTCTAGTTGATGATTAACATCGCTTCTGAATGCTTCGATTTCTTGGTGTACTTGTTCAAACGCCTCGGTAATGTATCCGCCTGGAGTCATAGTGTTTTCTAATTGCTCTTGGGTATGTTCGATTTTATTCAGTCGGTATTCAAGTTGGGCAACGCGAGTAAACAGATCGCGGTCAGGTTGGCTTGATTGTGTCATATTGAGAATAGTATTTTATTAGTTCGATCGAATGTCCCCATTAGTTGCACTGATGGGGACATTCCTATTTTAGATTATACGCCTCTATTTTTCTTCAAACCCTCTTACCCATTGGTAGATCGCCAAGTAGTAACGAGATTGCCAGATCGATCGCAAAAATGCTCACTCCTGATATCACCACAGCGGCGGTAGCTGACTCACCAACTTGCTTGACACCACCGTAAGTTGTCATTCCCCAGCCACAAGCAATCGTCCCAATCGCTCCCCCAAATAGCACCCCTTTAAATCCCAGACTAATCAAATCGCTGGTTTTTAAAAAACTTCGGGCTGAATCCAAGAAGACTGGTGGGGATACTTGGTAAAATTGAACTGCGGCAAATATCCCACCAGCAATACCAAAGACTAAACCCAAGATGATTAAAGTCGGTACCATCGCACAACAGGCGACTACTCGTGGCAGAATCAGATAATCGATCGGGTCAGTCTTAAGCACATACAATGCATCGATTTGTTCGGTGACTTTCATCGCACCGATTTCTGCGGCAAATGCCGAACCGACTTGTCCCGCTACCACACTCGCTGTCAGAATTGGTGCCAGCTCTCGACAAAATGCCAGCGCGAATGCCCCGCCGACAGAATTAATCGCGCCCAGTGACTCTAGCTGTCTAGCCATCTGAATCGTGAAAATCATCCCCGCCATCACATTCACCAATAGCACTGGAATCATCGATCCTGGCCCAGTTTTGAATAGATGCTCGGAAATTCGCTGCCAGCAAGTCTTGCCCTGAATCAAATGCAGACAAATTTGTCCGATTAGCAGTAGTGTAAAGCCAAATCGTCTCCACTCGTAAGGATGAGAGTTTGCGCCAGATATTGGAGCCATTTAGCAAGAGGTGTGGGGTTGGATCTATGAATCAATTCTTATTATTGTATAGAAGGCAACTAAGTCGGAATGTTTCGACCATCCCTATTGCGGATTTCCACCCAGGAAAAACGTACTACTAGACCGCTGTAAGCTATGCTAGAGTTAATACAAACAGATTTTTAGTCTAGACTCGTTTGAGGATTTAATATGGTTAATTCTGGCGATCTCAGTAATAGTAGCGGCAAACGGAAACTATTTTCGTTGTTATGTCACGGCTCGATTTTTTTAGGCTCACTGCTCTTTACTTCTCTGATTCCACTAGCTGTTTTATTGCTATTTGATGACCCTGTTATCAAAGCAACTGCCAAAGAAACACTCAATTATCACTTCAATATTTGGCTGTATGGTGCAATTGGAGCTGGATTAGGTGCTTTCTTTACAGCTTTGATTATTACAGCTCCGCTGACCTTGTTGATTATTGGTGCATTGGGTTTATTTAGTGTTGTACCACCAATTTTTGGGATTTTAGCAACGTTAAACAATCCTAACGAACCTTATCGCTATCCGTTTATCTGGAGATTACTTTAACTAGGGAGGCGTAGGTTAACGGCCCTCATCCCCAGCCCTTCTCCCAAGGGGAGAAGGGAGCCGGATTCAAAGCCCCTCTCCCTGAAGGCTGCCTTCAGGGAGAGAAAGGGTTCTAGGATGAGTATTATTTTCAAAGACATTGCTCACCCCACAATTTGAGTGATAAAAGCATGGGTATTTGACCCAAATTCTAGATGAAATCTTATACTTTAATCGCTCCAGCTAAAATCAATCTTCATCTCGAAATTCTCGGTATCAGACCTGATAATTATCATGAGCTAGTGATGATTATGCAGACAGTGGATCTAGCCGATCGAGTCGAGCTACACTCATTACCTACTGATGATGTCACTCTCCATTGTGGACATCCTGACGTACCACTCGATCGAACTAATTTAGCCTATCGTGCGGCGGAGCTGATGCAGCAGGAATTTCCCGTTGCTTTCGCCAAATATGGCGGTGTCGAGATTACCCTCCACAAGCATATCCCGATTGCGGCTGGACTGGCTGGCGGATCGGGAAATGCGGCGGCTGTACTAGTAGGTATCGATCTGCTATGGGAATTGGGACTCACCCAAGCTAGCTTGCAAGAATTGGGGGCAAAACTGGGTTCTGACGTGCCGTTTTGTATTTCGGGCGGAACTGCCATTGCGACGGGTCGAGGGGAGTTGATTTCGCCCCTACCTAGCTTAGACGGGATATTTGTGGTGCTGGGAAAATATCGCAGTCTCGAAGTTTCTACGCCGTGGGCGTATACTACCTATCGGCATGAATTTGAGCATGAGTACGATCGAGAGCCTGTTAGTCTAGCAGATAGGTTGGAGCGGATTCATTCTGGGGAATTGGTGCGGGCGATCGTTGAGCGAGATCCTGTTAAGATTGGGGGGTTAATGTACAACGATTTAGAAAAAGTAGTATTGCCTGCCTATCCGTTGGTAAGTCAATTACGAACAGAGTTTCAGAGTCATCCTAATTTAGGGACGATGATGTCTGGTTCGGGACCGACAGTATTTAGTCTAGCAAACTCCCGATCGCAAGCCGACGAACTCTACCATCAAATCCGCGCGACAATTACCGATCCAGATCTCGAATTATTTGTGACTCAATTTTGCGATCGAGGTGTCCGAGTAATTTAGTCAAAGTATTAATTCACCAGCTAAAATGACCCAAACTACGCCTTCTGAAAAAGCCTTGCCCAGTCCATTAAGTTGTTTGACTGGTGCGCTGATAGCTGGCTCAATGTCGATCGCGATGTATACAATTACGGTCAAGATTGCGACTACTTTTGCTACCAATCCAATGGTGCAGAAAACCACGATGGCGATTAATATTGCCGCAGCCTTGAAAACTCTGGTTGTTGGTGCGGCTGCGATGGGAACGGGGATATCTGGGATTATTTCACTGGGGCTAATTGGACTAGCAGTTCAAGTTGCTTTTGGCAAAAAGAAATCCTTATAGTGTTCGATCTCAAAGATATCAGGTTTAATTCTTCTCCTTCGATCGCCACCTAAAACCCAAAGCATAATCCCTAAAATCTAACGTCTAAATCATGAGTAAAAAGTCTGAATTCAAAGAATCTAGCCTATTGTATCAACGCTTGAAGACGGCATTGCATGACGGGATTAAGGTTTGGTTTGAAACTCGTGACAAAAGTTATTTTGGAATTCCGATCGGACTAGATAAATCCTTTGTAGAAGTCCTGATTTTAGTCCCAGGAAGTGAAGAAGAGTCAACTGAATACAGCTTTCAACGGGTAACTTGGGTGGTACGATTGTCTTCGATTTCAGCGATCGCTTATCCGTCAGAATACTGGTCTACCGATAGATTGGACAGTCTCCTCAACAAGTCCTTTTGACAACAGTAGATTAACTTTTTCAATCAACTCAGGCGTGGAAAAACCCTTGTTGAGATAGTCAGTAGCTCCCAATCGGCGAGCTTCTTTGCCCCATTCCTCAGATAGTCGGGATGAGACAACCAGAATCGGCAGATCTATCTCGCTGCGACGCACCCGATCGATCAAGGTGAAACCGTCCATATTGGGCATCTCCACGTCGGTAATCATCAAATCCGGCAGTGGATTGGTTTGCAGCCAATTCAAGGCTTCGAGTCCATCGTTGCAGGTGTGGGTAATAAATCCGCAGGTGTTTAGACTGGCTTCAAAGCGGCGGCGCATCAGAGCGGCATCATCGACGATCAGGATCGTCGGTGCAGATGGTTTGTTCTGTTCGATGGCTAAGGTGCTGAAATTGTAGTCATCGGATCGATCGGTATTAGCTGCCAGTTTAGTTGTCAGGGCGATCGGATCGAGGATCGAAATTAATCGCCCATCGGACTGGAGACTGACTCCGAGTAATCCAACAGGGGCAATTAGGGGGCTAGGCAGGGGATTAATTAGTAGTTCTGATTGACCTAACAAATCGTCTGCGATCGACCAAATCTCTTCGCCAGTGATACTTTGACGAGTCCGAATACACACAGCGGTATCAGACAGAGATCGCTGGGCAAATTGCCAGTAGTTAGCGAGTTCAAAACCAGCAGCATCGCCGCGTGGGGTCGTGAGCTTCCAGGTACACATCCCAACTTCATCATCGCTGGACAGTTCGGCAGACATGGAACTCAATAGGGCAGTTTCTAGCACTTCCTCAGTGGGGAAGGCAACTGTCCGATCTCCAACTTGGAATAGCACGCAGGGAACTAATAACTGCGGCGCGGGCACTTCGATCGTAAACTTGGTGCCAGATCCGATCTTTGTTTCCAGGCTCAATCTCCCGCCAATTGTGGCAAGCTGGGCGACCACGACATCCATGCCGACACCGCGCCCAGATACTTGACTTACGCCACTGCTGGAGCTAAATCCAGGTTGACAGAGCACTGCTAATAGTTCGCTGCTGGTATGGGTATCAGTGAGTGCAAATCCCTTTGAACTGGCAATTTCGCCGATCGATTGAGCATCGATACCGCCACCATCATCTTCAACTTCCAATCTATACAGATTCCCCTGTCTCTGGAGCGAAACAGCGATCGTGCCCAGAGCTGGTTTACTCATAGCCAACCGCTGTGAAGTAGCTTCCAAGCCGTGATCGTAGGCATTTCGGAGCAGGTGGAGTAGAGCTGGTTCTAGTTGCTGAACGATCCCCGCATCTAGTTCGATTTGCTCGTTGCGGACGTGCAGTTCTGCTGGTTTACCATAGCGATTGGTCAGATCGCGGAGGATGGCTTTGGCACGGGTTGTGAGGTTCCGAAATGGCACTTGACGACTGGTTTCGATCCCATCTTTGAGCCGCAGGATACTGCGATCGAGATCTTCGAGATTGTGACGATTTTGATAGGTTGCTGTCTCAATTTCTTGACCGAGTTCGGATAGGCGCAAGATGTTTTCGAGCAGTCTGACGATCGTGGTGTAACCTTGACGATAACGTTCAGTAGTGACGTTATTGTTGGAGTCTCGATTGTCATTCAGGCTGCGAAGTAGGGCATAGTCATCCTGAAGCTGGCGCAACTTGGTCACAAATGTAGAACTTTCCTGGGTGAGGACGTTCAACTGAGTCAGTTGGAGCTGAAGCCGACTGGAAACGCTGCTGACTGCGCGGGCGGTGAGCAGCGTTTCGACAACCTGCTGGGCAGATCGATCGAGTCGTTCTAGCGGTACAGGAATGGAGATGCCGCGTTTGACTTCGACTGGCGTGGTGGCGACAGGTAATTCCCCTGACGGAACTAGAGGCTCAATTGTAACTGGCTGATGTACAGTTGTGATTTCATCTTCAATTAAGTCAATTAGTTCAAGTCGATCTAGTTCGGCAAAATCATCAACCTCTTCATTAGTAACGCTAGTAAATAGATCGATTCGATCTGAAGTTTCAGCCAGAAGGAAGTCTTGCTCAAGGGGTTCCTCAAAATCGATTTCCACACTTTCATTCAGGAAGAAATCATCAAGAAAATCTGATAAATCCGCATCGGTATTAGCTTTAATTGGCTTAGGATCAAGCAATTTAGCGTTTGCATCGCTAGTTAGAGAGATATCTTCATCGACAAAGAAATCATCCAGTAAATCAGATAAATTCCCAGGTATTTCGACGATCGATTCATCCGCTATCGCAAGAACATCTAAATTTAATTCTGGTTCATAACTAACTAGATCGGTTGAGCTAATTGCTGCCGCTTCCAATCGATCCAATCGATCGATCTCGGCGTTACTAATCTCGCCACTATTTTTGACACAAACTTTTAGCACCTCAAAATATGGCAGCCATAAAGCTCGCCACAATTGACTATCTGGATTGCCAATTAATCGGTGACAACCATCGAGCAGCAGCAGCCACCCCGATGTTAATTCCAATTCAATCCCAATTTGAGTCAGTTGAGCGATCGTCCCTTGAGCCGTAGCGATAATATTTGCAGGTACAGCCCCTTGTGCAGGCAGGTTTGCCAACTCCATCTCTAGATCCAACACAACCAGCTCAAAACCCTGCTCGGCAAATTCCTGATGGACTTGCTTCAGCTCATTCCATTCTGGCAAATACTGTGCTTTGACCTCAGTATGCAGGATTTGCAACCGTTGCAGCGTTAATTGAAGTCGTTCGCCATTTTCACCAGCACCAGAAATTTCTAGACAACTAGCCAGTAGCTCTCCAGCTTCCAAGAGCATCTGACTCAATTTACCATCACTCAATGGTGGTGCTACTTCCAGATACCGCAAATCCGATAGTAAATCTTCCAGAGCCATCGCTCCATGCAGCATACTATCCGCATCAACCGTGACCGCGCCACCTTTGATCGTGTGAATCGATCGATAAATCGACTGAATATCACCAATCCACGACTCTGGAGTCAATCGCTGGATAATATCAAAGTAAGTCTCTAGCTGTTGCTGAGTGTCGATGAGAAACATCTCCCGCAACTCTTGCTGTAATTGCACTTCGGCTAAATTGTCGGGAGTTTTCATGGGGAGTTGGGAGACTGGGGGACTGGGAGACTGGGAGACGGGGAGACTGGGAGACTGGGATTATTGATTGCTAAACCACTATCCACCCCTTAAACTTGAGCTTGCAACAGTGCATACACTGCTTCGGGATTTTTGACGGCGGTGGAATCGGCGGGGGGTGAGAATTTGGCAGTTACTGTTGAGGTTTGATTATTCAATTGGAAAAACTCGACTCGTTGGAGCAGATTCTGGGCGAGGCTACCCATCGTTTGAATCTGTTCGCGGGTGACTGTTGCTTGCTGTTCGGTGGTTTGGGCGATGATGCCGATCGATTGGATGGCTGTCAGAGTGTCACCAACGGCACGGATGATGTCTTGGCTGGAAGTACTCACTTGCTCGCCCACAGTCGCCACCTGGTCGGTTACGAGTTGAATATTGGTGAAGGCTTGACGGGATTTACCCATCTCATCTGTGAATTTTTTGACAAGCTGATTGATATCGGCGACATCTTGATTGAGACCAGAAGTTACCGTTTGAATCTGGTTAGTGCGATGCTGGAGTGAAACTAGGCTGGTATTGTTATCTTCAGATAGTTCATTGACTCGATCGGCAATGGTTTCAAATTCGTGTGCCAGACTCGCAAACTGGGCGGGATCTTGCTCTTTCAGTGCTCTGGTTGAGAGCAAGGAAGCATTCAATGCCAGTACCCGTGTTAATGCAGCTACCCGCTTTTGATCCTTGGAAAACTGCGCCGCCAATTCGACAAATTCATTCAGACGTTCTACCCGCCGGACAATTTGATCTGTCCCCTGTTGGAGCGAGGCAATCCCATCTGCCATTGCGCTCATTTCTTGCTGACCATTGCTCACAGCCGCTTTTGCCAACTGCACCGCATCGGTAGTCGCCAATGCCTGAACGTGGGAATCAGCACTGAGCCGATTGACCTCCGCAATTGATAGTTCGATCTGCTGGATCGATCGAGTTTGGTTTTGGGCTTGACTAGCGGTTTTCAGAGCTAACATGTCGATTTCCTCGGCACTATTTGCCACTCGATCGGCACTTGATACTACTACTGTAATAATTTGATGCAGAGATTCAATCAAGCGATTGAGCGTATCGGAAATCAATCCAGTAGACCTGTCGTTTACTTGTGCCTGAGCAGTCAAATTACCATCTTCGAGAAAACTCACGACATCGAGAATATGACCGATATCTGCTTGCAGCGTGTCACTTTCTTTGAGGATTTGATCCTGTTGTTCAGTCCGCTGTTGAGCTTCTTGCTTAAGCTCAGTATTCAGTCCGAGCAAGTCAGTTTGAAATGCTTGAAGCGATTTCTGCGCTTGTTCTCGATCGAGAATATAGCTTCTCACTGTTAGTATTACCAGTGAGCCAGTCCCCACCAATAAACCCAAACTGATGAGTTGCAGCAGGATCGCATCTGATAGTGATTGGCGATTGCCTCGAACTTCATTTTCAGCAGCAGTTCTAATTTTATTGACCGTGAGACCTAGTTCTTCAGCATAAATCTGTTTATTTTGTTGATATTCAGGATTTGATAATAGTGCTGAAGCTTCTTTCAACTTAGCCTGTTTTGTCAATTTAAAAGCTGAGTCTTCAATTTGAAATAGCTTTTTAGTCGCTGTGTCAAATTTCTGAGAAGGAGGTATGTCCTTTGTCAATTCACCAAAGGCTTTATCATACACTGGTACAGTTTCTGTGTAACGTTTATCCCATGTTGCTTGTCCAGTAATTGTGTACATTTGTGCAGACATTGTGAGAACCTCATCTAAGTAGGTAAGTTTACTACTGAGATCTTGCTGTCTGTCTTGTTTTGTGACGGTGGCTTCCAACTGTTTTGAGATATTCCAAACGCTCCAAGTTCCCATCCCTGTCAATCCTAAATTAATACAAGTTGAAATAATGATTGTACTAATTAAGTGTTTTTGGAGAAAGGATTGGATTGAATGAATATTGGTGGTGGTATCTGGTGTTAACTGTGTCGGCACAATGGCGGTCTGCAATGGTTCAGGATTCATAAATCTTAGTTGGTAGCTTCAAGAAAGTTGGAGGTTACTGGCATCAAACAGCAAGTTCTAGAATGTTATGCTCGGTGATTGGAATATTTGGCAGCTTGAAGACCTGAATGTTGTCGAGTAGGTTCGTTGAGAGAATATTTAATTGATCGCCCAGATTTTGAGCATCTTGAGACTGATCCGAAATTTCCTGGCTCAGTGATGAGATCGACTCGATCGCCACCGTTGTAGAATCTGTCGCGGTGACAATTTGCTGGCTAGCTGTAGAGACCATATTTCCCGACTCGACTGCTTGAGCTGTCACTGCCTGAACAGTGGTAAAAATATCGCTGGCTTGCTTTACCCCTTGAGTGAAGGTATTTACCAGTCCACCCAATTTCTGCACATCGATGTCTATCGATGACACTACATTTTGAATTTGGGAACTCCGTTGTTCAAGACTAACCAAGCCTTCATTGTTCTGCTGGGCAAGTTGACTGACTTGGGTAGCAATCAATTCAAACTCTCGCGCCACACTTGCAAACAGTTTGGGATCCCGCTGTTCGGCGGCTCTAGCAGCTACCAGGGAGGCATTGAGGGCGAGAATCTGGGTCTGGGTTACGATTTCACCTTGATCTTGGACAAACCTGTCGGCTAGCCCAACAAACTCACCCAGGGTTTTGATTTCTTGGACAATTCGATCGCTACCCGATTGAAGGACATCAATTTCTCGATCGAGGCTGAAGATTGTCTCTTGTCCCTCAGAGACTGAAGATTGCAGTGTTAATAGCGATCGATTGGTGATAACTAATTGCTGCATTGTATTCTGAGCTGACTGACGGACATTTCGTGTCAACAGCAGCATTTGACTGACTTCTTCGGTTTGTTTGCCAGTATTCTGAGTCACTGTCGCCGCTAGTTCTTTTTGGGTTTTACTATTGGTATCAACTCGATTGGCAGCTACGGATACTTGTCGCAAAGTTTTACCCAAAGATTCGATTAGTCGATTGATCGTATCGCTCACCAGCCCTGTAGCTCGATCGTTTACTTGAGCTTGAATCGTCAAATTACCAGATTCGATTTCACTCACAACATCGAGTAATTCACCGATATCTTGTTGGAGTTGTTCGTTTTCTTGGCGAGTCGATTGTTCTTGCAGCTCACGTTCGAGAGCTTCTTGTTCCAATCTCATATTCACGGTTAAAAGATCTTGCTGAGATGCCTGTAGTGCCTCCTGCGATAATTGTCGATCTCGAATATAACTTCTAACGGTGGTAGTCACTAGCAGGCCTGTAGCAACTGATAGACACAAGCTGATTGATGCTAACAAAATTGCATCTGATAGTGCTTGTTGGTTATCATTGACTTCTCGATCAGCCGCAGATTTATTTTTGGCAATCATCACTGCTACTTCTGCGGCATAGACTTGCTTGTTTTGTTGATATTTAGAACTTGATAACAGCTCTGAAGCATCTTTGAGCTGATTCTGTTTTACCAACTTAAATGCCCGATCTTCGATTGCAAACAGATTAGCCGTAGCAGTATTCAGTTGTTGTGATGGTGGGACAGTTTTGATAAACTCAGCCCAGATTTTATCAAAAACAGGAACAGCTTCTGTGTAGCGTTTATCCCAAATTGCCACGCCAGTACTTGTATACATCCTTGCAGACATAGTGAGTACTTCATCTAAATAAATAAGCTTACTGTTCAAATTCTGCTGATTATCCTGTTTGGCGACAGTTATTTTCAAATCTTGAGCAGTATTCCAGACGCTCCAAGTTGCTGCTCCTGTCAACCCTAAGTTCAGACAAGTTGACACGATGATCGCTCCAACTAAGTTTGATTGGATAAACTGCTGGGCTTGTTGGCTTTTACTGACGGAGGTAGTCAAATTTGTATTATTCATAAGTAGCAGCTAGATTCAAGAGAAAATAGTGATAAAAGTTGTTAGTAATAAATAATTAAGCTAATATTCATAAAACTAAGATGTTCTTAACTCTTGGTTCATGTTTAAGTTACTGTTGCAGCTAGTCTGACCAATATTTTGGTTGCCACAACCGAATAGATACCAATAAAGATCGCATCATCACCATGTCATCAGCATCATTGGTAATAAATAGTTCACTGGGCAATTGATCGCGGGTACTACTACCGATCGCTCGATCGACAATAATTCCCACATTCTCCAATCGAGTAGCATTCTCATTCAATCGCACCACTATCAATCGCTCTGGCAATGAATGTTCTAGTTTCAGTAAACGAGCACCAATAATCAGCGGGATAATCTGACCGTTATGGTTAACGACTCCCACCAGCAGTGAATCATAGAAGGGTAAATCGAGAATCTGAGACTTTTCGATCCGCAGAATTTCAGCAACCCAAGTTGCCGGAAATACCAAAGTTTGGCGTTCGACCTGAGTTAAGATAAATCGATCTACCAGTGCTGTTTGTTCAGCACTTGTGGGTATGAGATTGTCAATAGCTGTAGTCATAAAAATTTGGATTGGGAAAGGCTGGGGTGACTAGATCTATGCACTAATTCAAACACAATCTTAAGTACCAATTTTGGCAAGAACCCGTTCGATACTCTCAGGACTAACGGGTTTGGGCAGATAGTCATTCGCACCAGCTCGTTGCACACCATAATTAATTTCTAAGGGTGTCTTCTTGGTAGAGCAAAACACCACATGCTGTTTCGTAGTCACCGGATTCAGCCGGACTGTTCGCAAGAACTTATAACCGTCTTGCTCTGGCATGACTACATCTAGAAAGACAGAATCATACGAGCCAGTTTCAACGGTACTCAGAGCATCGATCGCGCTCTCACAGCGATCGACTTTATGCCCAAGTTGTTCGAGCATCGAAGCTAGAGCATGTGTGTCTACAGAGCTGTCATCAATAATTAAAAATTTCATAATCTTTTGGTTTAGTTTGTATGGTTTTCAACTGTGGCTGGAGCTGGATTGAGTAGTCGGGGAATCAACTCTTCAAGCTGAACTTGAAAATCACTAACCCCTGTTGATGTGAGGGGTTTAGTCAGAAATTCACACCCACTCCACTGTGCTCGCCACTTGTTGGAGAGCTTCTGCTCTCCAGTGAGGATTGTCAGCGGAATTGACCGCAAATCTGGCTGTTGCCTGATTTGTTTCACTAGTTCAAATCCTGAAATTTCCGGCATATTAATATCGATGAAAATCACTGATGGCTTGGCTTTTTTGATGGCGGCAATCGCATTTTTGGCTTCCTGGCAGGTAGTCACAACGTAGCCTAGAGCCGAAACCCAATGGTTGAACTGTGACAGTAGGACTGGCGAGTCATCAATGACCATCACCGTGGCAATGGTATGTTTTTTGTGGGGTTGAAATTTGACTAAGCCAATTCTGCCAAGTTTGGCAAACATCTGAGCGACTTCTAGGTTGTCCCTCGCCATGCTTTCAGCGATCGAATTTAATGACTTATCAGGTTGCACCATTTTCTCAATCCGCTGTCGCTGACTGTCGGATAAATTAGCTTTGGTCATTGCCTCTCGATCGATCGCCGGACACAATTTCATCGAGGGTAGATGCTCTCTCAACTGTGTCCATTGCAACTGCCGTTGTTCGGCTTCAGCTAATAAATCGATCGGACTAAAACCACTAACTGGCAACTGATTATGAAGATCTTCAGCAATAAATTTTGTCGATCCACCACCCATTAATAAATAAATGTCTAAGTCGTTTAAAATTTTGTGGCGGAGAGCTTCAAGTAGCTGTTGTTCCGTAATCAGATTCGATCGCTGCATCATCGCAAATACTTCGGCAGAACTTAATTTTTCCGCCTGTACTTTGCTTCTGAGTGTCTCAATCTGTCCCTTGGCGGCATTGCGAATACTCGGCACATATCGCTCGGCAATTCTCAGCAACATTTGTGCCGACCACACTCGATTACCGGAATAGAGAATCTGACCATTGGCGATGCCCAAATTCCAATAAAATTTTGGTTGTCGATCTGCCAGCCTGTCGAATTCGTGTTGCCAATAGCCTGTCTCCCCAGAACGAATATGTTCTAGTAGTTGTGCGGGTAGCTCTCTGGCTGAAAAAGAAAATTGGTTAGTTGTCGTAATCGATCGACTCATATTATCTCAGTTGGGATCTGCTCCAACAGATTTAGCATTCATTAGTTGTGGCTGGATCGGTTTCCATCTCAATGGTCACTTCTATCGTTAGAGTACCCACAACTAGAGTAGTTTGTCCCATCATGTCTCAAAATATTTTGAGCCTATCAATAAAAAAACCCTGTCCTCCGCAGGACAAGGGGTTTAAGGACTCATTACAGCCAAATTATTAGACTAGCTCTAAAACTCGTAGCTCAGAACACTCTCTTGCCATTTCTCTGAATAGTCTTTGTTGAATTTCCGCAAAAGCAGAAAAACCTTCCAGTGCATATTCACGAATCTGTTGGGCTGATTCTGGTCGATATGCTGCTGCCATATTCAAAGCTTCCAAAGCACACTCAAAGTGTTCGACTTCCACGCCAGATCCTTGATGATTACCGTGGATGACGATCCAGTACCAAGCACTAAACTGACGATCGTTAATTTTTACTTTGCCATCACTAGTGCGGAGATAAGCATCAAAACCTTTCCCACGGTTATCATATCTGACAACTTTATCAATTAATGCATATTCTCGATCGGCAAGAATTTCAGAAGCTACATGGAAACCCATCGACCGAATCAATGATGCTGAATTACCAGGAACACCTTGATAACCTCTAAACAGATCGTCAAGTACGCCAACCATCCAATCAGGCGTAACCGCAATTTCATTACGCTCAGTTTCAGTTAAACCAGCATAGTTGCCAACAGCCTTGAGCGTTGCTTGTGCTAATGTCCGATGGGGGACATATTTGGCACCTTCATCAGCATGTTCATCAATGGTTGCGGCAATCACCTTCGCGGCAATTTCCATTCCCCGATCTGCCTCATCAATCACACCACAATCTGGGTTATTGAATAAGTCGCGAGACAACCCAATTGAGCTAGCTAACCGTGCCACTAAGCTACCTGCATATCCATTAAAATGAACATAGCGTTGCATAAAAACATACATTGCTCTGGGATCTCTAACTGCTACTTGGCAAGATGATTCTACCAGCTTGTTGATGCTCGGTAGATCGTACAACTGCTCAATTAAATCTTTGCTTAAAATAGACTGCTTACTAATATTCATGATCGGATTTGTCTAGGTAATGTCGGGGTTGGGTTTAAAATAATAGCCAGTGTTATTGAATGATCCATCGATATATACCGAGGCAATCAACAAAGAAAAATAGCGATCCGGCGTAAATAATCATTGGTGTGTCTTTCGTTCGTAGACTAGAAATCAACATTTGACTAGAACTTAGTGCCAAAAATATAAATCCATACTTACTGATGTCCGGTAAATTGGCGGCAAGCATTATACCCCCAGTCACAGCACAAGCACTACTTGTTAATTTAAGTGTCTTTGCTAATCTATCTTCAGGTGCGGATAGGTTTTGCATGTTGTTTAAGGGATTGGTGTACTTAATCAAATATACAGAGATGTCTGGAACAGATCCGGACAAATTTCTAACTCAATTTATTTACACCCAAAATGTTAGTAAGTATGGCTAGATAGCTGACAGCAGTTGTTGTCATTATTTATCGATCCACTTCTCTCAGGATACTTGTAACAAATAGCTCGTTCCATCCGTGTAATCACGGATAAATATTTGTGTAGCTCAATCTCACCAAGACTTGTAGATTTCGATCGCACAAATTGACGATCTCGATCGCAATCATATGGAATCGCTTAAATTTTCGTGTGCCGTATATAATGAAGACATTCTGCATCAGGCAACTTTTGATGAATCCTCTGATAGCTTCGCCAACAAACTCAACTCAACTACACAACCATTTCAAGCGATCGTGGAAATTCTTGCTAATGGTCAGGTTGCAGTATGGGTAACAGAGTTTCAAGACTCCAAGGTAATTGCAGCGGATCGAGCGACTGCCATCGTTGAATTAGAGAAAGTTCTCAAAAAGCGGCTAGAAAGTGTCGAGCGGATGGTAATCGAAGTCGATCTGGATACTCACAGCATCGATCGTCTCCCTAGTATTCCTGCCGATGACCAGTATTTTCGAGAATTGATGGCAACGCTTCGAGCCGATCGAGAGCTAGATGATGATAACCCTGCCTACACTGTGAATTGGTAGGAAAATGACTCCTTTCGCTTCTTGCACCACTACGAAAAGATTAGTGATTAGCGTAGATCTGAGGGTACCCATTAAGCGGCGTTTTTATGCGGGGGTTCCCCCCGCATAAAAAAACGACAAGACAGCGGTGCGCTATGGGCGGGGTTCCCCCGCACATAAAAGCGCAACAAGACAGCGGCTCACCTTTGGACGGGTTCCCCGTCAAAAAAGGTGAGACAAGACAGGGCACCCCTACAAGTTACCTGTAGCAGGGTGGATTAATTGTGAGGGAATAAAATCTAGTATCTTTGTGCTTCGTTGCTAACCACCCGCGACTCAAGTGCGGGCTAGCGTCAGGAAGTCCACTTAAGTGGACTTTTACTAGTAGCCCGCGATTTATCAGCGGGTGGATGATAACGAAGAACTAGGGTTTCAAATATTCTCCGCTGACAACTAATCCACCCTGCCCCTACAAGTTACCTGTAAGAGTGCCCTTAATTGGTACCCACGGGTTATGGCAGTAATAGCATCGACCCATTGGTGTTAAGTTCTCTTCTATCTCCCGTCACCTAGCCCCCAATACTTAATCCGCCCCTGAAGCCAGCCGTCCGCTTGCCACTGCTGGATCGATCGATCTACTAATTGCCGCAGCGGATCGTATTGCATTCCCTTGGGAATCACAATCCCCAGTGCTTCTGTAGATAATTTATCTGGCAACAGATGATAGCTAGAATCGGTTTTACGCCAACCAATTAGCAAACTTCGATCTGCGGCAACTGCGACAACTTTACCTGTCTTGAGCGCGTCTTGAGCCTGTTGATAGCTATTTACGCCGACTAGCTGCGCCTTTGGAATTATATATTGGAGTGTGGCGATCGTCGTGGAGTTATTGAGTACGGCGATTTTTTTGCCAGCTAGATCGCTATTTTTAATGATGCTGGCTTGTTTTGTGACAATTCCTGTCCCGTCTAGATAGTAGTACCGACTAAAATCTACTACTCTCGATCGAGTTGCTGTAGCCGTCACTCTGGCAATTGTCAGATCGACGTTACCTTCGATCGCAACTTTTAGGCGATCTTGGTTGGCAACTGGCAAAAGTTGGACTGATTCAGGATTACCAAATATTTCTGTGGCTAGTTTACGGGCAATATCTATTTCCAAGCCCTGTAAATTACCCTTCTCATCTCGGAATCCGAGTAGGGGTAAATTGTCTTTAACTGCGACGATTAGCTTCTTGCGCTGCTGGATTTCTTTAAGCGTTCCAGCTTGAGCGGCTTGGGCATTACCGATACTCGCCATCAGTAATAACAGAAAGAATAAGGCTCTGAATCGATTCGATTTCGCTTTATTCTTCATCTGCAATTTAAAGGAGTTGTAGGTTGGGTTGAAGGATGAAACCCAACATCTTCACATTGAATTGATGGGATCGTTGGGTTTCTTTCATCAACCCAACCTACAGATCTACAGATCTCTATTTACGCTGCTGCTGCGGCGAGTTTGATTACCGCTTCAAAGCTAGCTGGATCGAGAATAGCGATTTGAGCCAGCATCTTCCGATTGAGTTGGATGTCCGCTTTTTTCATATTGCCGATCAGTTGGCTGTAGCTCATTCCGTGTTGACGGGAAGCTGCATTGATCCGCGCAATCCACAGGCGGCGGAAGTCGCGTTTCTTTTTCTTCCGATCGCGATAGGCATTCCGTAATGCCTTCATTACCTGTTGGTTAGCAATCCGGTAGAGTTTAGAGTGAGAACCTCTAAAACCTTTGGCTAACTTGAGAATCTTGTTGCGGTGCTTCCGCGCCACGTTACCGCGCTTTACCCGAGTCATAGTTTAAATGATGTAGTTGGTGATTAAAATTGCTCTACGGCGTTATTGATAGCTAGTGGTTACACTTATCTATCGTCAGTCCTCAAGCTACCAGTCTGAAATACTGTAACTATCGCAGGCGACAACTACAAGTAGGGGAGCATCCCACGTACTCTGAGTACATCGGTTTCGTCAACCGCAGTTGCCTTGGATAGGCTGCGACGACGATCTGCATTTTTGTGTTCGAGCAAGTGGCTCTTGAACGCTTTGCGACGCATGATTTTACCAGTGCCGCTGGCGCGAAAACGCTTCGCTGCTGCTTTGCGGCTTTTGAGTTTCGGCATTGGAATAAATTTGTTTAGACACAATTTACCATCGTACTCGATCGACATCACAACTGACTAGTCCTCGACTGATTCAATTTGGATTTATTTCAGGACACATAGCCTCAGCGGGACAAAGTACTGGAGATTTTGGTGAGATAGCAACATTCTGGTTGGAACGGGGAATGCTAGAATTGAGCTGAGGTATCATTTCTATCTAAAATATTAGTCAAACTAGCTAATCTTTGTAGATCGCTAGATTTGGCAAAATTTAGATTGAACAACAATTACTAGGTGTTCGCTATGGAAGAATGGCAAAAGGAAATCTCCGCCGCGTTTAAAAAAGATTTAACCGCTTTGTTTGATGGATTGCGCCTGGAACTCACAGAATTGGTCGAAGAAGTTACCGCCGAAGCTCAGGAAATCCTCAATTACCAATTGGACGAACTGAAAGAAGTGTTGACTGAACTCTGGCAAGAATTTGAATTAGAATTTGAAGAACCTACTCCCTTTAATTGGGATGTTCGTGTCCCTCCCAAGCCGATGCCAGATCCGGCAATTCATCCTGTCTGTGTTGGTTGCATCAACTATAATGGTTCTGCGTATGGCGGCAATCTACTAGTTTGTGGGTTTCATCCCTATGGCTGTACTAATGATGCTTGCGAGGACTGGGAAGGAGAAAGTAATAACGATCTTAATTAGGGATGCGAAGATTTTGCCCTCATCCCCAACTCTTCTCCCCGTGGGAGAAGAGTTGGGGATGAGGATTAAAAACGGGCATTGCTGAATTTGTGTATGATGCGTAGATCTGCCCCTCACCCCCAACCCCTCTCCCTGAGGCTACCGTGTATACACAAGTCCGTTTGAGTTGATGCGTAGATCTAAATCCCCCAACCCCCTTGGAAAGGGGACTAAGATCCGGATCTTAGTCCCCCTTTTCAAGGGGGATTTAGGGGGATTTCTAGGGTTTTCGCTTCTAACTAGAGATGTGTATACACGGTAGCTCCCCCAGGGAGAGGGGAGCCGGAACCGCAGGTGAGGGCGGGGTAAGGGCAAAATCTCCGCTTAATTCTATTTACGTTCGATCGCAACCACAATTCAAATAACTAATAATTTATCACCGATTACATGAGTCAGGAACATCCGGTATCAACTCCAACAACCCCCGTTGAAATGAAATATGGGGAACGCGAAATTATCAATGGTGAATTAATTACCTTCCCCAATCCTCGCGTTGGCAGACGTTACAATGTCGATATTAGTTTGCCCGAATTTACCTGCAAATGTCCTTTTTCTGGCTACCCTGATTTTGCCACGATCGGGATCATTTATGTACCCGATCAAAAAGTGGTAGAACTCAAGGCATTGAAACTATACATCAACAGCTATCGCGATCGATATATTTCCCATGAGGAAGTCGCCAACCAGATCTTGGATGATTTTGTCAGCATCGCCGATCCGCACCACATCATCGTCAAAGCCGACTTTTCACCACGGGGTAATGTTCACATGATTGTAGAAGTTACTCACGAGAAATAGTGGTTTAGTGGTTTAGTGGTTTAGTGGTTTAGTGGTTTAGTGATTTAGTGGTTTAGTGGTTTAGTGGTTTAGTGGTTTAGCCACAGGGGAGTAGTGAAGATAAGCAAGTTTCTCTCCTTCTCCCCGTCCCCCACACTCCTACTTCTCTGGTTCTTTACAATATTGCGTTAACCCAGTCGCGAGATCCCGTTCGGGGCTGAAGGTGTCTCTGGATTTTCGCAGTCCTTCGTGGACTTTTGTTGACTTTCGCTCCTTGATACTGGCGACAAGCTGCTTATTGATGGCAGTCGCACCTTGATACATCGAGAGAAACTGACCCCTATAGGTTTTGAGATTCTCATCGTTTAAGCTGACTGCCTCTAGATCTTTTGCTGCTTTATCAAAAATCCCGACTAATTTCTCGATCGTGCCGACATCGCCTTTTGTCCCAGCGGCAGTGATATCTTTAGTATCAGTCACGGTTTGATTGACTACTCTGATCATATTCGCGCACTGGGATACCTTGCTGCTACTACAGCTTACGGCTACCAAGCTAGTTGCAATCGCGATGCCTATAATTCTGAGATCTTGCACTCTAAATTTCATTTTCCTACCTCACGACACACACCAAACGCCTTATTTTAGCTTATCTTTTCGTCCGATCGCGTAGCAGACAGATCGATCGAGATATAATTTACAGGGCACAATCTCAGTGTCATCAGCCGATGTAGTTAACTATGACATGTCATCTGACTGGAGCTAGTTAGGATCGGGGAAGTTTTATGGCAATATCTACAAGTATTGCTGGAGGTCTGGCGGTGACTGTGGATGAACGCATAATTACACAAAATGAAGCTCGATCGACAGATAGGTCGTGGCGATTTTGGTTTACATTGCCAATCTACCCCTACAATAAGCGACGCACTATTCGCACGGAAGTAACGCCAGATACAATTTGGACATTTGACCAAGTTCAGGGCACTTTGTATGTCGTCGTGCCGATTCGGATGACGGTAGTAAAATTGGTCGGTGGTGGTTTACTTGTCTACGCACCTGTTGCGCCGACTGGTGAATGTCTGGAATTAGTTGATGAGCTAGTTCGCATTCATGGTGATATTCAGTATATTATCCTGCCCACAATTTCAGGGTTAGAACACAAGGTTTTTGTTGGCCCATTTGCGAGAGCTTTTCCCCAGGCGCAGGTGTGGGTGACTCCAGCTCAATGGAGTTTTCCAATTAATCTCCCATTGAGCTGGTTGGGTTTGCCCCTGGGACGGACACAGATTCTGCCGCCAGATAGTGACAAAACACCATTCGGGGATGAGTTTGATTATGCGATCTTGGAGACGATCGATCTAGGGCCAGGACAGTTTGCAGAGGTAGCATTTTTTCACCGCCCGTCGCATACACTCCTAGTCACCGATACAATTGTTTCAATTCCCACTGAACCGCCGCCAATCCTCCAAGCCGAACTCTACCCGCTATTATTCCATGCACGGAATCAAGCCAGCGATCCGATCCATGACACTCCCGCAAATCGCCTGCAAGGGTGGCAGCGGATCTGCTTATTTGCCTTCTATTTCCAGCCCAACGTCCTTGAAATCCTCCCTTGGGGTGAAACCTTTCGCAAGTCACTAACAGCCTCAGATCGCTCCAGACAGGGCTATTTTGGACTGTATCCGTTTCAGTGGCGGGCAGACTGGCAGCAAGAATTTGATAAATTATCTGCTGGTGGACGGTTATTAGTCGCGCCAATTCTTCAGACGCTAATTCTCAATCGCGCTCCCACTCAAACGATCGAATGGGTCGATCGCGTGTCACAATGGGACTTTGAGCAGATTATTCCCTGTCACTTTAAGGCACCGATTGCTGCGACTCCTCGAGAGTTTCGAGCAGCTTTTGACTTCCTCAAATCTAGCGATGCAGTCGATGCTGATTTATCAACAACAGATCATAATCTCCTTCAGCAAATCGAGCAGCGATTAGTTCGATGGCGAATTATTATTCCTGCCCAGCCCAAAGTCTAGCCCTAATTGCTAATTTCTAGCCATTCGATCGTGAACACTTCCATTTCTGACTTTACAACTATCTTAAATCAAGCTGCTCAAGGTGTAGATCGTCCAACCAAAGAAGTGATGGTCAATGCGCTACAATCAGCCGAAATATTTTCCCGACGCGAGAAATTAGCAATCCCATTTGAATCTCTGCTTGGTGAATGGCGGTTATGTTTTGCCACTGGTGCAAAAAAAGACAAACAACGGGGTGGAATTAAATTAGGTAGTGGCTTTTACTTTCCCAAATTCACACCAGCCTCGATCGCTTTTACTCAAGATATTGAATCATCAACAGGAACGATCGCAAATAAATTAATTGTGGCAGCAGTTCAATTTGAATTTACAGGCCCTTGTCGTTATCCAGGTAAAAAAAACCTTTTAGCATTTGATTTTATCCAGGTTCAAATGAAGATATTGGGAGCAACAGCTTATAAAGGCAAAATTCGCAGCGGCAAACGTGGCGGTAAAGATTTTGAACAACTCTCGATCTCCAATCTACCATTTTTTGCTTTTTTCTGGGCAGGTGAACATGGCATCGCCGCCCGTGGACGCGGTGGTGGGTTAGCATTGTGGGTGAAAGATTAATTGTTTGACTTACTATAAAAGTTCAATAAACTATGCAGCACGTCCTAATTATTCATGAAGTTGAAGACTACGAATCATGGAAACAAGTTTTTGACAATGCGGCTGATATCCGCAAGCAAGCTGGAGAGCGGACATACCAAGTATTAAAACATGAAAATAATCCCAACAAAATAGTCCATTTTTCAGCATGGACATCGATCAATGATGCTAAACTATTTTTTGAATCTCCCCAGCTAGTTAAAATCAGGCTAGAAGCAGGAGTAAAGTCTCCTGAATTTATTTATCTAGACCAACTAGAATCAGGCGTACTATAAGATTCGATGATTTCTAACTGACTATATTTGCATCGTCAATTCTAGATGGTGGGCAGTGCCCATCCTACAATTAATATTACAACTAGTACTAGCTTCAATGTTACTCCCAACTCCCAACTGCTGACTCCTAACTCTTATGAAAACGATCGACGAAATCAATGATAAAATCAGCCACAAGCAAGCAGTTGTCTGGACGGTGGATGAAGTCAAACTCAAAGTTGGTGAGCTAGGTGTATCAAAAATAGCCGAGCTAGTTGATGTAATCACCACAGGTAGCTTTGAACCGATGGAATCATCGGGAGCAATCCTCAATTTAGGACATACAGATCCACCGATCAAGATTCGATCGTGTACATTAGATGGTGTGCCTGCTTATGCTGGATTTGGTGCTGTAGATCTCTACTTGGGCGCGACTCAATTAGTCGATTACACCAGTGAAATCGGCGACGAAGATCGGAAAGAACGCGGTGGCGCACATGTAATTGCTGACTTAATTGCAGGGAAAAGTGTGAATCTGCGGGCAATTGGGCAAGGAACAGACTGCTATCCCCGTACTGCATTTGATACGACAATTACCAAGGATACAATCAATCAATTTTATCTCTACAATCCTCGTAATCTATATCAAAACTTCATCGTTGGTGTCAACGGTGGCGATCGACAGCTCTATACTTATCTTGGCCCCTTACAACCCCAACTAGGTAACGCGGTATATTCCAATGCTGGGGCAATATCACCCCTATTAAACGATCCAGATCTAGAAGTAATCGGCATCGGTACGCGGATCTGGCTGGGTGGAGCTATCGGCTATGTGGCGTGGGAAGGCACCCAACATTTCCCACTCCAACGTCGCGCCGAAAATCGGACTCCCATCGGCCCAGCAGCTACTCTTGCCCTCGTGGGTGATGCCAAGGAGATGGATCCCAAGTGGGTGCGCGGCTGTTATTTCAAAAATTATGGCCCTTCCTTGATGTTGGGCGTTGGTGTGCCGATTCCGGTTTTGAATACTGATATTGTGGCAAAATGTGCGGTGCAGGATCGAGATATTTTTGCCCCCATTGTCGATTTTTCGATTCCACGTCGGGTGCGTCCAACGTTTGGGCTGGTGAGCTATGAACAACTCAAGTCAGGTAAGATCAAAATCGAGGGTAGAACAGTTCGAGTGGCTCCCCTAGCTAGTATCTATCGATCGAAACAAGTCGCCATCGAGCTAAAAGAAACGATCGACAAAGGTGAATTCCTACTCACTGAAGCAGTATCATTATTGCCACGCGATCGAATCTTCATGCCCCAAGATCGCCGCCAAATGGCCAGCCTCTCAGACGAGTAATTAATTCTAGTCTTCCACTCTCCCACGCCCCCTTCTATGATCGCAATTTACCCTGGCAGCTTCGACCCAATTACACTCGGTCATTTAGATATTATCGAACGTGGTAGCAAGCTATTCGATCGAGTTGTGGTTGCCGTACTCCGAAATCCTGGTAAGACACCATTATTTACTGTCGAACAGCGTCTACGCCAAATTCACGCAGCCACAAAACACTTACCACATGTGGAGGTAGATAGCTTTGATGGTTTGACAGTTGATTATGCCAATCTCATCGGTGCCAAGGTACTGCTCAGAGGGCTGAGAGTGATGTCTGATTTTGAGAAGGAACTCCAAATGGCTCACACCAACAAAACCCTATCAACGGAGATTGAAACGGTGTTTTTGGCAACTTCAACTGAACATGGTTTTTTAAGTAGCAGCATTGTCAAAGAAATCGCTAGATTCAACGGATCGATCGATCATCTCGTACCAGCTCATGTAGCCGCCGAGATTTATCAATCATACAAAAATCAAGCTTCCAAGCAATAACGACTAAATTCTTGATTTGATTGGATTCGGGTGAAATAGATCAGTCTTTTATTCCACTGACGCTAGAGCTTTTTCGGCATCTTCCGCCGGAACTACTACAGTGGGCAATACTTTAACGGGTGCCGATTTTGATGGCACTGAAGTGCTTTCTGGTAGACTATCTTTATATTTTTCGTACAGATCAGTAGCTGGAATTACCGTTGAAAAGCTTTTTGGCAACCGATATTGTTGTGGGTCGTATTTTTGCCGAACGTTCGCGACAGTTTTGCAGTAAGTTTCCCATTTTTTCATGAGTACCAAGAATGATTGAAATTTTTGATAAGCATCTTCATGTTTATCTTTTAGCCCAATATATTGCAATATTTTAGCATAAGTTTCTGGGCGATTATATTCATCCGCCACACCAATAATTGGACCTAACTTTTCAAATACGTCATATTTAACCATGACTAATAATAGCAAGCTGTCAAGATTAAGCAGATCTTCATTTTTCAGATCGTTAATAGTACTATTGACACCACGCAGAACGGAGAAGTCATCAAATTGATATCGTTTAAATAGTAGTAACAATTTTAACCCCAGGGGAGTTTGAGCAACTTTGCCTACTTCTGTCGCATATGCTTGCAGTGCAACTTTCCCTTCTTCTGTTTTTAGCTGTGGTAATAACTCAGCTAGTTTCTGATTAACTTGCTGCGTAAAATCACTAGCATCAAGTTTTTCAGCTAACAGGTTATTAACGAGTTTGTACAGTTGTTGCTGCGTACTGCTGCAATGTCTAGACTCGCCACCTTCAATCGTTAGGAAACTATTCTGAGCACCGATTGCTGCATTGAGCATGGCAAGGATGTCGTCCAGCCCTGTATATTCACCCATCGATCGATGAATATAACTTTTAATCTTGACAAAAGCTGTAAACTCGCTATTTCCAAATTTTTCTGCATGAATATTTTCAGCTTCATTGCCAATTTTAACCAGTTGATCTAAATTACGCTGGTGTAAAAATTCATCACTTTCCAATATTCTGGGCTTCTGAAATCTGTCTGTCAATTTTGACCAGAATGAATTACGTTGAAACGCCAACATTTTCTTGGAGTTTAATAACAGATGCACAACTGGGAACAGAGCTAAACCGCCAACTATCACCACAATTGCGATTAAGAGTGGTGTCGATAAAACAAATGTGTAATTTGAGCCACCAACGGCGGTCATATTACCCTTTCCATCTGTTGTAGTAATAATAGAGGGATTTGCGGGATTCGTGGTAGCAGCACCATTTAGCTCGGCTCCTTTCTTCGTATATTCTGGATCGTCGAATAATTCGGCTGGGTAATCCTGTTGAATTTTTTTGTTGATCGCATTAGGATCGGGTAAAGCTACGCCACCGACAGTTTTAGGAGGAGTTGCTTCTGTCTTAGCAGGTTTTGCTTGAGATCGAGCTACTGTAGGGATTAGAATACTTGCAACAGATATGCCTACACTGCTAATGAGTACTGATTTTGGTAGATGGCTAGACATAATATGTCGATCGAATAATATTGCTTATCCTTAGACTACCCAGTAGCACTTACAAAAGGTACATTTTCACAAAAAAGCCTAGCTAGTTTTTACCAGCTAGGCTCTAAGCTTAAATATTAAAATCTCAGTCTAGAACAAGCCTAGAGTTAGAGAGGTTGAGATTGGCATGGTTGCGCCAATTCCCAAGTAGATGGTGAATACAGTTCCGAATAGGAATGTTGCCATTGCTACTGGACGACGGAATGGGTTTTGGAATTTGTTGACGCTTTCTAAGAAAGGAACAACCAATAGACCTAATGGTACGCCAGCCATGCAAGCGATTCCTAACAGTTTGTTAGGCAACACTCGTAGGAGTTGGAATACAGGCCATAGGTACCACTCAGGTAGGATTTCCAGAGGAGTAGCAAATGGGTTAGCAGGTTCGCCAACTAGAGCTGGATCCAAGATGGCTAATGCTGTACAGCATCCGATCGTACCAAAGATAACGACAGGGAAGACATACAGTAGATCGTTAGGCCAAGCTGGTTCACCATAATAGTTGTGACCCATGCCTTGAGCTAGTTTTTCTCTCAAGTAAGGATCGGAAAGATCCGGTTTTTTGATGGCTGACATATTAAGTACAGTTGTTTAGTGAATAGTTATCAATTATTCTGTCAACAGTCGCAAGTCATGAGTAGATAGCTGTTAGTAAATCAAATTTAACTATTCTCCTGTCGGAGAGGCTTACGCCAACAACTATCAACTATCAACTATCAACTATCTACAAAGGACCAGAGATACCTTGCTTGCGAATCATGATGAAGTGAAGCAACATGAATACAGCAATCAACCAAGGCAATACAAAGGTGTGAAGACTGTAGTAACGGGTCAAAGTTGCTTGACCAACGCTAGAACCACCACGGAGGAGGTCAGCCATTGCTACGCCAACGACAGGAATCGCTTCTGGTACACCAGATACGATTTTAACTGCCCAATAACCGATTTGGTCCCAAGGTAGGGAGTAACCAGTTACACCAAAGCTTACAGTCAGAACCGCTAGAATGACTCCAGTGATCCAGGTCAGTTCGCGAGGGTTTTTGAATCCACCAGTTAGATACACGCGGAAGGTGTGGAGGATCATCATCAAGACCATCATACTGGCACTCCAGCGATGGATCGATCGAATCAACCAACCAAAGTTTACTTCGGTCATGATCTTCTCAACCGACGTGAACGCATCAGCTACAGTCGGAGAGTAGTAGAATGTCATCGCAAAGCCAGTGGCAAATTGAATCACAAAACAGACGAGTGTGATTCCACCAAGGCAGTAGAAGATGTTGACGTGAGGCGGAACGTACTTACTAGCAATATCGTCAGAGATTGCTTGGATTTCTAACCGTTCGTTAAACCATTGAAAGGTTTTACTATTTGTGACTTGCTTGGTAAACATTGACGGGTGCCGTGCTTCTCTCTAATGTCGTATTGTAAATTATAACGTCAGCAGGACTGGGATCCCATGACTGAAGATAATGGCTAGGATAAAATGCCCGATCTTGTCTAGCAACAGTGCCAAAGGCAGAGCCACTCGTAACAAATATTCCCAAAATTGGTTAATTTAGTAATATTCGACTGACAATCTCTCATTTACACCTATACAAAATTTAACACACCTCGAATGGAGAGTGGTATCGATCGTGAAAGCTAGTTTTTGGTTTGGTTGGATTTTGAGCCTGCAAGTGGCTCTATTTTGTTGCTGGGAAACGCCTTCAGCCCATGCGTTTACGCCAGAGCAACAATTGGTGCTGCAAGCTTGGCGGACGGTAAATCAGGCTTATTATGATAATAGTTTCAATCATCAGAATTGGTGGTTGACCAGAGATAGCACGATGAAGCAGCAGTTTCCGACGGAGGAAGCGGCTTATCAGGCGATTACCAA
>JANNDL010000098.1:0-9111 GCA_031387665.1 Chamaesiphon sp. OTE_75_metabat_95 | reverse complement strand
CTTGATAGCCTTCGTCTAAGGCGCGTCGTGCTACCTGTCTGCCTAAGGTACCTGTGGCACCAACAATCAATAGTGTCATCTATAAAGAATAATTAAAAATTATTAAAGCTATTCCCTAGAATATTAGCAGAAAAGTCTCATCTTTGTTAACAAAAATTCACACTCTTTAGCTACTGGTGTCAAACGTTGATTTCTAGGGTAGTGAGTGGATAGTGGTTTAGTGGTTTAGCAATCAATAGTTCTAGTCTCCTAGTCTCCTAGTCTCCCCATCTCCCACACTCCCCATCCCCACGCCTACTCCTCCTCCGGCCCTTGAATTTTGAGAAACAGGAATCCCAGGCTCAAACCGACGAGGATCAAGCTTGAAGATAAGATTGCCGCAGTAAAAATTTCGCCCATGACTGAAGTACTCCAGATCGTTATTAAATGACAGATTTATATGTCCCCACTCGGTGAGGAGCCTCACTACATATCCTAACAGGATATTGGGATCAGACGATCGATCTAAATCTGCCAGTCAACCAAGAGCTGGGCAAAGGAAAATTTATTGAACACTAAATCTAATTTTTGTATGTGTTTTGAGTCACAAATATTGATCGGGTTCTAAGCTAAAGATCGGTAAAATTACTTAAACAAGACGTGCATGGGCCTTAAACACAAGCTTAAAGCGACGATCGCCACGATCGCTCAACTACCAATAATTTCAGCGATCGTTCAGCAACGATCTGTCCGTCGGCTAATCACAAAAATCCCTGGATTGGGGTTTCTCTATCCTAGTGGTTGGGATCTAATTCATCCATTCGATCGCTTTCATGGCACAGATACCAGTGGTGTAGTTTCAGAAAAAGATTTGCCAGCAAACGCAATTGCGCGGAATTATGCGGTTGGTTATGCTGGCTCCCAGCCCAGCGTGCTGCGCTCGGCACTAGCAGAGCTGCCCAAACTTGAGGATTACACCTTTGTCGATCTAGGCTGTGGCAAAGGACGACCACTCCTAGTCGCATCGGAATTCTCCTTTCAGGACATTATCGGTGTCGATCTGTCATCGCCCCTGGCTCAAGTAGCTCGGCGCAATGCCAGGATCATCGCCAATCGCTTTCCAGCCCGAACGCCAGTCCGGGTTGCGGTGGGAGATGCCAGCAATTATCCTCTACCGCCTGGAAATCTGGTGATTTTCTTGTACCATCCATTTCACGCCGAATTGATTGCTAATGTAGTGGCAGGAGTGGAAGCCGCACTTGCGACTGAATCTCGCAGTATTTATGTGATTTACTATAATCCGATCGCGGGACACTGTTTTGATTCCTCCCCGCAATTACATCGCCACTTTGCCAAAATGCTCCCTTATGCAGACGAGGAGCTTGGCTATGGGCCAGATCGGGACGATCCGATTGTCATCTGGCACGGTGGTATTGCCGCCTGCGCTACCGATCCTTCTGCGGCTGCCAGAATCATTGTCCAGCACGAATCGCGCACCCAGATCGAAAGTCTCCAACCTGCTTTTTAGCTAGCACTTGACAAACAATTTTCTGCTTTCATACCCCGATTTTTCATTTTCTCTAATCACTCCCCGATTTCTGAAGCATCGGCACTCATCATTCACCCCGAACTTAGCTATCTAATTTGTTGTGAGGAAGGAAGTATGCCAGCGAGTAGCTCGATCCTGTGAATTAGCTGGATGTTGCAAGCCACCGCGCCACATGATTACACCATCTTCATCGTTGTCCTGATAATATTTTTTCCTACGCCCGACAGTCTGAAAGCCATATTTTTCATACAGATCGATCGCGCCCTGATTAGAAGCACGTACTTCTAGAGTAGACCTTGCCATTTCAATCGTTCTTGCTTTGTCGAGCAACGCGCTCAGTAGTAATTTTCCCAATCCCTGTCGTTGATACTGGGGATGGATGCCCAGTAATGTGATGTGAGCCTCGTCTAGAATCGCCCAGAAGCAGCCGAAACCAATTAATTCATTCAATTCTGGCTCTAGACTTTTTGCGACTGAAACACCGATAAAATGGCTGTTGTCATTAGTTAATTCACGCCGATAGCTATCGATCGACCACAATCCTCCAAAGCATAAGCGATCGAGGATCAGGATCGATTCGATTTCATCAACAGATATTGGCTCGATCGTTATGATCACATCTTCCACTAGTATAAAAATGTTAGTCATTAGTGTAGATCTAGGGCGGGCACATTTCGGCTACGCTCAATGCAAGCAAAGCCACGCCCCTACAGGTTAATTGTGTAGGGGCGTGGCCTCGTGCCCGCCCTGGGGTTATCGCTATTCACCATCCACCAAAATTCTAGCCTAACCCAAAGGCTTGATGAATTGTCTTAAGTGCCTCGATGCCTTGGGATTCAGCGACTACACAGCTCGTTTTGATATCGGAAGTGGAGATCATTTGGATGTTGATTCCGGCGGCTGCTAGAGAATTGAACATCTGGGCGGCTACACCTGGTTTGCCGATCATGCCTGCGCCGACGATGCTCACTTTGGCGATCGATTCATCCACTACTACCGCTCCGCAACCTAGTTGGACTGAGGCAGCTTCGAGGACTTGTTTAGCAGCGGCGGCATCACTGCGATCGATTGTACAGGCAATATCTCGCATGGCGACACCTGCAATCATCCGTGTTCGCTGGGATTGGACGATCGCATCCACGTTAATATTATGGCCTGCCAGGATCCCAAATAACTCAGCCGCCATGCCTGGACGATCGGGAACTTGGAGTACGGCTAGTCTAGCTCGATCGAGATCCAATGCCACACCCCTGACAGCGGGTGCGTTTACATCTTGGGGATTTCCCTCATTTTTGGCAGCAGTATCAATCTCGAATTTTTGGCACAGTGCGGCAATTGCGCGATCGCAATCGGTGCTGGCAATCACGCAACTAACCTTGATTTCGGAAGTGGAAATCATTTGGATATTCACGCCTGCATCTGCCAAAGTCTGGAACATCTGGGCAGCTACTCCAGGTCTACCGATCATCCCTGCTCCCACGATGCTCACCTTGGCAATACCGTCTGCTACCAGCACTTGAGTGGTATTGGGGTTTGAATTGTCATGAAGCACTGGCGAGATGGCTTCAACAACCGCCTGGGCACGATAGGTTGCCTGTTTGTTGACGGTAAAGGCAATATCATTGGTATTGCCTTCATGAATTGATTGGACGATCAGATCTACGTCAATATTTTCGGTGGCTAATATCCCAAATAATTGTCCAGCAATTCCGGCTCGATCGGGTACTTGAAGGATCGCAATTTTGGCTTGGTTGAGCACAAATTCCACTGCATCCACGGGACGGGCGATTTCTAGTCCAGTCAGAGCGCGAGGTTGGGGGATGGGGGAAACTACGCGGGTACCTGGCTCCTGTGTCCAGCTCGATCGAACTACCAGAGGTACGCCATAATTTCGAGCGATTTCGACAGCGCGGGGATGGAGTACTTTTGCCCCCAAACTGGCGAGTTCGAGCATTTCGTCGGCAGTAATTTCGGTCAATAATTGGGCTGCGGGGACGATCCGTGGATCGGTGGTCAAAATTCCAGGCACGTCAGTATAAATCTCACAGGCACTGGCTTTGAGTGCCGCAGCCAGAGCGACAGCGGAGGTGTCCGAGCCACCTCTACCGAGTGTGGTAATATCTCGATCGCCAGTAGCACTTACGCCCTGAAAGCCAGCCACCACAACGACTTTGCCTTCTTTGAGGTGGCGTTCGATGCGATCGGGTGCAATCTCCAAAATTCGGGCGCGACTGTGTTCGGCTTCCGTCACAATTCCCACCTGAGCACCTGTGAGCGAAATCGCGGGCTGTCCGAGTTCTTGAATGGCGATACTTAATAACGCGATTGTTACCTGCTCCCCCGTCGCCAGCAGCATATCCATTTCTCGACGAGAAGGTTGGCTCGATAGTTCATGCGCCAGCTTCACCAGCACATCGGTGGTTTTACCCATCGCCGACACGACGACAACTAAATCATTCCCCGCTTTGACAGTCTCAACGATCCTTTGAGCAACAGCCTGAATCCTTTCCGCAGAGCCAACCGATGTCCCGCCATATTTCTGTACGATTAACGCCATCGCTCTATTTTTCTCACCACAGTTCACGCCTCAATCCAATTTAACCGATCGAATGGCAGCCTGGATAGTCCCGTTGAGCTTTGCTCTGCCTTCGGCAATCGATGTGCGGCATATTTAAGCTGGTTAATTTGCTGCAATGGAGAGTCAAAGTTTCAACGATCCATAAATATCACTAAAATTAGAGGTGAAAAATGTCTACAGTTGGGATATTACCAATTTTTTGTTTGACAATTCCCACGCTAATTCAAATTCTTTAGCATCGATAGATTTACCCCTTTGCATACCTATCTCTGTCAATTGTTGGTCAAACAAAGAAATTCCACCAAGTTCTGGGTGATGTTTTCTAATAGAAGAGTTAAACCATTGACCTTCGTGACATTCAGCCTGTCGAATTGCCCAATTGTCTTCACCGAATTCTATGTATTGAGTACCTGCACCTAAATCGGATTCTACAGTAAATTTAAAATATTTATTCATCTTAGTGTTCTTCCCGATCTAATAATTAGGTTCCTAATCTCTAAATCAATTTCATTTCTACACAGGCAAATATATCTGCTCCCAGGCATCTCGATCATTAAATTAGAAACATCAATTTCAATAAAATAAGCGAGTCTTCCTGGCGAACCCACTCCTCCCATAATCCGGTACGAAAGTTGATCTATACAAATTTGACCAGCTTCTTTGTTCGCTGGCGTGAGATCTTCTTTAGATTCGCAAACAATTAAATCTGGTGAAATATTGGTAAAGTACTGACCCGAACCATAAAGAGCATCTCTACCATCTTTCCTTACTAATGAAGGACGAAGCACCCCACTTTCAATGATAGCAAGCTGACCATATTCTGTCGTGTAATGGTAAAGGCTGTTGGGAATATTTACTGTCAAGGTTTTTAGACGCGATCGAGAGCAACAACATTAGGCTGTATTTTTCAGTCTCGCCTACTACAGAAATTATATGCTGGAGTGAGACAGATTTAATCCGCCTCACTCCCAGAGATTAGAAATCGCTAAAATCAGCGATCGAATCCACCACTCTCTTCACCACTTCATCAACACCAATTGCTCCCAGTTCACCCCCAATCCGAGTACGGATGCTAATGGTATTGTCCTCAACTTCTTTCGCACCAATAATGCCAACGATGGTAATTTTCTCCTTCTCAGCATTGCGGATCATTTTGCCTAGTCGCTCGTTGCTATTGTCTACCTCAGCGCGGACACCGAGGGCGAGTAACTTAGCACAAATTTCCTTGGCAAAGGGAGCAAAATCTTGAGCGACAGGAACCAATCGCATCTGCACGGGAGCCATCCACAGGGGAAAATCACCAGCGTATTCCTCGATCAAAATCCCGATTAACCGTTCCAGAGAACCGAAGGGGGCGCGGTGAATCATGATTGGGCGTTGGCGGGTACTGTGCTCATCGATGTATTCGAGATCGAAGCGTTCGGGCAGCACATAGTCTACTTGAACTGTACCGAGTTGCCACTCGCGATCGAGTGCATCACGCACGATAAAATCAAGTTTAGGGCCATAAAAAGCGGCTTCACCAATCCCGATAAAGTGATCTACTCCTAGTTTTTCCACGGCGCGTTTAATGGCACCTTCAGCTTCATTCCAAGCTTCATCTGTACCGATATATTTCTCTTTAACTTCTGGATCGCGAAAACTGAGGCGAACTTGAAAGTTGCTGTCGAGTTTGAGTTTCTTAATTACTGAAAAAATTAAATCTACAACATCGAGAAACTCGCTATCGAGTTGATCTGGGGTGACAAATAAGTGAGCATCATCTTGAGTAAAGCCGCGCACGCGAGTGAGTCCGCCGAGTTCGCCAGATTTTTCGTAGCGATACACGGTACCAAATTCAGCTAACCGCATCGGTAAATCACGATAGGAACGCAGTTCGCTCTTGTAAATCTGGGTATGGAACGGGCAGTTCATCGCTTTGAGCGCGAAGCCAGTATGTTCGATAATTTCGGTGACTAATTCGGCGGGAGTTTTCGCCACCTTTTCACCATTTACTTCATTAGTGAGGGAAATGGCTCTTTGTCTGGCGAGTTGCTGGATTTCAGAATCGGATTTGTCAGTAAAATCTGCCCGCTCCTGCTCCGCCATCATTGGGAACAGATCGTCTTTGTACTTTTGCCAGTGTCCAGAGGTTTTGAATAGATCTACTTTGCCCAGATGGGGTGTAACGACGGGGAGATAGCCGCGTTTAACCTGTTCTTTTTTGAGGAAATCTTCCAGGGTACTGCGAAGAATTGTCCCTTTTGGTGTCCACAATGGTAAACCAGGACCGACTAAATCGGAGAAGATAAATAAGCCTAGTTCTTTGCCCAATTTCCGATGATCGCGGCGCAGTGCTTCTTCCTTGCGGCGTTCGTATTCGGCGAGCTGTTCGGGAGTTTCCCAGGCGGTGCCGTAGATGCGTTGCAACTGGGCTTTGGTTTCATCACCGCGCCAATAGGCACCCGCCACTGCTTCGAGTTTAAAGGCTTTGGGATGGATATCTCCGGTATTTTCGACATGGGGACCCGCGCACAAATCCCACCACTTATCAGCCAGGTGATAGAAAGTGATTGGTTCCTGCAATCCAGCGAGGATTTCTAATTTATAGGGTTCATTAACGGCACTAATTCTAGCTTCAGCTTCGGCGCGGCTCAATTCTTCGCGGGTAACTGGCAATTTCTGATTGATGATCTTGATCATCTCCCGCTGAATTGACTTCAGATCCTTGTCTGTAAAGGCATCAGGGCTATCAAAATCATAGTAGAACCCATTTTCGATCCACGGACCGATCGTCACCAGAGCCTTGGGAAACAGCTTCTGTACCGCCATCGCCATGACGTGGGAGGTGGTATGTCTAATTTTTTTGAGGGTTTCCGATTCGCTGGTTTTGGGTAAATGGATCTTCTCTGGCTGTTCGGCGTTAGACATCGGTATGACTGTTCCCTGGAAATTGAATATGCTGACAGTGCCACAAACATGGCGGCGACTGCTAAATCTATTTTACCCAAGAATCTACACCCATAGAACGTAAACAATTCTACAGAGACGATTCTCCGTTAGAGCAACTAAACCGACGAAAACGTCGTCTAATCGATGAAAGAAACTCTGTTTGGGTACGCTAGATTTCATTCTTCAACCCAATTTACAGATCCTTGCTTCGAGCCAGTTTCAGCTAAGTTCCTTAGAAGAGGCTATTGCTAAAGCAAACGCTCCGCTACCGCCAACGACTAGCTCACCTACTCCCTTCCCACTCTAAGACTTTAGAATCTAATTTTTCACTGGGAGGGATTATGTGAATTTTCTACTGACGATCGCTAGTAATTAATTTGAAACTGCTAGAATACATCCAGTTTTACCAAATTTAGTAATCAAAAATTATTATGGCAACCTATACATCTGAAGAACTTAGTGCGATCGCTAATGCTCCAATGTCGATCGGGATGGCTGTCGCTATGGCTGATATGGGAATTATCTCCAGTGCGATTGAAGCAGTCGCCCTCACCAAAGAAATCGTCGGTGCAGCGAAGAAATATCCCAGCAACTCGATTATTCAAGCAGCTTTTTCGGAAGCGGTGCTATCTAGCGGCGATATTAAACGGCAGAAGCCAGATGTCACCGCCGAAGATGTGAAATCTGGGGTTATTGTCACTAAAGCGATCGCATCTGTAGATGTGGCTGTAGCAGCGATCGGTGACAAAGCTACGCCAGCAGAAGTTACAGAATTTAAGCAGTTTATCTATGCCTGCGCTGAAGCAGTTGCAAATGCGGCTGGTAGCGGTTTATTCGGTTCTGGTAGTGAGAAAGTAAGCACCGAAGAAGCTGCTGCACTCGCCAAAATCAAAGCGGCACTGAGCATTTAGGGAGATCATTACTAAGCAAGAAACTCGCCTTTTAGGAAAAAGTCGGGTTTCTATCCCCACTCAGGTAGAAGTTCCGTCTAATCAAAAACAATCTTTAGATATTCAGCTTCGGTAATTAATTCTCTAGGATCTGGGACTCGATCGGGAAATAGAATACCATCGAGATGATCGAGTTCGTGTTGGAAAATTCGGGCAACAAATCCGGTGAGTTCTTGTTGGACTAGATCTCCATGTTGGGTGAGATATCTAACTTCGATCGTGCGATCGCGCAGCACCAATCCACGCACACCAGGCACGCTCAGGCAACCTTCCCAGCCGGAAACTAGCTCTCCAGATCGATCGATAATTTCAGGATTGATCATCGCCGTCGGTTCCATCGTCGGTGCATGGGGATAGCGCGGACTTGGACGAGAAGCAACGATAAATAACCGGATTGAGCTAGCAACTTGTGGAGCAGCAATTCCCACCCCATTCGCTGCATCCGCAGTAGCAATTAGACTTGCAATTAAACTATCAATTTGTGGCGCGGGGAGATCGATCGAATTCGACCTCTGACGCAAAATTGGACTACCAATTTCTGAGATCTGAAGAATTTTACTCATATCATCTGATGATGAGTAGAGTAGGGGCAATGTCTTTGCCCCTACTCTACGCTGATAACTTAGTCATGAACAATTTTGACCGACAGCATTTTGTCGTTACCCTTAATTGCATTGATCACATCCATATCTTCGGATTGACCAAAAACAGTATGTACGCCATCTAGGTGAGACTGAGGCGAGTGGCAAATGAAAAATTGACTACCACCAGTATTTTTACCTGCATGTGCCATTGAGAGAGTGCCAGCCTTATGTAAATTGGGATTGATCTCACAATTAATTTTATAGCCTGGACCACCTGTTCCGGTACCCTGAGGACAGCCACCTTGAATCATAAAATTATTAATGACGCGGTGAAAAGTCAATCCGTCGTAAAAACCTTTTTCTGCTAAATCGACAAAGTTCTTGACTGTATTAGGCGCATCAGCATCAAAAAACTGGATATTGATGTTTCCTTTGGCGGTTTCGATAATTGCACGAGTCATAGTTATGTAAAGATTGAATGATAGCTAAACTATTTTAGCGCAGTTTTTCGAGTGCACTTGCGGTTGGCATTGGTTTACT
>JANNDL010000091.1:0-22209 GCA_031387665.1 Chamaesiphon sp. OTE_75_metabat_95 | reverse complement strand
TATTATGGAGCTGGGCAGAGTCGAACTGCCGTCCGCCCTGGGTATTAACTTTCCGCTCATTCACAGGTATAGTCTATCTAATCCTCAAGACGGGAGTGACCAATTGTCCCAGGTCGCAGGATGCTCCGATGAATCTTAGTTATTTAGCCCACCAGAGAAAACTAAATAAAGCATCCGTTGAGGGTTATCTATAGTATTTAACGGAGTCATACTATAAATGCTCGACCTTAGAAATTAATCTTAAGAGTTTTTTTAAGCAGCTACAGGAGCGGCTTTACGAGCGAAAGGTACAATGTTGTTTGCATCTATATTTATTTGAGCCGATATTTACGAGAGTAGACTCCCTCTCGACCTGAATCACAGTGCAGCTTTCGCCAACACGTCGAAACCTTTACAGCCCCAAGTTCTTCTATTATATAGTGTTTTGCGAGAATTGTCATGAGGGACTGGGGGACTGGGGGAAAATATATTACCTATTACCTATTAACTCACATCTTGCACCAGTACAAAAATATTAGTAATTACCGTAGATCCAGGGCGGGCACATTTCGGCTACGCTCAATGCAAGCAAGACCACGCCCCTACAATTAAACTGTAGCAGGGTGGTTTCATACACCGAAAGAAAAATCTCTTAGTTCACTTCACTTCGTGACGCTACGCGAACAGTGAACTTTAGCTCTTAGCCCGTTGGCGTAGCCTTTCGGAACGAAACAATTCATTTCAGGGCGGTTGGCGACTAAGCACCAATGCTTTCGCATTTTTATTTTCTTGTATGAAACCACCCTGCCTACAATTAAACTGTAGGGCTACCCTCAAATTTGTGCTTTTACTAGTTTGTATGTATTGGTGTAAGATGTGAGATAACTAATCAATGAAAATCCTCTGTATCAGCAACGGACACGGCGAAGATGCGATCGCATTACCCGTCCTCCAAGAATTGCGAAAGTTAGCTCCAGAGACAGAAATAGTCACCTTGCCGATCGTTGGGCTAGGCAAAGCTTATAGTAGCAATGATTTTGCGATCGCGGGGCATGTTCAGACGCTACCATCGGGGGGATTTAATCAGGATAATCGCCAACTGATGCGGGATCTTCAGGGGGGATTGTTGGGACTGACGATCGACCAAATTCGGACGGTGCGGAATTGGGGCAAGTCTGGCGGTAAAATTCTGGCGGTGGGGGATATTGTACCGCTATTATTTGCGTGGTTGAGTGGGGCTGATTATGCCTTTATTGGGACAGCAAAATCAGAGTATTATATCCGAGATAGTCGGGGGCAAATTTTGGATTCTCAGCGAGATTCGATCGAGGTGAAAACTGGATCTTATTATTTTCCGTGGGAACGCTGGCTGTTGAGTAGAAGTAGATGTAAGGCGGTGTTTCCAAGAGATAAATTAACTGCTGAAAATCTTCGACAGTATCATATCTCGGCTTTCGATCTGGGCAATCCGATGATGGATGGAGTTTCTACAGATCCAACTTTACCGATCTTTTATCAGTCTGATTTAGTTAATCAGCCCCTATTCGTCACATTACTTCCTGGCTCTCGTCCACCAGAAGCTTATGCAAATTGGACACAACTACTTATTGCTGCAAATAGCCTAATTTCGGTCTTTAAGCAGCGAGAAGTTGTCTGTTTGGCTGCAATTACACCAACACTGGATTTAGGTATCTTACAGGGCAATTTGAGTGAATTGGGTTGGGTACAAATAGCTAATCCTGGTGGTAATTTAAGTCAGATCATTCCCGATCCGACGGCAACTTATTATCAACAGGCGAATACCACGATCGTGATTAGTACTCAAGCTTATCGACAGTGTATGCAGTTGGGGGACTGTGCGATCGCAATGGCAGGTACGGCGACGGAGCAATTTATCGGTTTGGGCAAGCCTGCATTTATTATCCCAGGTGCTGGCCCTCAGTTTACGCCAGCTTTCGCGGAGGCGCAGACGCGACTCTTGGGTGAGTCGGTGATTTTAGTTCCTCAGGCGCAAGATGTAGGGGTGGAGATCCAGAGACTTTTGGCACAGCCAGATCGGTTAGGATCGATCGCGCAGAATGGATTATTACGGATGGGTACGCCTGGTGCCGCGAGACGAATTGCGGAATGTTTAATGGAAATCATCGGTAAGGGTAATTCATGAATTATCCCTACCGATGATTTCCAATCTGCACTTTGCGAACAAACCAAAAGCTGATAGCGTCAGGTAAGTAAATCATTTAGCGATCGAGTGGCTCTTTTGAAACAGCGTTCTACCTATTGGCAGTTGCTTCCCTATATTCGCCCACACCAATTGACAATTTTGGGTGCTCTATTGTGGATCATCATCTTTACAGCTTTTTGGCCAATTCAGGCTTGGCTAGCGGGACAGATTAGTAAGTATATCGGTACTGATGTTGAACTGTTGACTAAGTTTGCCTTGGGGGGTGGACTGGTATATATCTTGCAAGGAATTGCTCAATATTCTCAAAATACTTTGATGGCAAAGGCTGCTTTTGGAATTACGCTAGGTTTGCGACAGCGGACTTACGGGCACTTGTTACGATTGAGTAGCGATCGATTATCGCAGATGCAACTAGGTGATTTATCCTATCGACTCACCGAAGATATAGATCGGATTGGTGAGACTATCAACAAGGTTTTTTATCAGTTTATTCCGTCAGTGTTGCAATTAGTTGTTGCGCTGGGATACATGATTTTTCTAAACTGGCAATTGACTCTGGCTGTCCTAATTATTGCACCATTTATTGCTGTTCTCGTTGGCTGGTTTGGCGAAAAGCTCCAGCAACAATCGATGCGGAGTCAAAGCCGAATTGCCGATCTATCATCACTAGTTACGGAGGATTTAGCTAGTATTAAGATGATTCAGTCTTTTACTGCTGAAGATTATGCTCTAAGTAAGTTTGAACAAGAAGCAGAGTTCAATCGGCAAGCGAAGTATTTAACCGAAAAGATCAAGGCTTTTCAATATCCAGTCCTGAGCTTTCTACAGGTAATTGCAATTCTATTTGTATTCGTTCTGGCTGGGCTACAGATTTCGATGGGGAATTTGACAGTTTCTCAATTTGTCATTTATCTAACCAATATTGTCTTAATTATTAGTCCGATCGCGATTGTCACTGGTAATTTTAATGAATTAAAACAAGCTGAATCTTCAGTCGATCGAGTATTTGAACTACTCAGTATTCCCCAGACAATCATCGATCGTCCTGATGCGATCGAGCTACCCCGCATTACAGGTAAAATTGATTATCGCCAAGTCAGCTTTGGTTATACGCCTGAAAAACCAATTCTGAAATCATTTGACCTAAATGTTCAGCCTGGTGAAACAATCGCCCTTGTCGGAGCTTCTGGCGCAGGGAAAAGTACAATTTTAAGTTTGCTAAATCGTTTCCATGATGTGTCATCTGGGAGCATCTCGATCGATGGGATTGATATTCGCGATGTCACCCTCAAAAGTCTCCGCCGTCAAATCGGAATTGTCCCCCAAGATACGGTATTACTATCAGGACATATTGCCCAGAATATTGCTTTTGGACAAACAGAATTTGATATTAAGGCAGTAGAAGAAGCAGCAAAAATTGCTAACGCTCATCAATTTATCTCCCAACTTTCCCAAGGTTACTATACCTACGTCGGAGCAAAAGGGACAACATTATCCGGTGGTCAAAAACAACGAATTGCGATCGCCAGAGCAGTATTATTTAATCCTCGCATTCTGATTCTCGATGAAGCAACTTCGGCTCTAGACTCCGAATCAGAAGCTCTAGTCCAGGAAGCACTAGAAAGAATTATGGCGGATCGCACTGTCTTTATCATTGCTCACCGTCTGGCGACAATTAGAAAAGCCGATCGGATTTTGGTGATTGAAAATGGCGAGATTATTGAAGCAGGTACTCATAGTCAATTGCTCGATCGCACTGGACGCTATGCTCAGTTCTATGCGAGACAATTTAGTGAGTAAAATTAATCCTAAATAATCCAATTTTCTGCTTATAAACCCCACCCAAGATGAAAACTGGAGTTTTTAGTAGATAGCCTGATACTGGATCTTGATATCTTACATAAAAGAGGATGCCAAGAATTGATTGACAAAAAACTACGGTTCTCATTCTAGGCGGGGTTTAGAGTACTGGATTGCCATCTGCACTCTATTTTCCATCATTATGCCAGAATTGAGATTACCACGATCGAGATGGGTATTCTAAGAGTAGTGCTATTTTGCGACTACTAAGACTGTATAAAAGTTATGGACAAAACACTCGATCGTGCTTGGTTATTGATGAGGAGCAATCGATTTGAAGCGATTGAGCTAGATTCAGAGTGCCCAGATTATTATGCGTCTTTATCCAAACTTTATTGGATGCGAGGATATGCCCGAAACCTTCATTCAAGAAAGAAGAAAGAATTTGCCGAGGAAGGAGTTAAATCTGCTCAGACAAGTTTAGAAATCGATCCACAACAGAGTTTATATTAACTCACGGCATATCCAGAATATTGCCGCATGAATGGTGAATGTAGACCAATAACAATATTTTCTTTAGAAATACCACTTGACACCAATCGATCGGCAAGATTAATTTCAGTATTATTTCTCTGGATCCAAACTTTATCACCCTTGATGTCTATATGAATAATAGTTCCATAGACATATTCTTTTTGATTCCAACCGACATCGATTAAAAGATACCGATCTCGATCTCGATCAAAAACAATTTCTTCTTCAATCTCACTGTTATTACTACTGTAACTGTGTATCTCTTCTATCAACTTTTGAACTACTTGTCGATATTCTTTTACGTTAACCATTTTGTTATTACCTCATTTTCAGGATCGTAGACAATAAGCTTAATTTGATGCTTTTGAATCACAGACTGTGCTAGCAAAGATTGAAAAAATGTGTTGTGTACTTCTTGTGGGACCGCAAGATACAGAGTTCGATCTGGATCTTTATTATCAAGTACAACTTGATAATTAATAAACTACCCGATGGCAACATGAAAATCAAATACCACAGAGTCATTAGCAAAGGTTTTAATTTCAACTGCAATCTTTTCTTCTCCTTTTTCAGCAGCTACAATTTTTTCAGCTCCTAGATCGATATAAATTCGGGTATCCCCAAACTTTAAACTGAGTGGATCTGCTGTGATCATCCAGCTTTCTTTTTGCAATCCATTTCTAACTGCATTATGAAACAAATCCCTAGCTGCCATCAACCCATCTCCCACAACTGACTAATTTCTTAACTAGCTCTGACTTTTACCACTTTAATATCAATTAAGGTGCCATCTCTGTAAAATCTCAGGATAAATTGGTTTTTAAAAATAGATCGGCAAAAATTTGAGCAATCTTGGCGGAGCCACCTGCAATACCCAATCGTTCTACCCCATTAATCCGACAGCGTTGGAGATACTCTCGATCTCCAAGGGTTCGATGGATAGCCTGAGCTGCTTGACTAATAGTTTCGGGAGTAGCTGGCTTAGTTCCAATTGTCTGAACCGACAAGCCGAGCAGTCGCATTTGCGCTTCGGCAAATGCATATGTAAACTGAGGGCCAGCACTAGGTATTTGAATCACAGGTTTACCCAAACCAACAGCTTGCTCGATGGCAGTACCTGCCATTCCCACAACCAGATCGCACCGATGTAAAATGTCCCCAAAGGCATCATCAAGGCACCCCAGCCTAATTTGATGCTGAGGATGAGTCAGATAACCTGTATCAGAATACTCCCACCCGCGCTGCTCTGCTAGCTGTCGCAGCGGAATGATCCCATTTCGATCGGGTACACGCAGATTTGGTGTCACCGCAGCGCGGAACTGAATCCCCTGGGGAAATAGCCCAATTGTCGCAATCGCAAGATCCAAAAGCAACTGTAAATTAGTTCCAGCTTCTGGTAATCTACTCCCTGGTAAAAATGCGATTAAGGGTACGTCAGGCAATAACTGTAAATCTTTCCCTATTTGCGCCAACACATCCATTACTGGATAACCAGCAAATATTGCCTTGCTGTAACCTTGCTGATTCAACATCTCGGCGGTGTAACTATCACGGGTAAAAAGTCGGCGACAACGATCGGATTTTATCAGCCAATCAGTCATGAGTGGAAACTTCATCCGATTTTCATAGTGAGCAGAACTAGATACAGTGAATACTGAATAGGGATTTCCAGTTAGATAAGCACCCAACAACGAGACAATATCTCCAACTGCAAAAACTTCCGCACCATCACGAGTATATTCACGGATGAATTGAATCTGTCGCCACAGTAACGTAAACAAGCCCGATTTAATATCAGCTAGTAGTTTTAATCGATCGATATAAACAAATCCACCCGATGGTAAAGCTTCAGTTGGGCCAATGATTTCTACACCCAAATTTCGATAAGCATTACCCTGTCCTACAATTGGCATTGCGGCTATTTCTAATTGAGGTTGTTGTTCTCGGAGTGCTTTTAATATTTGACTGGCATTAAGATCTTCTCCATGTCCATTACTAATAAATAGAACCTTCTGAGATTGTACTGGCAAATCTACACTATTCATAAATGGTGGCTACGTTAGCAGTTTAGTGTATAAATCTTCAGTTTTAATTAACATTCGATCGATTGCAAACAGTTCTTCATATCTCTTGCGCCCATTCACCGCAAATTCATCAACTAATTCAGGTCGATCGAGTAAATATTGCAGCTTATCAGCTAAACTATCTACATCTTGAGGCGGAATAATAAACCCAGTCTCACCATCAGCTACCTGTTCGACAATACCACCAATGCTGGTGCCAATCACTGCTTTTTGTTGAGCCATTGCTTCCGCACATGCGAGGCTGCAAGCTTCTTGTAAGGAGGGCAAAACAAAGAAATTAAACAAGCTCATTAATTCTGGCAGATTATTTACATATCCAGCAAAGATTGTTTGCGCTGCAATACCTAAATCTTGAGATTGTTGTTTAAGCTGTTGCTCCAATTCTCCCACCCCAGCAATCACTAATCGTAAATTTGGCTTATCTTTTGCCACTCTAGCAAAAGCTTGTAATAAATAAGTTAATCCCTTCGCTTCAGATAATCTAGCGGCTGTACCGATAATAGTTTGATTGATAGGATCTAGGTTAAATTTTTGAGCTAGTGAATCGATAATCGATCGATCCAATTCCGGTGTCGGCACGCCATTATAGATCATCTCCAGTTTAGCTGGATTCATCCCAAACTTAACCAAGATATTGTACTCAGTCTGACAAACACAAATCACTTGCGTCGCCCACAGATTGGCAAAGATACAAGCCAATCGATAACTAATATTTGCGCTAGCTCCATGATAACCATGCACGGTAAATACGATCGGCAATTTAGGAAATAATAGTCGCAGCGGGATCATCAATTCATGAGCACCATGAACGTGAATCAGATCGATTCTCTTACAGAGAGGCTCCGCCAACGATTGACGTTGGTTAGCTGCTTTAATTCCGACAATTAATTCTTTCAATCCTCGAAAGAAGTTCCGATCCCATGATGTGAATTCAGTATAATTTAGTTGCTTTTCTAAAAATAGCGGTAATGTTTTACCCGTTGGTGCGAGTAGTGAAACTTGATACCGATTCTGAAATTCCTCTATCAGACTTAATGCCTGTTTTTCTGTGCCACCCTGTTCTAAATAAGGCAAAACATAAACCAAATGTTTGGTATTTCCCATCCTCATGCAGGGTGGGCACTGCCCACCAATTAGGGTTTAATTATTACAAATATTGACCGATTTAGTATTTAGTATTGTCTATAATCTAACTGCTTAACAATATTTACTGCATCAAGGTGTAAGTCCAAAGAATAGAAATTTAGTAAATGTTAATAACAAACCACTCAATACTGCTGCGATCGTGCTACGAATGATAAACTCTTTATTATCCAGGCGTTGGGCGAATCCCTTGGTACGTTCCTCAAATTTGCTATCGAGTGCTTTGATATCACCTCGAACTTCTGTAATCTCGCCTCGAATTTCAGCAGACAGTGCTTTGATATCACCTCGAACTTCTGTAATCTCGCCTCGAATTTCAGCTAGCTTCGTATCGACACCAGCAAACTTTGTATCAACACCAGCAAACTTTGTATCAACGTTGGCAAAGCCGACACGCATTTCTGTTGCTAGTTGAGCAATTTCACGACTATTGGCTTCGATCGCACTTTTCAATTCCCTCATGTCTATGTCGGTAGCTTGCGTCATAGTTAAATTAGCTATTCTAGCTACTGGATATGCCTATTTTAACTGAAAATTCACCAAATTATCGATCCCCAACTCCTTGCTAGTTATCAGGAATCGATCGTATGACGATCCTAATTTGCTTGCAACACGCCCAGACTAGTCTGAATCGGTACAATATTCAATGTGTCAGGAGTGGCGCAAAACTTGAGATCGTCAAAACATTCTAACTTCACCAATCTTTGACCGTGGGTAGCCAGATAAAATAACTCTAATAGATTGTCCTGCCACTGCCGATATAACGCGATCGAAGCCACTAATTCATCATTACCAGCTATGTCTGCTAGCTTCACGCCCAACTTAGTAATAATACTATCCGCGATCGCCCCCGCACAGACAGTATCCTCCAGAGAGTAATCACCTTCCCAGCCTGAACCTACCATCCAAACTGTCTCTGGCTGCTGAGAGACAACGTAATCCACGATCGCGTGACGATTGACTAAAGCAGCGGCGAGGACGATTTTCGCGCCTTGGATCCGCTCTAATGTTCGAGTACCATTTGTGGTGCTGATAAATAACCGCTTACCTTTTACTACCGCTGGCGTGCAGTCTAGGGGCGAATTTCCCAAGTCGCAGCCAGTTACCTTTGCCCCACCCCGTTCACCACCGCGCAATCGTAGTTCTGCTGGCCATTTTTCACTCACCTGCATCAGCATATCCATGTTGCTAAAAGCTTGGATGGCTTCAGCTCCAGAGTTTAGTGCTGCCGAGATTGTAGTGGTGGCTCGTAGTACGTCGATTGCGATCGCGCAAACAGGCAATTCACCTGGGGGTGTACGTTCGGGCGTATGGTAGGTATATAGTTTCACAGTTAAAATCGAAATAATTCTTGTTCGTAGAGGCTGTTGCTAACCCAATTTAATCTTAATCCCAGTCGCGCCCTAAAAATCAGGGTAAGGGTAATTCATGAATAATTTAGATATGCAAACATCTTGATTTTGAATCGGGCATCCCAGATTGCAGCCAAATAATTATCTTTTCATCATCACGATCTGGATTTGCCCAGATAATACCTGCAATCTCAGGACAACATTCTATTGCTTGTTGGAGTAGTGATCTCATCTTATCATCCAATGAAAAAATACATCGATCGCTCTCGAAGGCTGCCTCAAGTAAATGAATATCTTTGATGACCTCTTTTCTTTGCTTATCCTGATAAAATCGATCGAGCCTGTCCCACATATTTACATAATCTCCCGAATTAGAAATCGCTAATAATTGTTTTTTGGCAACCATACTACTCAGCCAAGTTCGCGCAAATCTTGACTGATGCTTATCCCACTCTTGCTTGATTTCTCTAGTCATGACGAGAAGATATCCCATCTGCATGACAGTTTCCAAGAAAATCCGACAATTGCTAGAGGTTGGATGAGCGGATTCACCAGCAGAGCGTGCGATCGAAGCATCAATCACTAACCGCTCAAAATTCTTAACGCCCATAAATTATTTTTGATTCCAGAGTTTATGTTCTACCGCAGTTAAATAACGATTTTGAATACTTAATGCAGTATCAGCAAAGTCCTCTGGCCAATCTCCGAATCTGCCAAGATTATCTAAATTAGCACGATCGATCTTTGTTGTTCCATCACTACGTCGAGTAAACCAATTTAATCTTACTAATTCACTCGGTAAATAGTCTTCAGCAACTAGAGATTGTACGCCAGTTAAAAACAATTCACTATGAGTTTCTACAACCACTTTTACACCTCGTTTCGCTGCATCTGCAAAAGCTTGAGCGATCGCAACTGTGGCTTTGGGATGAAGATGTATTTCTGGTTGTTCGATATAAACTAACTGCCCTGGATCTGCCATGATTAGAGCAACCAAGACAGGTAAAGTTTGCGAAACGCCAAAACCAACATCGGCAATACTTACCATGTCTTGTGGGCGATCTCGATCGCCATTAGCTTTTGCACAGGGTAGTCTCCCAACCTTGATTTCGACTTGGGTATCATCCAGTTGAGTAGCTTCAATGTTTGTCGTGAGTTGGAGCAAATTTAGATAATAATTTAATCGATCGAGATTTTCTTTCCCGTTTGGAGATTCCCTACTTTGCCAGAAGGTAATAATGCTTGCCACATAATTATCAAAAATTCCAGGAAACTCCTGACCAACTGCGGTTACTTGATATGTTCGTTCAGGATTTCCTCTTAGGGCTGAAATATGTATAATTCTCTGAATTTCCGAGCTAAAAAAATCACCAAAATTAATGGCATCAATCGTTATTTCCTTTGACTGTTTTTCTTTTCTCGCACTCATTACACCTACTAAGAAGCATCTCCTTCTACTAAATTTTAAGCTCACAAACAAACCTTTATTGAATTCTAGCAAAAACTGATTTTTAATTATGGAATGGTTTCTAACAGGAATAGCTTGATTAATTTTTTCAACAATAATACTTGCATTTTCTTCGTCTTTTAATATTATTTGACCATTGGTCATTTCGACAAAATTAATATTGCCAAATTTCATTCTAGGTATATCTATTGATCTCCCATCTATTTGACTAAAAGTACAAATTAGCTTGGGATCTTTATCTAGTTCTATCCCGACATCAAACTCATTCACTTGACCATTGCTATTTTTATTAAATAACTGCTCTGCAGAAGTAAATTTAACATGAGGGCCATTTAGTAATAAAGCACCCGGATCGTAAGTGGCTTGTAGTGTTTGCTTCATCAATAACAATGGCTGCATCACGCTGGACTTACCAGAACTATTCGCTCCTGCAAAAATTGTTAGCGGGGCAATTTCCAAATTTATCTCATCGGCAATTGCCTTATAGCCTTTGACAATTAGTGCTGTGATACCGCGATTATGAACTGGATTTTCGATAGGGGATTCAGACATGATTTATTATCTCCAATTTTAATCACAAATCCCTCGATAAATGTCACTGATAGACACCCATCGAGGGATAGATTACGATTCGCAGGTATTAGTATTCCAGTACTGAAGAATCGATCTCTCGACTCCACGCCTGAATTCCACCTTTGACATTTGTGCCTTCAATTCCGGCTTCCTGGAGAATTGCCAAAGCTTTCGCCGATCGACCACCCATCTTACAATGAGCAATGAGGCGATGACCATTGAGCGCAGCTTTGACTTGCTCGATCCCCTTGCCCTGTTCGATATCTGGTAACGGAATCAAGATTGCCCCAGGAATCTTGGCAATCTCATACTCATTCGGATTGCGAACATCAATCAACACGAAATCATCAGCACCGCTATCAATTAATGCTTTGAGTTCAGTTACAGTCATTTCTGCTAACATGCTTTGTTGCTGGGCTTCAGCCGCCTGTGCTTGAGGAATTCCGCAGAACATTTCGTAATCAATCAGCTTTTCAATCACTGGACGCACGGGATTTGGCCGCAGTTTCAGCTCGCGGAACTTCATCTCCAGGGCATTGTACAATACCAACCGACCGCTCAGAGTATTTCCCTGACCGAGGATGATCTTGACCGTTTCCGTCGCCTGGATCACGCCGATAATGCCTGGGAGGATGCCCAAAACACCGCCTTCGGCACATGAAGGCACCATTCCTGGTGGTGGTGGCTCTGGATAAAGATCGCGATAGTTTGGCCCACCTTGATAATTAAAGACAGTTGCCTGTCCCTCAAATCGGAAGATTGACCCATAAACGTTGGGTTTATCTAGTAAGACGCACGCATCATTGACCAGATAACGAGTTGGGAAGTTATCGGTACCGTCAACAACAATATCGTAGGGACGAATAATATCCAGTGCGTTCGCTGAACTCAAGGCTGTCTCGTAGAGATCTACCTGACAATAAGGATTGATTTCATGAATCCGGTTTTTCGCCGATTCAATTTTGGGTTTACCGACCCAGGAAGTGCCATGAATGACTTGACGCTGAAGATTGGAGTGGTCAACCACATCAAAATCTACGATGCCGAGCCGACCAACGCCAGCAGCAGCAAGATAAAGTAACAACGGTGAACCAAGTCCACCCGTACCGACACAGAGTACACTAGCGGCTTTGAGTCGTTTTTGACCTTCAAGACCGACTTCTGGGAGGATTAGATGCCGCGAATAGCGAGCATATTCCTCTGGTAATAACTGGATTTCGTCCAGATTCGGATTGAGCATAGCTAGTTCAATTTAAAGCTGATGATTGATGATTTCAACAGCGATCGCCAAGAGGTTTGGTATCTAGAAACTAACTAGCACTCTGACCGTCGCCGAGTGGTCTACAGGTGCAAAATTTAGGTTTGGACACTGTTTACCAGACTGATGGTTATTATTCTACCTCGTTTGTGGAGCATCTTCACAGCCCGATCGATCTGGTCAAAGTCTCCAGCAGACATTAAAATGGAGATCGGATGTGCAGTAAAAATGCCACTTAAACATGCTGACGCTCATAGACCAAATTAACCAAAAGCTTCCCCACGTTTCTGAATCACGACTTCAGCAAATTTGGGACTTAATTGACTCAGTAGAGCCAAGTCCGGCAGGGGATGAAAAGATCGATCTGAACTCACTGCTCAAGCTTTCGCCTCAAGAGCGCGATCAAATCGTCGCAAAACAAGCTCAAAGCATCGCACACTTATTCCAGCCTGGATCGGACTTATTAGAATGGTCTGACGAATACGTCGAAGATGACAACTGGGATGAGTAATCTGATTTTAGAGCCTCAACGGGGCGAAATCTGGTGGGTCAAATTTAATCCGACCAAAGGTGACGAAATCGCCAAGACAAAGGCGTGCAATAATTGTGAGTATCAATAGTCTCAGTGACGGTGGACTCAAAGTAAAGTTAGTCATCCCAATTACTGGCTGGAGAAATGACTTTGCGAATATTCCTTGGCTCGTATCAATTCAGCCGTCAGCATTAAATGGATTGCAGAAATTGTCAACGGCTAATCCTTTGCAGACAAGAGCTGTATCGATCGATCCAGACCGATTCGGGGCTAAAATAGGTAGATTAGAGAATGAGATCCTAGAGCAAGTAGTACTGGCTCTCGCGTTGGTAACTGGTGTGAGCTAAGTAATCAAACAAAATAGGGATACACCCGAAGGCATATCCCTATTTTGTAATTAATCAAAAATTAAGATTACGCTGCGACTGGAACTGGATAAACGCTAATTTTCTTGCCGTTTTTGCCTCTGCGCTCAAAGGTGACAACGCCATCAACTAGAGCGTAGATGGTGTAATCTTTACCCAAACCAACGTTGTTACCAACATGGAAGGAAGATCCCCGTTGACGGACGATGATGTTACCAGCGCGGACTACTTCGCCACCGTATTTTTTGACACCCAATCTCTGGGCGTTTGAGTCTCTACCGTTTCTAGTACTACCTGTACCCTTCTTAGAAGCCATAATTACCTCGGATTGCTAAAATTATTAGATGTTAGGTGATTCTCCAGCATAAGTATACCGTAGCCGTTAATTTTACCTACGGTAGGCTATCGCCAACGACTCCGCTCAATCAACGGAGAAATCGAGGGTTGAGCGGAGTCGAAACCCGTCACTGGAGGCATCTTCGTTGTGAGGAACCACCTTATTTCCCCTTCTTGGAGGGGTAGGGTTGGTTACTAAGCCGCGACTGCAACAGCTTCAGCAGTGGCAATAACTGCACCATTGACACTGATAGAATCAATCATCAAGCGAGTTACTTCTTGACGGTGCCCACGCTTTTTACGGGTTTTCTTTTTGGGCTGCATCTTGTAGACGATGATCTTGCGCGCACGATAGTGACGCATGATTGTGCCTTCTACGGTGACTCCAGCGACCAGGGGCTGACCGATTTGGATGCTGCCGTTGTTTTCGAGTAAAAATACTTTATCGATCGAGACGGTGCTATCTGCTTCTCCAGGTAACAATTCGATGTCGTAGAACCGACCTGGCTCGACGCGCATCTGCTTGCCACCAGTCTCAATAATTGCGTAAGTCATAAATATTAATGATGTGAAATGCCGTAGGGGTAGTCTGAGTGCCAAAGCAAAAGACATTTGTGATACTTGGATGCAAGTATGACCCGATCCGAGCGTAGTTATAGACAGCCCCTTATTATGACAGATCGAGATCGATCGAGTCAAACAATTTTGATTTAATATCTGTCAATTTGCATCTGAGCAGTTTCCGAGAGCTGGGGAATCTCCGTGTACTTACCCACTGCCGACATAAAGATACCATAGCCAGCCATAGCAAATGTGCCGAAGAAGACAGTATTCATCAATACTTGAGTGATCTGCCCCATGCCAAGAACTGGTAGCAACACATATCTGAGCAACAATCCACACAACGAGATCAAAATCCCAATCAGAATTGCTTGGAGCATATTAAATCTGATAAATCGACTAATCTGAGGATTGGCAACAACACCCAAATACAAGCCCAAGAATAGAACGAAACTGCCGATTTGGTTGTTATTAACTGCCAACAATGGTGCCAATGGCTGGTATATTTGTTCAATGATCGGAAATTCTCTAAACACAAATAGACCGAAAAAGTAAACATCAGCGATCGGGAGTAAGTATGCTAAACTCCCAAAAAACCGATCTGCTGCTGTCTGTGAACTTTGTGAACTCATCGTTATCTCACTCCCACCTAAACTAGAACCTGCGTATTTATAGGATACCTTACTTACTTCGACAGCACATTCCGAGGGAAGAATTCCGACACTGCATATAGCTTATTAGCATCAGCAGCGGTAGCGGTAGCATTTTGTCCGGTGCCATCATACTGCGTCTGAATTTCAACTTTGATACCCGCTAATGTCTTCCAGTCAGCCTTATCCGCTGCGGCTACACCAGTAAAATAATTAAGCTTGCAGATGTATCTTGGATTATCTACACTTCCGGTTGTCGGTTGATCTGCAAATGGAGCCGCATTAGTACAAACATTTGCTGCGGGCGTTGGTTCAATTATCCTATCTGTAGAGTTAGTGTAAGTTTTGGCCGAAATTCTAAAGTTATCTATTTTCTTGGTCAGAGTTTGGGGTGCTGCTCCGTTGATTGATAGTTGCAAGAATCCCGAACTACTTAATGTGTAGACTCTTTCTTCAATTACATAAATTGGACTTTTGATCGGATAGGCAACTGCTCTATTCTTGGTGTTGCTAGCGACCGATGCTGTGTCTAATGCAGGGCTATTTGTGTTGACTGTAATACTGTATTTTTTGTCAATAGCTGTATTTGTAAATGATGGACTAGTAGCTCCAAGAGTTTCATTTGTTTGATTGAAAATTAGAAATTGCCCACTTTCATTAGATACAGCAATTCTGATTCTTTCCAGAGCTGGAGTTGGAGAACCACAAAAAGTAGCAGTTGCCTGACTGACATCATCATAAGCAACTGCCGGATTAGGCTCATCAAGTTGGCAGCGGTAATCGCGGACTTTTCTTAGAGCCTTGGGAAGGATGAGATCTGAAGTAGCGAGAGATGTCGTTGGGACAGGATCTGTTGGAGTGGGAGTTCGTATTAGCTCGTAATCTGTCGATGGCCTAGCCGCGACTAGTCTGCTAGATGAAGTTCCCACATCACAATTTGCAGAAGCTGTAACTGTTGCTGGTGTATTGTCTGCAACAACTATTGATGTTCTTGCTGTCGGATCTGCATTTGCCGCAATACTCTCACAGAGAGTTAATGGATCGGTTAATGCCCTGCGAACAATAATTTTGGAAGAGCCAGTTTTGAGAGTTGTCTCAGCGGCAGTAGCTACATTAAATTCGATCGTCGGGAAATTGCGATCGTTAATATTTTCACCAGATTGCTTAATATCATTACCAATAATTTCTAGAATAGCCGATACACTTTGACTGGCATCAATACTTTTCTTGTCCTTATTAAAGTCAATACTAGCTTGGACTAGAGCACTAATTGCTAACCCGCCAACAATTAGCAGAATTGAAAGACCCACAATTAATTCTATTAAGGTAAATCCTTTGCTAGTTTTATTGATTTTACTGAAACTCTGTATAATTACCTTCAAGATCGTATACTTTTGAGCCATTGAAACTTACCTCCACTTTAAATTTTCGATATTTATCAGTACAAATTGTTGCATCGCTAGTTAGACCTTCACAGTAAATAACTTTTGTTTGGTACTGTCGTCCCATTGCTTTGGTAATTAATTGTTCTGCTGCTGTAGGACTAGTTAGATTAGCCGGAATTGTTTCAGGATTAGCTGGTATAGCTGGATTAGGACCACTCGCAGCTACAGCAGTAGATCCAACCGTTCCATCAGTCAGCGGCATACTCTTGAATGATTTAGATCGAATGTTGTCAAATACTCGCTGAGATACGATTAGCGCACCAGTCCGAATCTCACTCTTGGAGTTATTGATTTTGGCATATAGAAATAGTGGCATCGCATAGGCGAGACATACTCCTAATGTTGTCAGAGCAATCATCGTTTCAACCAAGCTAAATCCTTGTTCTGATGATTGAGGTTTTACTAAGGTTTGACCTCGATATAATTTTAGGCTCATAACTATTTTTATTTTATATTTAATTAAAAGTAATAATTGAAAAACTTTTCAATGAGATCTGTTTGTGTTGTCGATCGTCAGAATTCAGGATTGCCTTGACTACTTGGAGCGATTGCAGTTAATGCGTCGGTATAAGTATAGATATCAACACCACCTACCTTTGTCAGTTCAAGTGCTGTCAACTTTGCTTTATTAAATCCTTGAAAGTCTCTAAGTACTATTTTTGTAGTGGTATCCTCAAGAATACCTCTGCTGTCAAAACAAATGCGGCTGCCAACTGCAGTCCAATTCAATGAGTTTGTGGCAGTACCGATTGGCGCAGGCAATACAGTGGCTGCCGTAGGAATTCCGATATTTGGCGGCAAATCGAGGTCGAATTGTGATGCCATTTGCCAGCGAGTTGCAACAGGAGTGGCACTATTCTCTGACATCTTGCAGTTGTCAGCATACTCAACTACAAAGCTGCGTGCTCTTCCATCTGGATAGCCAGCTAGGGTATCAAACTTAGGTCGGATTCGATAAGATTTACTACTAGAAATTGCTTTCGATCGAATCAAGCTCAGTTGACTCTTGAACTGTAACGATCCGTCGCGGAGTGGTTTGTTCAATGACAGCAAAGATGGTGTGGCAAATGCCGCAATGATACCAGCAACTACTAAAGTTGCAATCATTTCAATCAAGGTGAAACCTTGAGAGTTATAGTTAGGTGGTCGAATCGCCACGGTCAATGACTCCTCAAATGAAGATAAGAACTTAAAAATTGTTGTCCGTGCTGACGTTGTTAGAACTACCAAAGCCGAAATATCGACAGAGCACTCTATAACTACCCGCTTTATTAGTATTCCCAGATCGAGGGGTAAAATTACCGATCGATCATTTCCCTAAAAAATAAGGAGCAGTAGCCTAATAAAACGCTGAGTTATAGAGATGGCTCGATCGATACATACAGGTGTGGTGTGACTTCAATTTTAATATCTTAATTTTGGAGTTAAGGTGACTCTTATCACTCAGTATTTACACGGAACAAACACCCAGAAATGCGTCATCGATTCATCGATAGATCTGTAGGGGTAGGTTCATGCTAGCAATTGTCGATGCTACCGTTCAATCTTAAACAAAACCTACCCGCCCCCACCAACACCCTTAAAAGATCTCAAATGGGTTCTGTAGAAGTTTGATTTCCCGCATTCAAACCTAAATAGATGGCAAATTATCTGGATCGATACCTTGAGATCGAATATAATCCATCAATCGTTCTTTTTGTTGACGCTCTTGCTCTGCTCGTTGGCGTTCTACATCGATTTGCTCCACAGCCCACGGCAGCATCGTTCCCGACTCATCCCACCACCGCAACCAGTAGCCGGATCTACCCTCTTTATCGCCCCGCCATGTACCCAGAAATAGGTTCATTTCGGCAATCCAATTTCGTCCATCTGGATTGGGAAGTACTAGCTCATAGTGTTCGTTTTGAAGTTGATAAAATTCCAGCAATCCACTTTCTGGCTCGAAAATAACGTAGATCGGTACCTGAAGAATTTGTTCGTAAAAAAACCATTTCCCAGGCGGGAAATTGCGTTTCACAGAATATTCGCTGCCATCGATGTGAGACAGAAATTCCATCACGATCGTTGGTACATCACCTTCAGCGTGAGGTGTATAGCTGCGGCGAGTCGATTCAGTTGGTGCTGTTGCGGCGACATACAGCCAATCAGGAGCTTTCACCACAATTTGATTATCGATCGTCGCGCATAGCCCAAAATTGGAAACAATCAGCATCTGTGGCTGAATAAATCCACTCAGTTCCAAACTTTCTCGTAGTGCCCCTGCCAATAGAGGCTGTCCATCATTCTCTACCGGATCATCCTCTAACTTAAAATCTTTGGGCAAGGGTTCCCAGGTAACAATGCTCGTACCGAACTGCTGCGCCACAGGTTCGCGATCGATTATGGATGTAGTGACTTGAGCGATCATAACTTTAGCCTCACTAGTCTGACTTCCATTTTATCATTTTAGCTAATTGATGTAGTCTGTTTGAGATCGACTCTCAACCAATTTAGCTGCTAGCTTAATCGCCTCCACCATGCTCCGCCCATCGGCAATCCCCAATCCCGCAATATCAAATGCCGTACCATGATCCGGCGAAGTCCGTACAAATGGTAAACCAATCGTGGTGTTGATCGCTCGATCGAATGCCATTAATTTCACCGGAATCAACCCCTGATCATGATACAGAGCCAAATAAGCATCCGCCGCTTGGGGATGAGGATGAGTGCCAAACCAGGCTTGTCCTGGCTTCACCCACATCGTATCCGGCGGCAATAGTCCCAGCAATTTATATTGCGGATACATGTCCCGCATCTGCGCTAACCAACTATCCATCCAATCCACCTCTTCCCGCCCTAACTGCCCGCTCTCCCCGCTATGAGGATTGAGTCCGGCGATCGCAATAGTCCCTGATTGCAGTCCAAAATCTGCCTGCAAACACTCGATTAATAGCCCCAATTTCAGGCTGAGTAACTCCGGCGTGAGAGCTTGCGATACCCGACTCAAAGGAATATGCGTCGTCGCCAACAATGCGCGAAGCGTCCAACCAGTATGGGGCGAAACACCCACAAATAGCATCCCAAAGCGGTCTACATTCGCCTTGAGCGCGAGTAACTCAGTTTGACCTGGAAAGTGATGTCCCGCCGCCAACCAAGCCGATTTAGCGATGGGTGCGGTGACGATCGCATCAAAGTCTCCAGCTAAGGTTCGATCGATCGCCAGATCCAGATATGCAAATCCCGCCGCACCACTAGCCGCATTCCCCTGCCCGATTTTCACGTCCTGCCGAATTGCCAGATTTAGGGGCACATCAATAATGTTCAAATCAGCCGGATTCGCTAATTCAATCTCGGTTGGAACCTGATGGCGTAACTGTTGATATCGATCGATCAGCAGCTCTAAATTACCCATTAAGGTTAGATCATAGTCTGCTAAAGATCGATCGGCGATCGCCTTCAATACCACTTCTGTCCCAATTCCCCCTGGATCGCCCAATGTAATCGCTAATCTGGGTTTACTCATGATTGATGCCAATCCTCAATAGCCAAGGCGTAAATATCATGCTCTACGAATTCCTGATAGAGCCATTCAGCATCGCGCACAACACCCTCATAGATAAATCCCAACCGGAGCGGAATCGCCCGACTGCGGTGATTTTTAGTAGCGCAAGCAATCACCACTCGATCGAGTTTCAGCGTTGTAAAGCCATAATCGATCATACTTTGGCAAGATTTTGTCATTAGTCCCTTGCCCTGAGCAGATTCCGCCAACCAATAGCCAATATAACCAACCCGATCCTGCTGCTCGATCCGATTAAAACCAACCAAGCCCACAATCTTGTCACGATCGCAAATAGCCGCAGCCACACCTTCCTGCTCAGTAAACTGCGTCAGTGTCTTGGCAATAAAATTTCGAGTGTCCTCAACCTGAGTAATAATATCCAGCCACGGCAACCATTGCCGCAGATAAAGCCGATTCGCATCCGTCAGGGCAAACAGCTCCTCCGCATCATCAATCTGAAGCAATCGCAGTTCTAGATCGTCACTAATTCGACTGAGCAACATCGATATTCCCCCACACCCTCAAAATTGCGTCACACTGTCGATCGTAACATCTTCCCCCGCTGAACTATCCAAAACCCAACCATGCAAACCGACAGCACCAAATCATTCGTCTATCAACCACCAGCATCCGCCCACAACGCCAAACATATTCTCGTCAAGCCCAACCTCGGTTATCCCGTCGCCGCACCCGTCACCGTCAGTATCGGCGTACTGAGCAAAGTTCTACAAGCTCTCCGCCAAGCCAGCCCCAACGCCAAAATCTCGATCGTCGAAGGCGTTTGCTCCCCCGTCAGTCTCCATGATATCGCCAGTAAACATGGCGTATACGCATTACTAGATGAAGGCATGGAACTACTCGATGCCGACACCCTCCCACTAATCGAATATCCCAACCGATCCCCCGATCCGGTGCGGTTCCAAACCATGTGGGCACCCGAACTGCTCCAACAAGTAGACTGTCGAATTACCATCGGTACCTTCAAACGCACCATCCTCAAAGACAAATCCCTCATCTCCGCCTCCCTCAAAAATCTCTACGGACTCTTCCCGCGATCAAAATACCACTCCCGCAGCCTCAAATCACGCGGACAACTCCACGTCCCCTCCGTCCCCAAAGTCCTCCAAGATGTCTACTTCTGCATCGGACATCTCTTCGACGGCGCAGTCGTTGATGCAGACCTACGAATGATCAGCCCCGACTGGAAACCCGATCGCGGTCAAACCGTCAAGTTTGGTAAAATATTCTCAGGCATCGACATGCTTGCAGTCGATCGAGCCGCCTGCATCGCTACCGGAGAAACAATTCCTGATTATTTGGATTCGATTCTCTTACAAAGAGACTCTACCAACTATAAGTTAGGGAAACTAAACCAAAAACCCTAACTATCAACTTTCAACTTTCAACTTTCAACTTTCAACTTTCAACTTTCAACTAATTATGAAACTCCTCTTCGTCTGCCTCGGAAATATCTGCCGCTCCCCCGCTGCCGAAAATATCATGAACCACCTCATAGCTAAATCCAGCCTCAGCAATGAAATCGAATGTGATTCCGCTGGTACCGCCAACTATCATAGTGGCAATCCGCCCGACAGGCGGATGCAAGCCGCCGCCGTCAAACGCAATATTCCAATGAAAGGCAGTGCCAGACAATTTATCAAAGCTGATTTCACCGACTTCGACCTGATCTTAGCAATGGATCGCGAAAACTATCAAAATATCCTCGCCCTCGACCCCCAAGGACAATATAAAAACAAGGTGAAAATGATGTGCGACTTTGCCAGCCAACATCCAGACAAAGAAGTTCCAGACCCCTACTTTGGCGGTGCAGAAGGCTTTGACTACGTTATCGATCTTCTCACCGATGCCTGTGGCGGACTTCTTTCTCAACTAGAATCCACCGGATCAGAGAATAATTAGCAATTTGCTTGGTATTTCCAGCCACCTATGCTAGTATTAGTAACTGTGAAACAAATGGGTCGATGGCCGAGTGGTTAATGGCGGCAGACTGTAAATCTGCTGGGAGACCTACGCTGGTTCAAATCCAGCTCGGCCCACTTTCACCAACGCCCGCATAGCTCAGTGGTAGAGCACTTCATTGGTAATGACGAGGTCATGAGTTCAAGCCTCATTGCGGGCTTTTTGTTGGTCATGTATTGCTGGTAAAGCTTCTAGGAAACGAATCATGTCCTAACAGCGTGTCTGAGATGATTATCAACTTAGCTTTTTTGAATTTAGTTTTTACCAAAACCTTGTAAATCACTGCTACAGATAATCTTAGAGATTAATAGATCGCCCTTTTGCTCTGTCACAGAAATCGTTTGAGCTTTCAGGTCATACTGCTGATACAAATAAATTAATTTGTGTAGTAGTATTTGTCCTGTAAAACCGTTGTCTTTGATG
>JANNDL010000056.1:0-3297 GCA_031387665.1 Chamaesiphon sp. OTE_75_metabat_95 | reverse complement strand
AAGAGAGTATAGCTGTGGTACTACGGGTTGCTGTTGTCGGTTCTGGTCCAGCGGGTTCTTGCGCCGCTGAAGTGTTGGCGAAAGCTGGTATTGAAACTTATTTATTTGAACGCAAATTAGATAACGCCAAGCCTTGTGGTGGTGCGATTCCTCTGTGCATGGTGGCTGAATTTGACTTACCGTCACATATTATCGATCGAGAAGTCCGGCAGATGAAGATGATCTCGCCGTCTAATATCGAAGTCGATATCGGTCAAACCCTCAAGCCTGGTGAATATATCGGCATGTGTCGCCGCGAAGTCCTCGATGGATTCCTGCGCGATCGAGCTGAGAAGCTTGGTGCTAAATTGATCAATGGTACTGTCCACAAGCTGGAAATGCCTGGACTGAATACTACCGATCCCTATGTGCTTCACTATGCGGATCACTCCAATGGTAGTCTCGAAGGTGAAGCCAAGACGCTGAAAGTCGATCTCGTGATCGGTGCTGATGGTGCCAATTCTCGCGTTGCCAAGGCAATGGACGCTGGTGATTACAACTATGCGATCGCCTTCCAAGAGCGGATCAGACTCCCCGAAGACAAGATGGCTTACTACCATAGTCTCGCTGAAATGTATGTCGGTGATGATGTCTCCACCGATTTCTATGCTTGGGTCTTCCCCAAATTCGATCACGTAGCGGTCGGCACAGGGACGATGAAGGTACACAAAGCTTCAATTAAGCAATTGCAAGCCGGAATCCGCAAACGGGCAGCCAAGAAGCTTGAAGGCGGCACAATCATCAAAGTTGAAGCTCACCCTATTCCTGAGCATCCACGCCCACGCCGAGTAGTCGGACGTTGCGCCCTCGTTGGCGATGCGGCTGGTTATGTCACAAAGTCTTCGGGTGAAGGGATTTACTTCGCAGCGAAATCTGGTCGGATGTGTGCAGAAATGATCGTTGAACGGTCTGAGCAGGGCGCGAAAATCCCGACTGAAGCAGATCTCAAAGCTTATATCAAACAGTGGGATAAGGCTTACGGCTTGACTTATACTGTCTTGGATATTCTCCAACGGGTCTTCTACCGTTCCGATGCGACTCGCGAAGCGTTTGTCGAAATGTGTAGCGATCTGGATGTGCAGAGACTAACTTTTGACAGTTATCTCTACAAAACTGTCACAGTTGCTGACCCAATTACCCAGCTAAAGATTACTGCTAAAACGATCGGTAGCTTACTCCGTGGTAATGCGCTAGCTCCCTAGTCACGATCGATTTTGTAACTCACACTTAAATATGAAAAAGGTAGATAAGAGATTATCTACCTTTTTATTTGAGAAATTTTGGAGAAGAACTCCTCGATCAATCGGGTAAAACTGCCATAAAGTTAACTCCTGATAATTTGGTCTGGATTGGGAATATTTCGATGGCTACACAAAGGGGTACCCGTCCAAATAGCCTAGTTCACTCAGGCGTGATACTGTTTGTGGTAAACCCTGTCTCAGCAAGTTTGATAAGTAGTTCTCGTGACTCATCACAGGAGTTCTCAACCGCTGTCTGACTTTCTCCGTAGCACTACAAACTTGAACGGGGTAAAGATCTAGCAGATGTAGAATAAAATCGTCTGGATGCTGCGCTTCCACATCGAAGGTCGATAGATAATCTGACGGGAAATCTTTTAGGTTAAAAGTTACGATGACATCAGCACTGCACCTAATCGCCGCTGCCAAGACATGACGATCGTTCTCATCGGGTAATTCTAGTGACGGTATTAATGATTCAAAACCAGTAACTAGAGCATCACGAACGTTAGTATCCATGAAAGCTCTAGTTCTGAGCAATTGGCTTTCTGTTAAATCGGGGCGATTCTTCAAAACGTTACGAATCCATTCTTTGTGAATTTCTTCTGACCATCGAGCGCGAAACAAATCGGCCAAGGCCAATTCCATCAAGAGATCTCGCAGCGGTGCAGGATAGAGAACGCAAGCATCATAAACGGCGGTGAAATTTGACACTATTACTCATATCCCATATTCAATTCCTGCGCCTGTGCTACCAATTCATTTAAAGTCTCGCTCCTGGCTCGATCGATATTCTCTTTGTATTTCATCACGTCTTGAAGCAACACTCGCCGATGTTTACCGACCATCCGATGTGCTAGTTCTCCTGATTCAAGTAGTTTTACTAAAAAGGGACGCGAAACATTTAGTAGGTCTGCTGATTGCTGGGTGGTAAGCTCGGCATGGTAAGGCATCAAAGTAACAGCGCGACCCTGTGCCATTTGGGTCAGAATCTCCAGGAGTAAACTGATGGCGACGTTAGGGATAACTATTCTTTGTCCTAAGCCATCTTCTAAAATGCTGATACTAGTGCTGGGACGCTCTTTATGAATCAACGGCGCAAGTTGGCGGCTACTCTCTTTAGCTAAAGCTTTTTCAGCCTCGCTCGGTGTGGATAGCAAAGCGGTGAAGTTTGCGGGCATATTTTTTATCGGGAGTTGGGTCGAATACTCCCATATCTCGATAATACCCACAAACCTCTATAAACGCAATAAGCAAAACAATCGAAATAACTTACAACAATGAAGGCAATGACAAGGCATACAGAAAGCTTTATCTGATGATGGAAATCCACGTCTGGGTAGTGTCACTTCTATTATGAAGGTGATGGGCTATTGTCTGCTCCCGCAAAAACTTTCTGAACCGCTATCTGCCCCAAGGTAAGCGTAATCTGCATTTGTCGATTTAAGTTTTAGAGATCGATCCAAAGAGATAGAACATTACAATTGAGTGTGCTAAATATCAAATACTAGCACCGAGATTGAATCCCAATCCAAAGTTGTAGCTTCGTACAAGATTGTCCGTGAGCACCTGCTCACCCTACGGCTCGATCGTGTCATGAGACGACGCGAATAGCCAGATTAATTTTTGCTGAGAAATACCAAATCTCTCGAGGTGAGGGTATTGAATTGGATGTAGCGATGGAGCAACTACAACGGAAGTTTCAGTCAGCGAAGGATAGTCTTTAAATGAGTCGCTGTTCGATTGCTCCCAGTGCGATTCGAGATCTTGATGATATTTCTGACTACTTTCTCGATTCTCCAAGGAGAGGCTACGCCAACGCAATATTCAAGCTGGAGAAAAACTTCTCCAAGAATTTACCAAAAAATGTCGGAATCTAGCAACATTTCCAACGATGGGCAAAAGCTATTCACAGATTCGATCTGATTTACGTGGGATACCGCTTCAAGGATATATCATCCTCTATCGCTTAATCGATGATGGTCTGGAAATTGTGAGAGTAGTTAATGCTCGTCAGGAT
>JANNDL010000036.1:0-130683 GCA_031387665.1 Chamaesiphon sp. OTE_75_metabat_95 | reverse complement strand
GTGTCAACTTAAGGACATCGTAGGGACTGAAAGTCTCATTCTCTCGTCCCAATCACAATTTTAGCGGGGGCTAGAACGTACTAGGCTCGTTGCTAAAATCCTTAAGTTGACACGTATGCCTTAATGGGTACCCGAAGATTTACGATTGCACTAAAACTTACGGATTAGATCCTAATTTAATACGCCAGCGTCTCTAAAGTTTCGCGCAAATAACGCTGAACACGCGCATCGAGGCTGAGATCTGCTTGCTCTAGAACAGAGAGTTGTGATACCCAGTGTTGAAACCCCGAACTAGCTGAAATTGCCTGTTTGAGATTTGCCCAAACAGAAGTATCGTTGTCAGATACGGGCGAGGAAATACTCATTTGAAGACTATGCCAAAAAAATGGATGATTTGGTTGTGGCGAGAAGTTCGATCGGCGATCCCTGTCACATTTTCCATCATAACTTAATTTAATTGACTGTCCAGTTATTCACGATCGATCGACAAATTTCAGCAGGTTATCGTAGCTTTTTTTGCAGAGTCGAGCAGGTTTTGCCCAAAAAATCCCAGATCTCACGTTACCATGAGATAATATCTCAAACCAAGTCAGTGACTTACCTTAGATGGCTCGATAGATTCGATAGATTCCATCAGCAATACCCTGATGAGGATATCTCGCAATCTTTAAGTCTCTAACTACAACTACTTACTTCTCGCTTCACAGCGAAAACATTGTCGGACACACAACTATCGCTATAAATCGGTATCATATCTACCCATTTTAGATATCGATCGCAATTATTATTTACCAAATATCAAAAGAGGAACAAGCTGTGAGTGGAAATGAATCTCGGATGCAAGCAATTTATCAAATTACTAATCGCGAGCCAATGCCGCCCAAGGCATCAAAACGGTTAGAAGATCTGTGGGCAACAGATGTCTTCACACTCGCGAAGATGCAAGAAAGTTTGCCCAAAGATGTGTTTAAATCAGTCAAGAAGACGATTCAGACTGGTGAGCCGCTGAATATTTCGATCGCTGATTCTGTTGCTGTAGCAATGAAGGATTGGGCTATTGCTAAAGGCGCGCTCTATTACGCCCACGTTTTCTATCCGTTGACAAATGGGACTGCTGAAAAGCACGACGGATTTGTCTCCGTTCAAAGCGATGGCTCAGTCATTTCTGAATTTGCAGGCAAACTACTGGTTCAAGGTGAACCTGATGGTTCTTCCTTCCCGAATGGTGGCATCCGTTCCACGTTTGAAGCGCGGGGTTATACCGCTTGGGATGTGACTAGCCCTGCCTTTATCATGGAAACCGATAATGGTTCCACTCTGTGTATTCCGACGGCCTTTGTTTCCTGGACTGGGGAAGCTCTGGACAAGAAAACACCCCTATTGCGCTCCAATGCTGCCATGAACAAGGCAGCTACCCGCGTCTTAAAAATTCTCGGCAACACTAATATCGCTCCAGTCAACTCTAGTTGCGGTGCAGAGCAAGAGTATTTCCTCGTTGATAGCAACTTTGCCAATAGCCGTCCTGACCTCTTACTGGCAGGCAGAACCCTATTTGGGAAGCCACCAGCCAAAGGTCAACAATTTGACGACCACTACTTTGGGGCGATTCCAGAGCGCGTTCAGGTCTATATGCAAGACGTAGAAGACCGACTCTATCGCCTGGGCATCCCTGCCAAAACTCGTCACAACGAAGTTGCACCTGGTCAATTTGAAATCGCGCCCTACCATGAAGCCGCAAACGTTGCTACCGACCATCAGCAGCTAATCATGACGATTCTCAAGACTACTGCCAAAAAGCATGGCTTTATGTGCCTGCTCCATGAGAAACCATTCGCCGGAATTAATGGTTCTGGTAAACACGTCAACTGGTCTGTCGGGAATGCCACCCAGGGTAACTTATTAGATCCAGGCGACAATCCTCATTCCAACATTCAATTCCTCGTCTTCTGTGGCGCGGTAATTCGCGGTGTTCACAAGTTTGGCCCACTTCTACGCGCTGTGATTGCCACAGCTAGTAACGACCACCGCTTGGGTGCCAATGAGGCTCCGCCTGCAATTATGTCGATGTACTTGGGTTCGCAACTTCAAGACGTATTCGACCAAATCAAGCAGAGCGCACTCAAAAGCTCGACTGAGAAAGGGATGATGAATATTGGGGTCGATACCCTACCCATCCTGCCAAAAGACGCTGGCGATCGCAACCGTACTTCTCCTTTCGCGTTTACAGGCAACCGCTTTGAGTTTCGGGCAGTTGGTTCGGGACAATCCGTGGCTGGTCCATTAGTAGCGATGAATACGATCCTTGCTGATTCCCTGGTTTGGATGGCTGACAAATTAGAAGGTGAAGTCGCTAAAGGTACAGACCTCAATAAAGCGATTGAAGCTGTGCTTAAAGAAGTCATCGACAATCACGGCGCAGTTGTATTCAACGGCAATGGTTACTCCGAAGAGTGGCATAAAATGGCGGTAGAAGAACGCGGTTTACGCAACCTGCGGACAACTCCAGATGCTCTACCAGTACTGAACGAACCAGAAATCGTCAGCCTATTCCAAGGCATGGGAATTCTCTCGCCTGTAGAACTAGCCAGTCGCTATGAAACCTACGCCGAGCAGTACATTCTATCGATCGAAGTTGAAGCTAAACTAGTAATTAGTATTGCCAAGACGATGATTTATCCAGCAGCTAGCCGCTATTTAACTGACCTAGCAACTACCGTTGCCGGACTCAAAGAAATCGGTGTCGATTTTGATACTGAAAATGTCCAGACTGTCGCAACATTGACTAAATCAATGATGGATTCAGTCAGCAAGTTAGCAGCGGCATTAGACACCCATGATTTTGACTCGACAGAAGCACATATGCAATTCTTGGTCAAAACTGTGCGTCCATTAATGGATGAGGTGCGGAAATATGCCGATGGACTCGAAGCTGAAGTAGCTGATGATATGTGGCCATTGCCTACCTATCAAGAAATGTTGTTTATTAAATAACATTTGACTTATTTTTGATTAAGACCGTTCAAATTGAGCGGTCTTTTTTTGAAGCAATTCTCGGACTAAAATATCGAGGTTCAATACTATGTCGAATACATTATACGATCGAGATTTGCAGCTATGGATCGACCAAACGATCGATCAGTTAAAGAATCGTGAATTTGGATCACTGGATATCGAACATTTGATTGAGGAGTTAGTTGATTTGGGTCGAGCGGAAAAGAATGCTCTCAAAAGTAATCTAACAATCTTGCTAGCACATCTGCTCAAATTGCTGGTACAGCATGATGTTCCTGATTCGATGCAAGGAAGCTGGTATGGTTCAGTACTGGAACATCGCCAAAGAGTTATAGACAATTTGGCAGATACACCATCACTCAAAAATATACTGTTAGAGACGGTAGAAAAGGCTTATCATTCTGGTAGAAAGTTAGCGATTAAAGAAGGGCATTTAGCTAAATTTGGAATACGAGTACCAGCGGAGAGTGAATATCCCATAACATGCCCTTTTTCGATCGAACAAATTCTAGATGAGGATTTCTACGGAATTTAATTAACGTCAGTTCTGGTTAAGAATATTTGCTCCGCTCATTATCCACTAGCGCAATTGATAAAGTCCGCACGGCTAACTTGGTTGTTAGATAACAATTCTTGAATCTCCAACCATTGTTGTGATTCAATTAAATCAATTATCCCATCCAATCGATCGCGATATTGATATAGTGATTGCAAGATTGCCGCTTGATTATACTCTGCCATCATCATCCCCATTTCAGGATTGCCGCCGCCCACCCGACTGGTATCTTTAAAACCTGTACTGGCAAACTTTTTAGCAAAATCGAGAATAATCGGATCTGATTCATGTAAACAAGCACTAATCAAACTTGCACTCACCATAATCGGTAAATGAGAAATCCACGCTACTGCGAGATCGTGCTGCTCAGGGGTTGCATAATGTAGAATACAATCAAGAGATCGCACCAACTCAGCTACCCTTTCCAGAGCTACAGGCGCAGTTTCCGGTGTCGGAGTCAAAACATAAGGTCTATGGTTAAATAGCCCCTTCTCAAAGGCAGCAATCCCACTCTCAGAGTTTCCTGCCATCGGGTGTCCACCGACAAAATTCGACCATAATTGGGTAGCTCGATCGACAATTGCTCCCTTAACCGAACCCGCATCAGTGATAATTGTATCGGGATGAAGATGAGGAACTAATAACTCAACTGTGGGAATAATTGCCGCAATTGGCGTACAGATAAAAATAATCTCAGTATCTTGTAAACTAGCTAAATCGCAGCTAGCTCGATCGCAAATACCTTCATATTCAGCAATTTTACAGGTACTCTGCTGACGGCTAACACCAATAACTTGATGTCCCATCTGGCGAAAATCCCAACCCAGAGACGCACCAATCAATCCAATCCCAACAATCCCAATTTTCATTATTTACTTGCCACCAGCATATCCAGTAATCAACCACAAAATAGATCTAAATCCATCCCTGACAGTTTTCTGAATCGGCTCTGAATCTCTACCACTCTCAAACGTAATCGGCTTGACTTTGATACCCTGACTGCCAAACACAATTTCCCCAATTACCCTAGCACGCGGTAGATGATCATCAGAAGTTACCAGATAGACACTACTGATTCCCTTGGACTTGAATCGATCGACCAGCGTTGTAAAATTGGTAACAGTATCGATCGCGTGATAGTCCAAATGCAGCTTATCAGCCGATACACCAGCCTTCTTGAAAACTCTTTTAGCATAAGCTGGCGGTGCTCCACTAGAAATCCAGACAGGGAGACGGGGATAAGTATGAGCAACTTTTGCTCCAAAAATTTCCCGCTCTTCCTCACCACCCAGAATAAAAATAGCTTGAGGCTGAATCCAGGTATTCTCGATCTCTCGATAGCCCAGCCAGCCGATCGGTAGTAAAAAAGGTGACACTGTAACCAACAACTTCCACCATCGCCAACCGTGACGACGACGTTTGCGAACTGGTGCTGGATGCGATCGAGAAATACTGTGGTGATGCGCCATGCTGCGGAGAGCTTGGAAAGGACAAGTGGAGTAGCTAGCTTAATCCTAATTGATAGCAGACCCAAGTTACCACAATTTATCGACACAGACAACGGGACTGGCGGGGATCGAACCCACGGCCTATCGCTTAGGAGGCGATCGCTCTATCCAACTGAGCTACAGCCCCAGGATGGGGTGGGGAGTGTGGGGAGGGTGGGGAGTGTGAGAGGTGTGGGAAGTGTGGGGAAAATCCCCTCTTGGGAGGGGTGCCCGTAGGGCAGCACATTTATAGTGCGGGTGGGTCAGATCTACGCCACCAATCTAGTCCAATTCAATCCAATCTCCCCAAAGCCCAAAGCCTAAAATAATTTACCGAGCATATTCCCAATATCTTCGACCACATTACCATCGCCGTCGGCATCGATCGCCTTTGTAGCCATGCCCAGCAAGTCATTGCCGCCGCCAAAAGCACCGAGCATTTGGGCAATGCCATTTGCATCCAAACCGCCTTGTTCCTGACTGGATTTGCCCAGGGCACCCATTACTAATGGTGCTAGCATTCCCAGCAGTTGATTAGCCGCGCCATTTTCCATGCCAGTATTTTGACTGATGGTGTCAGCCATCGCATTGTGAGTACCTCCACCCAAAACTTGTCCGAGTAAAGCACTGCCCATACTGGCAGCACCAGCATTGCCGACAAAACCCATCACGTCATCCAAAATCGAGCCATCATCGCCTTGAGCTACTTGTCCAGTTGCCTCAGCCTGATTGCCAAAAGCTGACAACAGCATTGGTAGAGCCATGCCTACGGCAGATTGGGTTGTACCCTCATTGGCACCGATTTGTTGACTAATTTGCTGAATGACTGGGCCGCCAAATTGACTCGCCAGCATTCCAATTAATGGGTTCATAAAAATCTACTTGAGTTTGATAATGATGAAGATTTACTTTGCTTGATGTAAGCAACGCCAACATTGTACACAACTCTTTTGCTTATTTTAATTTCGCTAGCTAATGTCTATAAAAATAATTGGTACTCACAACTGTCCAATCATTTTGTGAGTTTGAGGAATTACCCGAATTTGGGGTAGATATTCTTTCATTGCAGCTTGCCAATTCAATACCTGTTCAGGTTTTGGTGCTGTTAGCTCTGGATTGGTATGGGGCTGGACTAGGGCTGTCATGGGTTGCAGGAAGACGATGATTTTGTCGCTCACGGCTGCAACTAACTGAGCTGCTCGTCGCAGTTCAGCCGGATTTGTAGTCTGGGAAATAATAATCTTCACAAATACCTCGACACCCGCAGCTTGACATAGTTGCAAAAATTCCTGGTGTTCTTCCCAATGATTTTCGCCACTAACGCTGGGTAATTTAATATCCATTCCTACTAAATCTAGGTATGGCAGAACTTGCACCAATTGCTTCGGGCGATGTCCACCTGTTTCAAGGTAGATTGGCAAATTAGTTAATGCTCTAACTTGGGGCAACCATTGGGCGAGAAATGGCGCGTGTAACAGCGGTTCGCCGCCAGTAATGCTGATACTGTCGTGGAGATGGGGCTGGTTTTGCTGTTCAATCCAGGTTAACAGTTGAGATGACTCGATCGGGTTATCATGAGTCGTAAAATCACGAGATCCGGGCGTTTGCTCGATCGAGCACATCGGTTGTTTTGTCCAGGTATGTTGGCTATCACAGTAGTGACAGCGCAAGTCACAGCCGCCAAACCGGACAAAGATCTGTCTAGTTCCGACGTTTATCCCCTCACCTTGAATTGCTGAAAAGATTTCAATTAAATTGGCAGTGAGTGCAGTCATAGAAGCTAGGATCGATAGATTAACTATTCTAGTAGAAAGATATCGCCGAGGGTGGGTACAGCCTGCCAGCTAGATTTTAGAGGCGTTAATTCACCGCCATATCCATTAGTACCTGCTGGGTACTTTGATCGGCAGAACCAAATTGAGGGCGACGCTGAATGTAAGTGCCATCAGATTGCATATCCCAAGCTTGGCGATTATCAGCTAACATAATTCCCAATATTTCTTGAAGATCGTTTGAGATTTCACGATCCTCAATTGGAGTGATTACTTCCACCCGTCTGTCGAGATTTCTAGTCATCCAATCAGCACTGCCGATGAAGATTTTGGTATCACCGCTATTGTGGAAATAATAGATCCGTGAGTGCTCCAAGAACCGCCCAATAATACTAATCACGCGGATGTTTTCGCTCACTCCTGGCACCCCTGGGCGGAGACAGCACATGCCCCGAATGATTAGATCGATCGATACTCCAGCCTGGGATGCTCGATAGAGATTGGCGATCGTATTTGGATCTACAAGTGCATTCATTTTAGCAACGATTCGACCCGTTTTACCTGCTTTACAATGATCGATCTCTTGCTGGATCAATTTCTCAAATGATTCACGAGAATTGACTGGTGAAACAATTAATTTCCGGTAAGAACGCTGGAGCGAATAACCAGTTAGATAATTAAATAAGTCAGTCAGATCTGCACCCAGCTCTGGACGACAACTAAATAAACCGACATCGGTATACAGCTTAGAAGTTTTAGCATTGTAATTACCTGTCCCAATATGCACATATCGCCGAATTTTATCATCTTCTCGACGCACAACTAATACTACTTTGGTATGTGTTTTAAGTCCTGCCAATCCATAAACAACATGAACGCCAGACTGTTCTAGCATTCGCGCTAAATTAATATTATTCTGCTCATCAAATCGAGCTTTGAGTTCAATTAATACTGAAACTTGCTTGCCATTTTCAGCAGCTTTAATCAAGGCTTTAAGAATGTGTGAATCTCCCGTTGTCCGGTAGAGGGTCATCTTGATTGCAAGTACTTTTGGATCGGTGGCGGCACAGCTAATAAACCGCTCGACGGTATCTGCAAATGATTGATATGGATGATGGACTAGGACATCTTGTTTGGCAATAAGACTAAAGAAATTTCCGCCATCTTCAGTTACTTTTAATCTTCTTAAAGATGCTGGGATAACGGCATTCCACGGCGGATCTTTTAGTTCAGTTACAGGTAGTGATAAAAAAGAGATCACGTCTCCCAAACCCAACATCCCCGTAATTTCATACAGATCCTCCGCTGCAACTTCTAGCTCCTCTTGCAACATCTGTCGAATCTGGTTGGGCATCGCTGAGTCTACCTCAACTCTCACTGGAGAGCCACCTTTGCGCCGCTTCCGCAGTCCATCTTCGATCGCTAGGAGCAAATCATCAGCTTCATCTTCTTCGACGCTGATATCAGCATTTCGCGTGACTCGGAAGGTGTAGCAATCTTGGATATTCATCCCTGGAAATAGAGATTCCAAATTGTGCGCGATTAATTGTTCGAGCGGGATTCCTGTCCAAAGTTGGGAGCGTTCTGAGCGAATTTGGGATCGGTTGGTTGCATCGATTGACTGGGCATCTATCGGTAAAACGATAAAGCGCGGTAAAACTTTTGGTACCTTCACTCTGGCGAATAATTCTTCGCCTGTATCAGGATGTTTAATTACTACAGCGAGATTTAAACTGAGATTGGAAATATAAGGAAATGGATGTCCAGGATCGACTGCCAAAGGAGTCAGAACGGGGAATATTTGTTCTTCAAAATAAGTCTGTAAATAATTGCACTGCTCTTGATTTAGATCGAAGTAATCGAGCAGGTAAATTCCTTGAGCGATGGTTGCTGGGCGCAATACTGCCTCAAAATGCTGATGCTGCTTTGTAACCAACTGTTGAACTCGATCCCTCGCTACGGTTAGTTGCTCGGTTGGCGTGCGTCCATCAGGCGTGCGCGTGCTGACTTTTGCCTCGATTTGCTCTTTGATAGCAGCAATTCTCACCATGAAAAATTCATCTAGATTCGAGCTAAAAATTCCCATGAATTTCAACCGTTCCAGCAATGGTGTCCGTTCATCCATCGCTTCATGCAGCACGCGGGCGTTAAATTCTAACCATGTCAACTCGCGACTCAAATAATACTGAGGATCGGTGAGATCGATGTCTGAGGAATGAGTTGCAGGTGATTTTGAGACAGTCATATCGTGCGGCTTCAGTTCAACGTTAGTACAAATTTCCTAAAAAGTCTTGACACCGATCGCTAGCTAAGATACAATAGTACTAGTCAATTAGCAACAGGGATCAATTTTGACCCTACAGATCAAATATATCGGTATTTCAGCTAATTTGGCGGAGTATTTGGGCACAATTAGTCAGTAGTTGAGATGATCTCAAACTTTACATGGGGCTGAGTAGGCTAGTTTTCAGGCGTTCTTAATCATTAAGGCAGATAAGTTTATGACAATAGTAAAAGACAGTAAGGCTCAGATTCTCACCGAACTCGATCGGATTTTAGCAGAGCAATATCGACCTGGATCCAAAGTTGCCACCAAAGAAGAAGAAGCACAGCTAGTCAAAAACAAAGCAATTGTTACTAAAGCTGCCACATATACCGTTGACACGATCGTCAAAGGCATGGCAGATTTACAATTAGAATTTGGGAGTATTGTTACTGGATTATCGGATCGGTTAACAGTCGAAGTTGAGAAACTAACTGAAGTCAAACAATCGATCGAAATCGAAACCCAACATCGCGCCGAACTCCAGCAGGTGAGAGTCGTTGCCGATGCCCTCCACATCATCACTCAAGAGCATCAACAGAGCCTAAAAGCGATCGAACAACAGCTAGTAATCGATCGAGAAAACCTCACCCAAGAGCAAGTAAATCTCCGCAAACAATGGGAACGAAACGAGCGAGAATATACCGAGCAACAGACAGAATTAGCAGCAAATATCACCAAAGAGCGTCAAAAAGAGCAAGACGAAGTTCAGTATAAAGTGCTGCGCGATCGACAACTGCAAACAGACATATATACAGAAGCCAACCGCAATCAAGAGCAAGAAATTCAATCACTCGATCGAGAAAAACAAAAGCAGTGGAAAGAGCGCGAGAAATTTCTGAAAGACAATCAAAAAATTGCAGATGAGAATGCTGCTAAAGTAATTGCTTTCCCTGCTGAATTAGAAGAAGCAGTCAAGAAAGCTAGAGAAGAAGCGATTAAAGAAACTAATAGTAATGAGAAAGTCAAAGCCGATCTAGCTGAGAAAGAATGGGAAGGCGGCAAACAGGGATATGAAATGAAGATTCAATCATTGGAACGGGTAATCGATCGACAGAATGAGCAAATTATCGCCATTACCGAGCAGCTACAAACCGTGATGAATCAAGCCCAATCATTGGCGATGAAAGCTTTTGAAACCTCCGCCAAAATCAGCGAGAAAAATTAAGTTAATTAATAATTGATCTTCGTAGGGTGGGCACTGGCTACCATCTAGAATCTTCGCACTAATTATTCAATCAATGTCTGTGTTCATTGATGTCAACGGCACTAGAAATAATTCCAACCCTAACAGATCGCGAATCATGGCAAAACCGACAGATAAAAGTACTAAAGCCGAAATTCTCACCGCCTATAACCAGCTTGCTGACGAGAAAAAAGCCCTCGAAACCGAAGTCAAAAACATTCAAAAGCAAGCAGCAACGACACCTACCCCAACTGCCAAAATAGCCAAAGACGAGCCAAAACCCACCATGAATGCAGCATCTAACCAAGACAAGGTAAACAATACTATTACTAATTTAGATAGCCTTCAGCTTGGATTTGGAGCCGCAGTCAGTCAACTATCGGAGAAACTAACCACCGAAGCCGCAAAGCTAGCAGAGATTCGGGAAGGTGTGACGACAGAGATTGCCGATTTGCAAACATTGCATGGTTTAGCCGTTGATGACGACACATTTGAGACACTAATCGAAGACTATCAAACTAGTTCCAAAGCCTTTGATGCAGAACTGAAAGCACGGCAAGAAGCACAGCAACAAGAAGTGCAGAGTTTAACAAAAGCTTGGCAAAAAGAACAAGAGCAAAACGGAATCACGATTAAAGAACGTGTCGAACTCGATCGCAAAAGTAGCCAGCGAGAAGTTCAAGAATACAAGTATAATCTCGATCTAGAACGGAAGATCGATCGAGAGCAATACGAGCAGCAGCAAGCAGGCTTATATTACGAACTTGCCGAAACCAAAGAACTCCAAGAAAAAGCGTGGTCAGAACGGGAATTAGCCCTGTCCGATCAAGAGAAACTCTTCCATGAAGCGAAAGATAAAGTCGCTGCTTTTGTTCAGGACAAAGAAAAAGCGATCGAAAAAGCCAAAGGAGAAGGTAAAGGAATCGCCACTTGGCAAGCTAAAATCAAATCCGATCTTTACGGCAAGGAAGTCGAAGGTCAGAAGCGTTTCTATGATGGCAGAATTGAATCATTGGAAGATACGATCGGCAATCAAAATGAACGCCTCAATAGTCTCTCCAAACAACTAGAAGCAGCTCTGAAGCAAGTTCAAGATCTAGCAGTCAAAGCGATTGAAGGTTCCGCAAATGCCAACTCTTATCAAACGTTGAAAGAGATTACTCTAGAGCAAGCTAAATCACAGGCTAAGACTAAATAATTAATTTCTTATGAAAGAAACCCAACTTTTAGGAAGAAGTTGGGTTTCTTTCATAAGAAATTTCGTAGCTAGGTTTATCGATTTTATCCAACGGCGCACGGGTTTACTGAACGAACAGGGGCGAGATCGCTATGCTTTTGTGCATAAGATATTTCAGGAATATCTTGCAGCGGAGGAGATATTTGATCGAGCTGACGTTGAAGATGATACTAAGATTATCTTGGATCATTTTCGGCAGCATTTGCACGATCAACATTGGTGAGAGGTGTTGTTGCTGGGTGATAAAGAATCAAATGTACGCTATGATGCCGCAGTAGAATTGGTTCAATTAGGTAATGAGAGTTTGGATGTGGTGAGTAGCTTGCTTTCATTACTGAGTGATTCGGAGCCTTATGTTCGTTATGGTGCTGCATCAGTATTAGGTCATTTAGGTAAAAGATCAGATGCAATTCGTCTCGAAGTTTTACAATGGCTCGAACAAAATCCGAATGATGATGGAATTGGCGATAAGATCGATTGTTCGTGGTCGATCGTGGTTGAATAGGTGAGGGTGAGGTTCGATCGATGCTAGAGCTATTACCTGAGGTAGAATTAGGTAACATAGAAAATTATTGTGGTAGAAGCTAGATGCTAAATATCTCACTGCCCAGCCAAATTAGTGACTTTATCGAGCGACAAGCGATCGCCGATGGTTTTAATACACCCAGCGAGTACGTCTCTCATATTATTCTCCGCGAACAAGAACGACTGGGACAACAACAGCGAGTAGAATCACTGCTAATCGAAGGATTGGATAGTGGCAAATCTGTAGAAGCGACGGATGATTGGTGGGATTCTAGACGGGCTGCTCTCGATTTGCTCCATCGATCGCAGTCATGACCAAAAAGATTGTGATTATGCCAAAAGCAAGTCAAGATTTAGATGATTGTTTTGCCTATATTTCCCAAGATAATCCTAAAATTGCGCTCCAGTTCTTTGATTTAACTCGACTCACGATTGCACAAATTGCTAGAATGCCAGGGATCGGCAGTGTTTTTGAATCTAATAACATTCGATTGCAGGGGCTACGAAAATGGGCAGTCAAAGATTTTCGGAAATACTTAATTTTTTATATCGATCGTGATGAAGTTGTGGAAATAGTGAGAATTCTACACGCAACGAGAGATATCAATAGCATTTTAGATCCCTAGATTCGATCGATCCTTGTTGCAAATTTTCTAAAGATCTGACCATGCTCGATCCTCCTCATCATTTAGCCAAACTTCAGCCAACGATGATTCACTTTGGGTTTGCCAATCTCTCATTAGTTGGAAAGACTGATCTGGATTTGCCACTTCGAGACAGATTAAATTAACCCGTTCCGGTGATAATCCAGTTAAAGTAGCAACCTGGGCGGGATCGATCTCTGCTCGAATCATATTTAGCGCAACTTGGGTTAAACCATTTTGCCATCCCTGTTCCCATACTTCTCGTAGAATAGCGGATTGGGAGATCGTGTTCATAACTTAATTGACTGTGGATTATGGAACCTGTGATATGTAAATCCTATTCACATTTTATCCTGATGACCGAGGTTTTGATGTCGATTGATCGAGATGTTGATATTAAAGTCCTAAGCACCACTTATAATATACGGATATAATCAACCCTTCAGCATTTACTACTGTGGCAGCACCAGGAAGTTACAAAGACACCGTAAACTTACCCCAGACTAAGTTTGACATGCGCGCTAATGCCGTCAAACGAGAACCCGAACTCCAAAAATTCTGGGCAGACGAGCAGATTTTTGAGCGGCTGTCACAGTCCAATCCTGGTGAGATTTTTGTGCTGCATGATGGCCCGCCCTATGCCAATGGTACGCTGCATATGGGTCATGCCTTGAACAAGACGCTCAAGGACATTATCAATCGCTATCAACTGCTCAAAGGGCGCAAGGTGCGGTATGTACCGGGCTGGGATTGTCATGGACTGCCGATCGAGCTGAAAGTAATTCAGGATATGAAGCCGGATGAGCGGAAGAATCTCTCGCCGCTAGAATTGCGCCAGAAGGCGGCGGAATTTGCCAAAAAGACGGTGGAGGCGCAGAAGCTTGGTTTTCAACGGATGGGCGTATGGGCGGAGTGGGATAAGCCCTATCTGACGCTACAACCAGAGTATGAAGCTGCTCAAATCGGTGTATTTGGGCAGATGGTATTGAAAGGGTATATTTATCGGGGCTTGAAACCCGTCCACTGGAGTCCTAGTTCTAAGACAGCCCTAGCAGAAGCAGAGCTAGAATATCCCGAAGGACACGTCTCGCGGAGTATTTTTGCATCGTTTAAGGTGACGCACATTACCGATGCTGCCAGAGAGATTCTGGAGCCGTTTCACGAGGATCTAGCTGTAGCGATCTGGACGACTACGCCGTGGACGATTCCGGCAAATCTGGCTGTGGCGGTGAATCCTGACTTGAGCTATGCGATCGCGGAAGTGAGTGGCAAGGATGATAATAACTACACTGGCTGCAAATATGCGATCGTCGCCGCCGATATGGTAGAAGGATTGGCTGCTAAACTAAACCTGAATATGACCACTCGATCGGTCATCAAAGGTGCAGAACTCGAACACTGCAAATATAAGCATCCGCTGTACGATCGAGAAAGTCCAGTGATTATCGGTGGTGACTATATCACTACCGAATCGGGTACTGGCTTGGTGCATACCGCGCCTGGGCATGGACAAGAAGACTATATCGTCGGTCAAAAATATGGGCTGGCAATGCTGGCTCCGGTTGATGCTGATGGTAATTTCACCGACGAAGCGGGTGAATTGTTTTCAGGTAGCAATGTATTGGGTGATGGCAATCAATTAGTAATTGAAGCCCTGCTTGATGCAAATTCATTAATCAAAGAAGAAGCATATCCGCACAAATATCCTTACGATTGGCGGACGAAAAAGCCGACGATCTTTCGGGCGACGGAACAGTGGTTTGCATCAGTAAAAGGATTTAAAGAAGCAGCACTCAAAGCAATTACTGAAGTCGAATGGATTCCGGCTCAGGGTGAAAATCGGATCCGTCCAATGGTTGCCGAACGATCGGATTGGTGTATCTCCCGTCAGCGGAATTGGGGCGTACCAATCCCAGTTTTCTATGACAATGAAACTAATGAACCGCTATTAACTGAAGAGACAATTAATCACGTTCAGGGTATCTTCCGCGAACATGGTTCAGATGCTTGGTATTCGATGTCAGTGGCAGATTTATTGCCCGAATCTTATCGCAACAATGGGCGCAGCTACCGCTTGGGTACAGATACGATGGATGTCTGGTTTGACTCTGGATCCTCATGGGCAGCGGTTGCCCAGCAGCGGGATAATCTAGTTTATCCAGTGGATATGTATCTCGAAGGTTCCGATCAGCATCGGGGCTGGTTCCAGTCTAGTTTGCTCACTAGCGTTGCCAATAACGGAGTGGCACCATTTAAAACTGTCCTGACTCATGGATTTGTCCTCGATGATAAAGGACGCAAAATGAGTAAATCATTGGGGAATATTATCGATCCAATGGTAGTGATGGATGGTGGTAAAAATCAACAGCAAGATCCAGCCTATGGAGCAGATGTCGTCAGACTTTGGGTATCTTCGGTAGATTATTCTACTGATGTTTTGATTGGCTCAACAGTGCTCAAGCAACTATCTGATGCTTCCCGCAAAATTCGCAATACAGCGCGGTTCCTGTTGGGAAATATCCACGACTTCGATCCGGCAAAAGATGCAGTGCCCTATGCTCAATTACCCGAACTCGATCGATATATGCTCCACCGACTGAGTGAAGTATTAACCGAAATTACCGAATCATTCGATCGATATCAGTTCTTTAAGTTCTTCCAAACCATTCAAAAATTCTGTATTACCGATCTGTCCAATTTCTACTTTGACATCGCCAAAGATCGGCTGTACATTAGCGCATCCACATCCTTCCGGCGGCGGAGCTGTCAGACAGTTCTGGCAATCTTGCTGGAAAATCTCACCCGCGTGATTGCGCCAGTTCTTTGCCACATGGCAGAAGATATCTGGCAGTATTTACCCTACCCTACCCCGTACAAATCTGTATTTGAAGCTGGTTGGGTAAATGTAGATCCACAGTGGTCACAGCCCGATTTAGCCGTCACCTGGGACAAAATTCGCGATCTGCGGACAGATGTAAATAAGGTGATGGAACAGGCGCGAACTGATAAATCGATCGGTTCCTCCCTAGAGTCCAAGGTATTGTTGCAGATTACCGATCCGATTCTGCGGGCTAAATTGGTGGAGTTGGAATCTGGAGTTGCTGCCAATCCACAGGCTCCTGTGAGTGAATTGCAGCAATCGACAGGTAAAACACCGACGATTGATCGACTAGTCAGTAGTGCCCCATTTGTATCAGCACAGCAGCTATTCCAGAGCGGTGGTAATGTAATTGGTGATACGGTCAATGTTGTAGTTGAAACTTATCGACGCGGGTGGCGATTAATTGGTAATATCTTGTTACTAATCTCTGGTGGAATTGGATTGTACATTGCGATCGGCTTAATCGATCTGGTTAATCGGATTCCGTTTGTCGAAACCACTCTCAAGGCAGTAGGGCTAATCATGAGCGTCCTATTTGTATCGCGGAATCTGCTCAAAACAGAGCAACGGCAACAAACAATCGATCGAGCAATCGCCTATCTAAACAAAGCATTGGGCGCACAAGCACCAGTTGTCAAAACCGTTGAACTTCAGGATCCCACCGGAGATCTGAGCGGAATGATTCCGCTCAATGTCCCAACTCAAGCAGCCCTACCCCAACGCCAATCGAATCAGATCGACGAATTGCGTTATCTCCTCCTCGCATCTCAAGTCGAGCTAATCGATGATGATAGCAAACTGGAAGGAATGACGCATCAATCAACATTTACAGGCGGAAAAATTGGCGTGACAACTGCCGATGGAGTCAAATGCGATCGGTGTTGGAACTATTCAGATACTGTGGGACAGAATACCGAACATCCGACCATTTGCGATCGATGTGTGGATGCCCTATCAGATAAGTTCTAAGTCACGCATCTTTTGAAACTCCGCACACTCCCAACTTATACACATGTCAGACACCGAAACAGTTACCGCCGCCGAACTCGAAGAAATTATCGTCGAACTCCAGAAATATCGAGATCGATTGGTACATGACACTACAGAAGCAATTCACAAAGCTAAACTGCCCAAAGCTAAAGCAATGGCACAAATGGAGCCTGAACTTGCTAAAATTGATGCGATGATGCAGGATCTCCACGATCGCCATGCTGCAATGCTCGCCAATAATTAGATGCAGATGAAATCTCAAGATGCTCCAGTTCTGCTCGATCATGCTGGCACCGATGCACTGATCCAGTCGATTACCGAGCAAATTAGCTTACATACTTTCGATGTCAATGACACTCCGCTGCTCAGACAGATGATTGAGTGTCTGGGGGATTCGCGCGGTTTGATCCGATTGAGATTTGCTCAGACTCTGGGTAGCATCGGGGAAACTGCGACTCCGCTACTGGTAGACGCACTCCTGCATCATCTCAATCCTGTTGTGCGTAGGGCTGCGGGTAAAACTCTCGCGCTAATTTGCGATCCTGATACAGTACCTAGCTTGCTCCACGCACTGCTCAATGATGAAGATACGGTAGTCAAAGGTTCGGCTGTTGGTGCCTTAGCCAAAATGGGCGAAGCCTCTGTCCCCGCTTTGCTAGGTATTTTGGCAGATCCAGTTCAACCTCAAAGTACCAAGGGTCATGCCGCCTGGGCACTGGGTTTCATTGGATCTGAAGCAGCTCCCTTTTTGGAAGCGGCGATCGAATCTGATTCGATCGATGTCCGTTGTGCTACTGTGGGAGCGATCGCCCATCTAGCCCAAGAACAAGGCGATCCTCGCGCCGCGCAACTGCTAGTCTCCACTCTGAGCGATGTCGATCCCAATGTGCGATCGGAAGCAGCCTCCGCTATTGGTAAAATGGCATACCTACCAGCATTGCCCAATCTAATTCTGGCATTACGTGACCCCGATGGCGAAGTTCGCCGCACAGCCGCAGTATCATTAGGCAAATTAGGCGATCGATCTGCCATTCCCCACCTAGAAACTCTCCTCAACGACGAACTAGAACCAGTGCGAGTTTTAGCTAAATTAGCAATTGCTAAGATTCAAAATCACTCAGAAGATGATTAGTGGTTTGGTGGATAGTGAATGGTGGATGGTGGATGGTGAATAGCAACAAATTTAATTATCTCTGCACCTCAGTCCCCCAGTCCCCCCGTCTCCCCGTCTCCCCGCTCAAAAAAACTATTGACAAAAACCCACCGATCGACTATTATCTGAAGAGTGTGAGGAGCAAATCATGAAGAAGACCGAGACGAAACACGGCCAGTCGTCGGTCTTCTTTTTGATTTTATGTGCCGCAATTGCCAGCAAGTTTAGGCAAGAATAAATTTTTCGATAGCAACAGCTACACCATCAGCGTCTACATCCGGTGCAACCCAGTCAGCAAGTGACTGGACATCCGCAGGGGCATTTCCCATCGCTACGCCGATACCTGCATAGGAGATCATTTCGACATCGTTATAATTATCACCGATCGCTAGAATATTCTCAGGCTTGATGTCTAGTAGCTTTGTGGCGATATGATCGATCGCAGTAGCTTTATTAACGCCAGATTGGGTAGTCTCAAGAAAGATCGGCACAGAAGTAGTAACGTGCAATTCTGATGGCTGATAGCGTTGCAGTAGCTCTAGCCGCAGCTTATCAATTAACTCCACATCTTCAGACATTGCTAATATTTTAGTTGGTTGGGATGTCAAAACGGTTCGCAGATCTGGAACTGCCGAAACGCCAATCCCGCTTCGCCCCACATATAGCTCAGTATCAGCATTGATTTCGCGGACATATAGACAGTCATCCCGATAGACATGGATTGATAGTTTGTCCAAGAGATGGGATTGCTCGAAATAATCAATTAATTCGCGGGCAATTTCGACAGGTACTGGTGAATGTCGATGAGTGATTCCGGTAGCTGGATCCTGAATCCACGCACCTTGATACGCCATGATGGGCATGTCCGCACCGATATCCTGATGGAACCGCAGTGCAGATTTGTACATCCGCCCAGTCGCGATGCCTACGCGGACACCTTTTGCCTGTGCAGCGGCAATTGCCTGCTTGACTCTAGTACTGACCTGATTAGACTTGCCAGCGATCGTACCATCAATGTCTAGGATCAGGAGCTTTATTTCAGCGGTGCTAGTTGATGACATAGTTGGGCTAATTTGGTGAAGCTAGGTACCAGCCTATCATACTGTCTCTGGTTCAGTACTTGTCGATTGCGAAGAGTCAACCTTCCGAATGATCTTCGCTCAATATCGAAATTCGATCGACAATCTTAACCAATTTTTGACCACTCTGATGAATGATGCCTAGATAGTCTTTCTGCTTATTGGATAACGGGCCATGGATTCCCTGCTGCAAAACACTTGCCATGCCCAGGATTGAGGTCAGTGGGGTGCGGAGTTCTTGGGCTAGACTGGCTAATAATTCACCCGAAATTGGTTGGTGCCTATTGGTGTCTAGATTGGGCTGGAAAGCGGCTGAATGTGTTGAGGCATCACGAACGTCGATCGGATCGATAGAGCGGTAATTCTGGCGATATTCGGCGGCAGAGATCGAGTCGTCGAAGCCCTGAACTGGGTCATAATGGAGATCGTCGATCGATCGATCCAACTGAGCTTGACTCAATAATTTTCGCTCAAATTCACTGGCAACTAGACGACTAATCACTTGAAGTATCTCGATATCTCGATTATTAAACTGGCGGGGTTTAAAATCCAGAATCGCAATCGTACCCAACCGATCTTTAGCCGCAGTGATAATTGGTAAGCCCAAGTAGGCATTGATTCCATGCACTTTCACAATTGGTAAGTGACGCAATTCTGGATGTAGTTGACAATCTACCACGCTAAATTTACTCTCACTGCTCATTACCTGCGCATAACAGTACTCCAACCCAGCTAGTTCTAACAGTAAATCGGGATTTGCAGGCAAGTAACCCAGCTTTGCTAATCCTGAGATCGAGCCAACTTGACAGCCCGATGTCCCTGTGACCATCAAAATGGCTACAGGTGCTTTAGTCAAACGAGTTGCCATTGCAGTGGCTTCAGTAAATATTGGTGTGATTTGCGATCGATCGATGCTCACTTCAGTCAGGATGGTCGGATGCTGTAGTGATGATGACGTAATTACTTGATACTTTGAGCTAGCATCTAAATCTTGATCTGAAATGAGCATGAGACAGTTGCCCGTAACGGGATATATAAGTTTCTAACAATCTAAGCGGGAAAGAGATGCCTAAATCTAAAATTCCCAAGAAATTGGGTGAGATTGACATTTGGGCGAAAGTTGGGAGTTGGGGGACTGGGGAGAATGGAATGTATTGCTAAACCACTAAACCGCTAATTGGCTCAAGAATTGTAAGGAGCGAACTAGATAGGTGGCACAGGTATATGGAGAACTTTGATAAAAAGCACTCCAGGCAAAGGACTTATATCGATCGTAATTAGCGGGATCGAAGGCACTGGCATCCAGGTTGCTAGTATTAGTATTGCGGAGATTGAGATCTAGCCAGGATAGTCTTACCGCATGTCCAATTAAGACATCGAGGACGATGTATTCTTCGATATTCAGCTCTGGATTGCGCTCGGATAGAGCGGCTAGTGCCATTAATGCTTCGATGTTGAGTCGGCGATATTCTGGAGCAACAATTTTGTTGAGTAAATGTTCGATTCTGAGCGCAAAGTTTTTCTCACCTGGGGTCATTTCAGACAAGATTATTTCGCTATCAAGTCGATTGCGTTTTTCTAATTTATCGCCAATGGTTAATCCTTTGCAGTGTTCGAGCAGTCGCCAAACGCTGGGGTAAAAATCTCGATCAACTCGATTGATCGCACCATCTTTACGGCGTTGATATCGCCAGTCAATTGAAGGTGTATCAATTCGCTCGGTGGATTGATTGACAATCCATTCAATTTGTTGTTGTGATTGGCTTAAATGTAATGATTCTTGTTGAAAAACAGTATCACCTAAACCTTGATAATCAGTTAGAACTTGATGGAGTCTAGTCTGAATTTCAAAGGGACTAAGTTCCATCAGTTTTTCATAAGCTTCATCTTGAGTGATCTTTAGTTCCATCACTAGTTCACTAGTTAATAGTACAATCAGATAACCAACTCTTAAGGTGAGTAATCCTTTGACTAAAGCTGGCTGTGATTTGATTAGTAAACCTAGATAAATAATAATCTCTTGAGTCAATACTCGATCGCGAATATCTTCACGACAGAATTTATCGATCTTTTCAACAATCTCAGTATGGGACATCGGCGCGTCAATTAGTGCCGCTTCGCTATAAGCCATGCCGACTGTAAGCTGTTTGCCACCAATCAAAATATCGGTAACGGCATCAGATAAACTGATATCAACCTTGTCTAATAATCCCGCTGCATACCGAACAATTGCCCAATCTGGTCGATCGCTAAAATTGCCCGCTTTGAAGTAAACTTCGTCGATTAAGTCAGATACAGTTACTTTAATCCCAGCACCACCAAATCCAGTATTAAAGTCTAAGCTTTCGAGTTTAGTTAATGTGTGTAGTAGTTCAATTTGTTGATAAAGATTATCCGATCCTCTCAGTTGTGTGAGCAGTCGTTTAATATTAGTTTCAGCTTCTAATAAGAACTCTTGAGTATTGGTGAGGGGATGATTGCGATCGGCTGCATAGGTGAGATAATAATGCTGCGGTATAACTGTAGTAGTGATGGTTCGATCGAATTCAAATTCATGTAGGTAATCAATCCGTTCGACTCCTGCTGTCAGCTTCAATTGATTGAGGAATCCCAACCGAATTGGTACGCCATTACACTTACCTTCTTTAAACTCATTAATCAATGCGAGTAATGGTGATGAATATTGCTTGTTCTTGAATTCGTCCTGTCCTTCTTGCAGCAATGACTTAGTTAATAGCAGCGTCATTGTTGGTCGCCCTAACTGCGTCCATTGTTCACTGATATAAGCAATTTCTGCCTTAATTTGTGAAACCAGAAAATGGTAGTCGAGAGTGAGATAAAACTGCTGCTGATCTAAAAACGCAGGTAAAAATACGATCGTTTCACCGCGAATATTAAAGATTCGGCAAGTCGTGAGACTCCGCAATCTTCGCACTGGACGACCAGTTAGACCAAGCTTATCATTCCGACCAATCTGAGTATATGCTGCAGCAAGTTCTGTTGATTGTCGGACTTGAATCGGATCGATCTGTGCCAAAATTTGAGTGGCAATACCATAGTCAGCTAATTGTAATTGCAACTCCTCATTTTCAGCAATTAGAGCAACCTGCACAGTCCGCCGCCGCTTATTCCCAATCCGTAAATGTCGTCCTAATGGATCTAGATCTCCAGGTGCGAGAAACTTATCAAATAACAGCTCTCCCAGAAAATATAAGCTCTGTGCCCAGACTAACGGTAAATTCTCATTTGGGATCCGCACTTGAGAGTGTGGTTTCGATCGCTCGGCGGCAATTTTGTCCTTGGGGACAATGTACAATTCTGGTAACAATTGCGTGCCATCTACATCTACAGCTATTGCGGCTAATAAGCTGCGATACTTCTCAATCGCCACTGCATCGCCACTAAATAAGGCATCCAAATATAAATAGGTAAAAAATAACGGCCATTCACACTCAACCCCTTCAAACTTGAGCAATTCCTCCGGCTCGTAGTGCAACCGCGTACTGTCTTCTAGTAACGTTTGATGTCCATCGCGCAAAAATCTTTTGCACCCATATTTCCCTTCTAGCTTATCGATAATTTTTGTCCGCGTTCGGGCTACCAACAGCGGATCTGTCACAGCAAAAGCGGGAAATCCAATTACACTTAATAATGCCGCATCTGTCTCCTTGGAACTCGACTCCCTTGGTAATAAAGAAGCCAACGTCAGCCGCGCGCGGGCAATCTCATCCGGTAGGACATGAATCACCGATGCTTGCGAACCCCTCGCGCCAAACAAGTCTAACCCATTAATCGCTTCCAGTGCGGCTTTTGCCATCCCGATCGAACTAGCATTCAGCTCCACACTACCATGATTGATCTTATCCCCCCGTTCCCATAGCCCAAAATCAGGAGTCCGATAAGTCCGCCCAATATAATAGACTAGATTCTGAACAAAATTCACCTCATCGAGGGTGTAAATCGCTGGCAACCCTGATGCTGTCATCTGCGCTAAGATCAGGATGAATAAAGACGTTGCATCCAATTGCAGATGTCCCCACTCATCGTCCCCCACCACCACATCGCCAGTCTGCGTATTGTACTTAGCGTGGAGCGCGTCTAGTGGTGATTGCGTCTGTTTGAACTGCTCCACTTTTGCCGACTGGCGCAGCATACAAAACAGCAGCCCCCGCATCAGCTTCACCACACTTTGCTCCAGCTCAAATAACCTCCCAGGTGGTGCATCCACCTTGCGATACGCCAGAGCTAATCCCCACACAGCCAGAATCGTATATACATTGTCCCGTACCCAGGCATCAGTATAGTCACCATGCGCCGTAATCGCCGTACTCGCCGGAAACAATCCCGTAATCGGGTTTTGGCGACTGAGGATAATGGACTGGATTTGCTGGTAGTATCGATTGAGCTGCTGAGAACGGTTCATGTGCTATCGGTGATAAATGGTGACTGGACATAGATCTAACCCAGCTCACGCCGTCAGAACAGATACCTAATCACTAGAGAGTTTACGAACATTTCCAACTACTTGCCATTTTTAAATTTATTCGTTACATTAGTTTATATAAGCAGTAACAAATCTTTACTCTACCGGAGTCACTAACATGCAAGCTAAGAAAGAAGAAGGAAAGTTTGGTTTCACAGCTTCAGCAGAAAACCTTAACGGTCGTGCAGCAATGATGGGTTTTGTTGCAGCATTGATCACAGAATTAGTAACTGGACAAGGCGTACTCCACTTCCTCGGATTGGTATAGTCAAGTGCAGCAAGCAGATTCGTTGTGCTTGCTGCAACTAAAAATCACTGGTTACATCTAATTCATCCAAGTAGTCACAACCATTTACTCTACCGGAGTCACTAACATGCAAGCTAAAAAAGAAGAAGGAAAATTTGGTTTCAACGCATCAGCAGAGAACCTCAACGGACGGATGGCGATGATCGGCTTTGTAGCTGCTCTCATCACCGAACTAGTTACCGGACAAGGCGTACTGCACTTCCTCGGACTAGTCTAGATTAGAGGTCGCGAATATTCGGTAAGAGTAAGCACTTTTCCATCTATTCGTTCCATTTAATTGATATAGGCACTCATTAATATTTACATTATTTGGAGTCAGAATTATGCAGGCTAAGAAAGAAGAAGGAAGATTTGGTTTCAATGCATCAGCCGAAAATTTGAATGGAAGACTGGCAATGCTTGGTTTTGTAGCCGCTGTTGTCACTGAATTAGTTACTGGACAAGGGGTAGTACACTTTCTTGGCTTGATGTAAGTTCTGCTCCAACCTCAATCAATCAATCTAAACTTTAGCTGGGTATCCCCCAGCTTTTTTGTGAGCTTCGCCGTAGATCCACCCCCTGATATTTGAACAGAATATAGTTAAGATCGTTAGGAGTGACTCCAATACGGTTCGGTTAATAATCAATCGTGAGTTAACTGCTCCGGTTTAGGTTGAAATCCCCCTAAATCCCCCTTAAAAAGGGGGACTAAGAAGCGGGGTTTGGGGGATTCAGATCTCGGACGAAGCTAACCGAACCGTATTGGGAGTGACTCTTGACGCGCCGATTTGAGAACAGCTATGCAGCAAAAAGCCATACCAACTATCGTCACCGACGAATACAACGACAACCTACTCGATCGACTATTCATCTGGCTATTTTCTCATAAGATGTCCCAGGCATTAGGCGCGGGCACGACATTGAGTGGATATAGCGGTGTCGTCGATCTGTCGAAACAAATCATGCAGGGGCGAAACGCCCAGCAGCAGCAGGTAATTGTCGCCCAGATCTTGCAGTCTTTTGTACCCGCTCCAGTCATCTGGGCAATTCGGACATTCTTTACTCCCACACGGCTAGTTTGCGTCCTGAATGCCTGGTTTGCTGCGCGGCTGTTTGGGTGGCTGGTGGGGCCTTGTGAGGTCGCTGAAGCTGAGATAGACTTGCCGGATGGGACAGTTCGATCGCAACCATCGGCAGTCCAGATCAAAAAATGTCGTTATCTTGCCGATAGTGGTTGTGTGGGTATGTGCGTAAATATGTGCAAAGTGCCAACGCAGGCATTTTTCACCGAAAAGTTTGGGATTCCCCTGACGATGACCCCCAACTTTGAAGATCTCAGTTGCAAAATGACCTTCGGTCAAATTCCACCGCCCCCAGAACTTGATGATGCTCATCAGCAGCCCTGTCTGGCGCAGCAAGGATCGGGGAGTTTAGCCGTTTGTCCTAAGTTAAGATAGCAAATAGTCGATTGCTGTCTAACTTCATCATAGTGGCTTGTGTATGGCGATCGTTGGCGGCAGCCTACGGTCGGTAATTTCAAAATATGTCAAAATAGAAGCAATTGCGAGAGGCTGACTCAAATGCACCAATCAACCCGTTGGCAATCCGCCGACTTAGAGCTATTACCCGACAACGGTAATCGCTACGAAATTATTGATGGAGAATTACTCGTGACTCGCGCACCGCACTGGAAACACCAAAAAGTTATCACTAAGCTGATTCAATCTTTGGGAATCTGGTCTAATCAGAGTAACTTAGGGGAAGTTGTTACCACTCCAGGGTTGGTATTCACTGATGATGACAATGTAATTCCAGATTTGGTATGGATCAGTACCGACAGATTAGAGCGAGTGCTAGATGAGTCGGGGCACCTTTTAGCTGCGCCAGAACTGGTGGTGGAGGTGCTATCGGCTGGTACTGACAACGAGCGACGTGACAGAGAGGTAAAGCGCAAACTCTACGCGATTAGAGGCGTACAGGAATATTGGATTATTGATTGGCGCAAACAGCAAATCGAGATTTTCAGGCGTGATAATAACGGTTTGCCATTAGTAGCAACGTTGTTTACTAGTGATGTTTTGACTAGTCCATTGTTACCGAATTTTCAACAATCGGTGATGGAAGTGTTTAGCTAAGGAAATAGTTATCATCGAATTTATTGCTGGAGGCTGACTCAAATGCACCAATCCACCCGTTGGCAATCTGCCGACTTACAGTTATTACCCGATAACGGTAATCGCTACGAAATTATTGATGGAGAATTACTTGTGACTCGCGCACCGCACTGGGATCATCAGAATGCTATTTTAAATCTATCAGTTGCTCTGGTAACATGGTCTCGATCGACTGGTTTAGGTAGAGTCTCGGTAGCTCCAGGGTTGGTATTCACTGATGATGATAATGTAATCCCAGATTTGGTGTGGATTAGTAATGACAGATTAGAGCGAGTGCTAGATGAGTCGGGGCACCTTTTAGCTGCGCCAGAACTGGTGGTGGAGGTGCTATCGGCTGGTACTGACAATGAGCGACGAGACAGAGAAGTAAAGCGCAAACTCTACGCAATTAGAGGCGTACAGGAATATTGGATTATTGATTGGCGCAGACAACAAATCGAGATTTTCAGGCGCGATAATAACGGTTTGTCATTGGTAGCGACGTTGTTTAGCAGTGATGTTTTGAGTAGTCCATTATTGCCTAATTTCCAACAGTCTGTTGCTGAAGTTTTTAGCTAAATTAAATGTATTAAATTTATATTAAATCTATGACTGCAACGCTATTTGCGCCACCGGATGAGATAATTCTCCTATCGGGGATTAGCTGGACAACCTACGAAACGTTATTAGAGGAACTAAGCGATCGACGGCTCCGCCTCACGTATAATCGTGGTAATCTCGAAATTATGGCTCCTGCTCCAGAACACGAACTGAATAAGCGAGTATTAGGTCGGTTTGTTGAGACACTCGCCGAAGAGTTTGAAGTAAGTATTTATCCCCTTGGTTCGACTACTTTTAAACAGCCAAAGCTTAGTGGCGCAGAACCCGATGAGTGTTTTTACATTCGCAATATTGCGGCGGTTCAAGGCAAGAAAAAATTAGACATGACAAAAGATCCTGCACCAGATCTTGTCTTGGAAGTTGATATTACCAGCAGTTCTCCAAATCGCCTTCAGGTTTATGCAGATCTGGGAGTAGCAGAAGTTTGGATTTATGACGGTGAATCTTTGGTAATTCAACAATTGCAAAATGGCACTTATATCGCTACTCAAACCAGTCAATTTTTCGCTAGTTTATCGATTCCAGATATTGTTGGCTGGTTGCAGCGATCGACAACAACAGATTATCTCACTTTGATCAAAGAATTTAGAGTTTGGGTGAGAAGTCAGATTGGAAAATAACCAATCGATCTACCCATATTTAAGCTTAAAACGTAAAATAACCAAGTTAAGTACCAATGTCACTGCATTTGCCATAATGATTGGCGTGCTCCTGACTAACAGTCCATAAATAAGCCACATTGAAACCCCCGCAATAAATGATAATAAGGTTGGTAACGCGAGATCTTTGGTTGACTTTGATTGCCAAACTTTCAGAACTTGCGGCAAAAAAGCTGCTGTTGTCAATGTTGCTGCGATGTATCCCACAAGATCGATTAATTGCATTTCAACCTTGATTTAATCTGATTCGCTGGAAAATAATAAAAGTGGAATACTTCCCCGTCAACTAAGCACTTTCTAATGGAGCCATCGTCAAACCCGCCCGCTGGAGCTGCTGGTGATACAGCTCCGCTTGCTCTTGAGGGCCAGCCCAGACAATCGCCTGACCTTCAAAATGGATTTGATTAGTCAGTTCCCACGCCCGTTCTTCACTCATCCCAGGCAAGTAAGTCATCAGCGTTGTGCTGACATGCTCAAAAGTATTGAAGTCGTCATTCAACACAATCACCTTAAAATTTGGATAAGGCTTGGGGGGCGAGAGCACTGCTTGACTAGATCGATCCGTCGTGAATACCATAGAAATCTATTTCCAGTCTTGCCAATTATTGTTCAGAATCGAAGTATTTGGGAAGGAAGTCGGGTTGTTATTGGCCTCTAGCCGCTTGCGTAGCTCGACGATCGCCGGAGATGGGTTTGGGAGCGATTCGACCAGTTGAGCGGGTGTCACGCCCCGTTCCAGGGCAAATGCGGCGGTAGTACCAGCAGCGGCACCAGCCGACCATTCAAACGAGTGGATCCGGTAGGCGGCAGCGGCGACATGACTAGTGGCGATACTTTTTCCAGCTACCAACATGTTATCAATTTTTTGGGGAATCATCGCGCGAAGTGGAATTTGGAAGGGATAGGCTTGTCCTTCGCCATTGCGCGAACCCGCTCGTTCTATATTGTTGGGAGATTCGTGGGGGCTGTTTTGCATACAGGGATGGAAATCGATCGCATAGTGCCCAATTCCCACTGTATCAGCATAGATGGTCGATCGATTGCGAGTAGGTACTCGCTTGTCTCCCATCAGGACATTTATGGCTTTATCCCCCGCTAAATCTGCCCGTAGCTGACGTTTCTGATCTGGCGTAAGTTTCGATAACTTCTTGGAATCGAGCAGGTTATTGCGGCTCATATCCACCTCTGAAACCATAAAGCCATCTTTGTAACCATAGCTAGGTCTACCAATGATTCGCCGCCCTTCACGAATGTATGGATATTTGGATAAGCCGTGGGCTGTACCCATTGGCGAGTTTAATCCAGCTAGATAACGTTGGTTCAGGTTTGGTGTTTTCACCCAGTGGTTGGGGGATTTGGGATCGGGATTGGCACGGGAATCAGTTTCGCCAGCAACCAGCCAGTGATAAAATCCTTGGGCATTTTCTTCTCCCTTGCGGAGGGTATCGGTACGGAGTCCCCCCATCCAGCCATCTGGCTCTAGTTGTTTGCCGATTTGGAGCTGGGATCGATCGAGAATCAGGTTATCCTGAGCACTACCAGGGCGATAATCATTGCCCCATGTCCAGTTTTGCATCGAGATATCCCCAGGGGTGGGAGCCGCATAGTTAATCCCACCAAACTTGGCTGGTTTACCTTCCCCTGGACTCCAGATCCGCCGATAGCTATAAACTACCCCAAAATCAGCCAGTCGTTTGAGTTCGTAGCTGTAGTAGGGCGCGTACTGGGCATAAAAAGGTGGTGCCACCTGAGGTTGGGGAGTGGCAGTGGTTTCCATTGCAAAGGGATAGGTAAATCCCTGGGTGCAGTAAGGATCGCCTGTAGTACTAGCGGATGAAGGCTCTTCAGCCGTGCGCGGATCGAGTCCGAGCCGATAGGGGACATCAGCTAAACCTACCAATTCACCCGTTTCAGTTGCATCAACTACATACCAGTTTGTAGGTCTGGATGCTTGCTGTGCGGCTGTTTGATAGGGCGGGATAAAGACAATTTTCTGCTTGCGGAATCTGGGCGAATCTTGATAGCTGAAAGCATCTTCGATTGTTTGTGACAGGGTTTCTGTATTTACAGGTGCAGCTCCAGGCTGGGGCGAGTGTTGAATTGCCACCACGCCATTAATTTGCTGTCCACCACCGCGTTTGCCGACGATCAGATTTTTGACGACAGTATTGGGATACCAATGCAGTTTTCCTTTACCTTTGCGTTCGGCTGTCCGCAACATGCCATACAAAATATTATTGGCATCTTTGGGCAAGAAACAAGCTTCACTCACCCAGCAATCGCCAGGATTGAGCTTGCCATAATAATCCTGAATCTTTTGGCGAAATTCTAAATAACCCCGTGGGAAATATTTCTTGGCGCGTTGAGTCGGGCGTTCATCCAGAGCTGACACACCTTGAGCGGTAATCTGTCCACCCACCCAGTCAGTAATTTCTGTCATACAGACTGTTTTGCCAGCGAGCAAGCCCTCATAAGCACTAGCCGTACCGCTCAAGCCACCACCTGCAATCATTAAATCACAACCGACAATTCGATCGACAGGTTTAACCTCATTAGCAGCGAGAGTAACTGGTAAATAACCTAATTGCGAAACTAAGCCCAAACACAGAGCTGCTAATGGTTTATTCTTCATTGTCGAAATCTTACAAAGGGTAAATGCGGGGTTTGAACTTAGTGTAATGCAACGTGGCACCATCTACCATGCTTAGATCGATCGCTAGTGTCCAACATATTGCGACAATCGATCGATCTCACAAGTTCCCAATTATTGTACTCCGCAATATTGGCTTACAATAGAAATACGGCTTTAGCTGATACCTAAAGCCGTATTTCAAAATCAAAATAAGTCCCAACTTCAACATAACATATGTCAGAAGAGCGTTTCGATCGGATCGAGTCTCAAATTGCTCAATTGCGTGAACTCATACAGCAGAATATTCCTGCAATCAATCAGAATATTAATGCCCTTCGTGAAGATGTGACAGATCTGCGTCACCGGATTGATAGTATTGAAGGTACTCAAAGTGTGATGATTCGGGAGGGTTTTAGATCTTTGATGTCTTACAACGATGACCTCAACTATGAGCTGGCTGACAACTCTCGACAAACTCGGTTGTTGAAACGACGAGTGATTCGGTTGGAAGGTAAGGATAAAGAAGATAAATAATCGCAGCACTAGTTAAACGGGTTTTGGTTGTGCCTACGGCAGGCTATCGCCAACGGCTCCGCTCAACCATCGGTGGTTGAGCGGAGTCGAAACCAAAACCCCACTAAAATTGGGTATAGTCTTTTTCGGGAATCACCCTAAATCCCTGAACCATCCAAAAATTGACGAATAACTTTATCTTCCAACTGACAACTTGGCGGTAGCTCAACCCCTTCCGCAGAAGGCGTTTCAATTCCTTGAGCGATCGCATTACAAGTCTGTTCTACCTGAATCTTCTGAACTTGTTTCTCCAGACTCTCAATTCGATCGAGTAATGCCTGAATTACTTCTGCTTCTGTATCCGGTAGATTACCATGTTCCAGCGGCCCCATTTTCTCACCCGCTCGATACAGAATTCGCCCAGGAATCCCGACTACCGTGCAATCTGACGGCACATCCCGCAGCACCACCGAACCCGCTCCAATTCGGACATTGCTACCGATTAGCAGATTGCCCAACACCTTGGCACCTGCACCAACCACCACATTTTCGCCCAGAGTGGGGTGGCGTTTGCCGCTCTCTTTCCCTGTACCACCGAGGGTAACACCCTGATAAATTAATGCGTAATCACCAATAATTGCGGTTTCACCAATTACTACACCCATGCCATGATCGATGAATACACCCTTACCGATTGTTGCACCTGGATGAATCTCAATCCCTGTAAAAAAGCGCGATAGATAAGAAATAAATCGGGGAATAAATGGCATCCCTAATGTATATAACAAATGAGCAAAACGGTGCATTGACAATGCTTGTAGTCCTGGATAACAGAACAGAACCTCTACCCAGTTACGCGCAGCGGGATCGCGATCGAAAATAATCCGAAAGTCAGCAATTAGGTTAGAAATCACAGAAAGTGTTCCATTATCACGAGGAGACTATTCTGTATTTTAGTTGATATTTGTCTATCTAGGGATTAGGGGTTAGCTTAAACCCTAGAGGGCGGGCATGAAGCGGCGTTTTTATTCTCCTGGGGGAGCGGGCTTCCGCCAACGGGGGTTCCCCCGTCTTGGCGTTTTTTTATTCGGGGGGAACCCCCGAATAAAAACGCCGCCGAATAAGAAAACGACAAGACAGCACCGCCCCTACAGGTTAACGTTACTAAGATTAAATCTCACCCCCACAATTAACCTGTAGGGGTGCCCTTCATGGCATACGTGTCAACTTAACGAAAGTGATAACGAGCTTACGCCGTTATAGCCACTACAAAAATCGTGTTAGGACGAGAGAATGAGACTTTCAGCCTCTACAGAATCCTTAAGTTGACACGTATGCCTTCATGGGTACCCAGAGATCTACGCTAGCACTAATCGACTAAACTCTAACAGCAGCACGAGTAGCAGCTAGAGCTTCAACCAAACTGCGAACTACCGCAATCATTGCCAACTCATCATTGAGCTTGTTAATCGCTGAACCGACACCGATACCTGCCGCACCAGCCGAAATTGCTAGGGGTGCAGTGACGCTAGACAAGCCAGATGCACAGAGAACAGGTACGTTGACAGCACGAGAGATTTCATAGGCAGCAGCCAGGGTAGGTGCCGCCTTTTCAATCAATCCCAGAGTACCTGGATGAGTTGGCGCACTGCTAGTACCACCTTCGGTTTGAATAATATCTGCACCCGCCGCGACGAGAGCTTGAGCTAGCTCAACTTGCTTGTCCAGTGTCAAGATATGAGGAACTGTCACAGACAGCGTAATATTGGGCAACAAGGCACGAGTAGCCACAGTCAGGGCTAAAACTTCATCAGCTTCAAAGCGGATGCCCTGAGCATAGAAACTATCGAAGTTACCAATTTCAATCAGATCGGCACCAGCTTCGACACAGGCAACGAATAATTGGGGATCGACGGCAGAAACGCAGATAGGTAAATCGGTGAGTTGACACGCCATCCGCACTAAGTCAGGATCGGCAGCAATATCTAAAAATGTAGCACCACCGCGATCGGCAGCTCGAACCACAGCAGCAACTCGATCGACATCAAAATTATTTAGCCCACTGATGACTTTGAGGACTTGGTTACTAGCAAAGGCTGTTTGCAGGCTATTCAACATATTCATCACTCTACAAGGGAAAATCTAAATCTTTATCTGAACCATTGTTGCACAGCTTGGGCAAGTCAGATGTTACTGTAAATGCAGATACATTTAATCTGATTGTCATCAACTACTAAAAGTTGAAACCCAAACGGTAGGGAAAGAATTCACTATCCACTATCCACTATCCACTATTCACTGATTAATTATGGATGCTAGAGAATTGTTTGAAAAAGGCGGTGTAACGATGTGGCCGTTATTTGGGCTATCAATCTTATCATTAGCAACGATTTTTGAACGGCTGTGGTTTTGGTTCAAAACGACTAGGAAAGAGGAAGAACTAATCGAGCGGGTAATCGAAGCCAGTACTAATGATGAATGGGACACCGCTGCCCAAATTGCCAAGCAAGAACGCAATCGCAAGCCAATCAGTAGATTTCTCTACGCGCCGCTCAAGCGCACTAATCCCGATCCTGAGACATTTAAACTTGCCCTCGAAGCATCAGCAGAGGAAGAAATCGCCATGATGCGAAAGGGTGATAAATCCCTAGAATCGATCATCGCGCTGGCTCCGTTGCTGGGATTATTGGGGACAGTACTAGGCTTGATTCGATCGCTAAGTGGGATCAAACTAGGAGATCTGGGCACTTCTGCTGGTGGCACAGTTACTCTAGGGATTAGCGAATCTCTAATTTCCACGGCTACCGGAATGATTGTGGCGATCGTCAGTCTCGGCTTCTATCGTCTCTTCCAAGGATTAATTTTCGGTCAAATCAACTTATTTCGCGGCGCGGGAAATCAGCTAGAATTACTCTACCGAGAACATTGGCTCAATATCAAAGGCAAATCGATCGATTCATCAGTAGATGATAGATTCTAGACTTTAGACAGTAGATGTGGGCATTGTCTTAAACCAATCACCAGCCAAATTATTAAAATAAATGTGTGTTGTATCGATCGAGGATTATCGATCGGTACATAATACAAACCAGCCCCCAGTCTCCCAGTCCCCTAGTCTCCCCATCCGAGGTCTATTCCGTGGTTTCTCAACGTGTCTTTGAAGTAGCAACTACCCAGTCATCGCCAAATTTACAGGCAATAGTTCCACCCCAATCCCAACGTCAGATTGGAGCTTACGCGCTGCTCGATAGCCTTTACCGTCATGGTGTCAAACATATTTTTGGCTATCCTGGTGGCGCGATCCTGCCGATTTATGACGAAATCTATCGATTTGAAGCCGCAGGCAAAATCAAACATATTCTGGTGCGGCATGAGCAAGGTGCCGCACATGCCGCCGATGGCTATGCTCGCGCAACTGGACAGGTAGGTGTGTGTTTTGCTACTTCTGGCCCTGGAGCTACAAATCTCGTTACAGGCATCGCCACAGCCCAAATGGACTCGATTCCATTGGTAGTTGTCACGGGGCAAGTTCCCAGCTACAACATTGGTACTGATGCTTTTCAAGAAACCGATATCTACGGAATTACACTCCCAATTGTCAAGCATTCTTACATCGTTCGCGACCCCGCCGATCTAGCCCGAATTGTCGCCGAAGCTTTCTACATCGCGGCATCTGGTCGCCCTGGCCCCGTTTTGATTGACATTCCCAAAGACGTAGGCGCGATGTTGTGCGACTATACTCCGGTAGAACCTGGTTGTGTCAACTTACCTGGCTACATGCCGATCGTTAAAGGTAATCTGCCAGAAATCGATCGAGCAGTTCAACTGATTGCCAACAGTCGTCAACCATTACTCTACGTTGGTGGGGGCGCGATTTCTGCCAGTGCCCATGCAGAGATTAAGCAACTAGCTGAACTATTTCAACTGCCTGTCACCACTACTCTCATGGGCAAAGGTGCCTTTAATGAAACTCATCCGCTCTCCGTTGGGATGTTGGGAATGCACGGCACCGCCTATGCAAACTGGGCAGTAACTGATTGTGACTTATTAATCGCTGTTGGAGCTAGATTTGACGATCGAGTCACGGGTAAACTAGACGAATTTGCAGCTACCGCCAAAGTTATTCACATCGACATCGATCCCGCCGAAGTTGGCAAGAATCGCACGCCAGAAGTGCCGATTGTCGGAGATATCAAGCAAGTCCTGATCCAACTCCTCCAACGGGTGCAAGAACTAGGTTTGGGACGTAATCCCGAACTAACTAAACCTTGGCTAGACACGATCGATGGTTGGCGCGTAGACAATCCCCTGGTTGCACCTACCTATGCAGGTTTACTCGCACCCCAAGAAGTAATCGTCGAATGTCGCCGCCAAGCACCAGATGCTTACTACACCACCGATGTCGGACAGCATCAAATGTGGGCAGCCCAATTTCTCAACAACCTGCCTCGCCACTGGATTTCTAGTGCGGGACTGGGCACAATGGGCTTTGGTGTACCCGCTGCGATGGGTGTGCAGATGGCACTCCCCAACGAGCAAGTGATCTGTATCAGTGGCGATGCCAGTTTCCAGATGAATCTCCAGGAACTCGGCACCCTCAAGCACTACGGCTTGAACGTCAAAATCGTAATTATCAACAATGGCTGGCAAGGGATGGTCAGACAGTGGCAAGAAGCCTTTTATGAGGAAAACTACTCTTCCTCGGAAATGGCCCCCTCCCAGCCCGATTTCATGCTGTTAGCGCAGGCTTATGGGATCAAAGGAATGGCAGTTGATAATCGAGAAGATCTGCCAAGTGCGATCGCCGAAATGTTAGCACATGATGGCCCCGTACTACTCAACGCCCAAGTCAAACGGGATGAGAACTGTTACCCAATGGTAGCCGCAGGTAAATCTAATGCCGACATGTTGGGACTGGCAAATCCCAAGCGATAGAATTTCGCGGCATCGTAGGTCTATTTGAGATCTTTTTAGATCTTGGTGGAAGAGGGTAGGTTTTGTTTCCGATCGAACAATGACATCAACAATTGTTAGCATGAACCTACCCCTACAACAGTCTACCGTGTATTGCATAACTCTAACCAGACTGGGTTTGAGGCGTATTGGTGGCTTGATGGCTCCGTTCGCAACCGCCCGCTATTCAAATGCGGGCTAACGTATTCAAACCCGTTGAAACGGGTTAAAAAGATCATATGGCTGTGCAGTCCACTTTGAGTGGACTTTAAACAGGTAGCCCGCACTTTAGTTGCGGGCGGTTGCGGCAGTAACTTCAGTCGGACACCGCTCTGGACATAGTTGTGTATACACGGTAGCCCTACAGTGGGGGAATGAAATTTATTGCTAGAGCCAATTTTTCAACCGATACACAAGTATCCCAATATACTCACGAATAGCTTGTGTCGTTACAGACAGACGTTCTTCATTGGGCATCAAGCTTAAAATCACAGATTCATTTTGGAGACTTGGTTCGTCCAATTCTAGCTGAGAAACGCGATAATCAGTGGGTGCGGCGATCGCTTTAATTCCTAGATGTTTGAAAATTGCCATCGATCTGGGCATGTGCATCGCCGAAGTTACGAGGAGAATAGTTTTAAAATTATTTGCTTTTAAGATCTTCTGCACGTAAACACCATTGTCACGAGTATTCATAGATTCACCTTCAGGAATAATATCAACACTCGGAACTCCCATTGTCACCAGTAGTTTGGTCAAGTCTTCGGATTCAGGAATACCACCACCTTTCCAGCTAATTCTACCCCCACTAACAATAATTTTTGGTGCTTTTCCGGCATGATATAAGCTAGCTCCATACCAAACTCGATCGCCTGCCTCAGAAAAATCGACATCAGGGCGGGGATAAGCTTGAGATCTGATTCCTCCACCTAATATGACGATCGCATCGGCAGTTGGTAGTTCAGTTTTGGGAATATTTTGCCACTCCAAAGATTGAGCCAGCCAATTGCTCACCCAAGTATTTCCACTCAAAAATAAAATTATTAGTGCTGCACCAATAAATGCAGGAGTTAACTTAGAATTGATCCACCACAAACCCAATCCAATAATTAGGCATAGACAAGCCGCACCGATTGGGTAGAAAAAGAGCGGAATGAGTTTAGAGAGAAATAAAAACATTTAGACTATACCTTGCATGGCGATAATTTGAGTTATCGTAGGGTGTGTTACCGCGATAGCGTAACGCACCAGCATACGTTTTGCATACTATCCCCCGCTGCCCCTTTTTCAAAATAGTAAGGAACATGCAATTTAATAAAGTACCAGCATGACGGGTTTTACCTACGGTAGGCTATTCGCCAACGGCTCCGCTCAACCCTCGGAGGTTGAGCGGAGCCGTTGGCGAATAGCCTGCCGTAGGCACAACCGATCTCCGAAAATTGTTGGCACTTTATTTTCAGGCGAGTCCCTAACTAGATTTACGCCGCTCACTTAGTGATTACCGTAGATTAAATTTTCTCAGATTGCGGCACCAAGTGGCACCGCTTTTGTTTAGAGTAGGAAAAAGATCTCTAGTGAGTCGTTATGGAATTATCGGAAATTAGTGATGGATTGAGTAATGCTGATTTTCAATATCGCCTGAAAGCAATCTCTGCTTTGAAGGCTTTCGATCCAGAAACTGCCGTCCCGATCTTGATTGCCTCGCTCAAAGACAAAGAATTTTTAGTCCGCTCTTTTGTCGCGAGGGGGCTGGGGCAGCAGCAGACAGCCGCATCCTTTGCCGCACTACTAGAAATGACTAAACTTGATGATACGCCTAATGTGCGGGCAGAAGCAGTAAATTCCCTCTCTCTGTTTGGCAAAATCTCAATTTCCCATCTAGTCTCAACGTTTTGCCAAGACGAGCATTGGTTAGTGCGCCGGAGTATTCTAGCCGCGCTGGAGGAATTGGATTGCCCCGACGAACTAATTGAAGTCTGCACGGAGGGGCTGGCAGGAGACGATCTGACCATCCAGGAAGCCGCGATCGATACTTTGAGCACTCTAGCCAATTCCAGCCACCACGCAGCCGTTCTCACCCTGCTCCTGACACTTACCCAAGCTGAGTCATCTAGATTACGCGCCAGAGTAGCCCACGCCCTCCAAAAATTTGACGAACCCCAAGCGCAGGAAGCATTACTCGAACTGCGTCAAGATCCAGCCCATCAGGTGGTAGCAGCTACTTTGGAGGATTTGTTTCAGCAGTGAGGGGGTGTGGGACTGGGGGACTTGGGGCTTGAAATGCAGTCCTAATCTCACCATTTACCATTTACTATCCACTATCCCGTACAAACAACCCTAAACCCATAGTGCTCGTGGCGAAAAGATGCGGATAAACTAGCTCTGGTGGCAGCACGACATCTAGATCCATAGGAAAACCAGGAGCCGCCGCGTACTACTCTTTGACTCTGCTCATTGTGGGTACCAAGATCGCTTCTGGCACTGCCATCTGCTGGGGCATTCTTATAGTTGTCAAACCATTCATCCAGGCACCATTCCCACAGATTGCCATGCATGTCATACAGTCCAAATAAATTGGGTGGAAAGCTGGCTACAGGAGTAGATTTACCGCGAAAGACACCCTTTGGTGCTTGCTGATAGGGACTCATGGCATCGTAATTGACGATCGAGGGTAGAATCGTATCACCGTAGGCAAATGGATTGGTAGTATTGGCTCTACAGGCATATTCCCATTCAGATTCACTGGGTAGCCGATATGTTTTGCCAGTTTTGGTAGTGAGTAGTTCACAAAACTCGATCGCATCTAGCCAGCTAACTTCACTCACTGGCAGTTGTTTATCACCACGGGATCCCACCGCTTTGTCTGGAAAAATTTCCGCCCACTGTGATTGAGTTACTAGAGTTTGTCCAAGATAAAATCCTGGTATCTTGGCTTGATGTGCTGGTTGTTCGTTTGCTTCTTCACCTTCTTCTAAATCTGGCGAACCCATTGTAAATGTACCAGGTGGAATCCGCACCATTGTTAAATAAATACCATTACCTAAGTCTTCTTGAAAAACATCTGAGCGAGATTGTGGTCGATCGATAATATCGCCTTTATTGTTCAATTTAACTGATGTAACTGGAAGAGTGGCTAATCGATCGATAGTTGGTATAGTACCTGAATTAATTTGTTGATTTGAATCAAGTTCAAACTCTGAAGGCTGAATTATTTTGGCGATTAAGAACGATCCAATTGCTCCAAGGCTACCCAAACCAATCAACTTTAGAAAAGTCGATCGGTTAATAGAGACTTTATCGAAGATCGAAGCTAACTTTTGTGATTCTAATAACTGTAAATCGGATTGATTTTCGATAGCAGAAACTCTTCCTAGTGAAATAGCATTAATTGCTGCCAGAGCTTCCATTGCATCGGCATAGCGATCGAGATGCCGTTGCTGCAACATCTTATTCAACACCATCACCAACGGACTAATCAAAGGATCTACCCTCGGATTACTTGCTTTGTACAGGTGTCTCCATTTGAATTCTAATAGCTCCTCATCAAATAACTCATGGGGTTCTCTGCCCGTTAAACATTCAATTCCAATTGCACCTACGGCATAAATATCACTAGCTAACTTCGGATATCCCATTGCCTGTTCGCTGGGCATATAACCCTCAGTGCCAAACCCGATTGAAGCTAAAGTCCGAGCATTTGGAGTGGTAAGTGTGGTCTGACGCACCTCTTTCACCGCCCCAAAATCAATTAAAATTAGTGCATTGTCACTCGATCGACGAATGATATTATCAGGCTTCAGATCGCGATGGATCGTATTTTCGGCATGAACAAAACTCAAGCCAATCAGAATCTCTCGCAAGACTTGAATCGTTGCTGCTGTTGATAATTTACCACGATCTAATTCTTGAGAAAGAGTTGAACCCTCAATAAATTCTTGCACCAAATAAAATTCACTATGATCTTCAAAGTAAGCATAGAGCGTCGGGATTCGATCGGTAATATCACCCAATCTTTTCAATGCCATTGCTTCTGTCTCAAACAGCCGTCGAGCAATTTGTAACAAAGCTGGATTTTTGTTCTGGGGTTTGAGATGCTTGATTACCACATAGTTTTGACGATCGTACTCGTAATCGATCGCCAAATATGTGACACAAAAACAACCTGACGCTAGAGGCTGTTGAATGCAATAACGGTTACGCAGCAAATATCCAGGTTCCATCCCACTTCTGGCAAAGAATTTACTCTTAGGTTTAGCCTAGACTATTCCATATCGGATTTCTGTAGCCTACCAGATATCTTGACTTTTGAAATCAGCAAAAACAATGAATCTAGACCCCATTCTAAAATTTAACTATCAACTACTTGCACTGAGCGGAGTCGAAGTGTCAACTACTTAAGCTTTGTCTAGTTGTGCGGCGCGTAAACGCATTCCAAGTATCTAATTCTGCGCCACTACGTCCAAGCAACATCGATCGAATATTATCGCTCAATCCCTGTACCTGACTAAAATCTGCACCAGAAATGCTCTCCAAATGCTCGATTTTGATATCTGTCAAATCCGCCGCCCGTAAATCAGCACCCTGTAAATTTACCCCATTCAAACTGGCATTTCGCAGGGATGCACCAGTCAAAAATGCTCGGTGCAACGTAGAGCCACTTAGCCGAGCATTTTGAAGATTTGCACCTGTCAAATCGGCACCACTGAGATAGCTCCCCAATAGATTTGCGCCACTGAGATCGACATTCCGTAGATTCGCAGTGTTTAAGTATGCACCATTTAGTTGTGCATTTGGGCCGATTGCCCCCAGAGACTTGTAGCCAAAACCTTCTGTCCAGACTGTATCTCGATCGTATCGTGCCACCTGCAATTTTGCACCTGTGAAATCTGCATTAGTCAGATTGGCACCATACAACAGGGCGCGATTGAGATATGCTTTGGCTAAATTTGCCCCTGTCAGATTAGCATTGGTAAAATTTACTCCACGTAAATCAGCACCGCTCAAATCCGCACCGCTGAAATTCACCCCACTAAGGTTAGCCCCAATCGCGTTTAGCCCTTTTAGGTGAGCACCTGTGAGATCTGCATTAGTCAGATCCACTCGATATAAATCTAGGTGCTCGATCGACTGTCCCGCCCGAATAGCTGCTAAAATTTCTGAAGGTGCGACAAGAGAATCATTCACGGCTATTCTATGAATTCGTTATTAATCAACTCTATATTGTAGCTGCGAGTTTAAGCAATCCATATAGCCACCAGCCACAAATATTCACGAGCTAGAATTATCCTAGATCTAGCTAGTGGGCTATTCACTATCCACTATCCACTATCCACTTCCATGACACTAATTCCCCCCATGACAATGATGGACTTCTTTCGCAAGAGCGAAGGAACTTGGCTAACGCTGCGTGCAGTTCATCACTTCGATCTTGTGGATGATGAGTCGGGAGAATCAAATCTAATCATCCAAGTCGTTGCCAAAGACGATCCAAAAGTGATGGAGATCTGTCAGCAACAATCGATCGATCCCGCTCAGGCAATGGGTGGTGGCAGATTTATGTGGCAAGCTAATCTCGATGATGTACCCCCAAATGAAGATTATGGCGCGGTACTAATTGACGTTCCCGACGATGAAACAAAACGATCTGGTAAACTGATTCGCGATCGTGGTTATGTCGAAAAAATCCCCGTGATCTCCCGTTACTGGTTTGGGCAAGATGGGATCTTGACGATCGATACTGAATACGACAATAATCAGGGTCAAGAACGCTGCTGGTTTATCAACGACGATTTTCGGATCCGTGTCAGCAGCGTTCGCACAATGGATGGCGTAAACCTCACCACCTACTGCTCCGAACGTCGCTGCATCAGTGATGATATCTTGAATAGAATGATCGATCGTAATTTAGCAAGAGTATAAGTTTAGTTGATAGTTGATAGTTGATAGTTGATAGTTGATAGTTGATAGTTGATAATTATCCGATCCGTCCCCAGTCTAGCAATTATATAAACATGTAGGTTGGGTTGAAGAATGAAACCCAACACTTCTCCCGCGCTCCCAGTCCCCCAGTCCCCCAGTCCCCCAGTCCCCAATTCACACACCTTGAACGCTGCCCAACAAGCCACCAACATCCCGCTCACCACCAAAATTGCTTCCGCAGTGAGTCTATTTCGGAGTGAGTTTCCTGATGCCAAAGTGGACTTAAAGCCTTGGGCGGAAGATAGTGATACTCAAGAATTAATCGATCCTGATTCGATCGATTTTAGCTTTCATTTTCCTGGCTGGAGTCGGCGGTGGCAGAGTCGGAGTGTGTTGGTACAGATCCGCTTCTATGAAGACAAGCTAGAAGCTACCCGCAATTTTATCGGTTTGGAAGTGGCTGGATTTGATTATCGAGGCAAACAGTGGCGACTTTCCACTGTCAATGATTGGCAATTTGAGGGGGACATCCAACCTCAGCCAGAAATAGCCGAGAAATTAAAACAATTTTGTCGGCAGATCTTTGAATTATTTAGTTAAACGTAGGGTGTGTTACGGCGAAGCCTAACGCACCATTTTCATATAGAACCAGTTTGGTGCGTTACCCTTGCGGGATAACACACCCTACGAATTAAACATCGATCGAATAACTACTAAAATCCCTGTCTACATGTTGCAATCCAGTCTTCACGCCGCTGCGCCGAATCCCGCCAGTGGTGATATCAAAACCAACAATTTCCCCACCCAATTCAGGGATAATCCGACAAGCGTAGAGTTGAGCAGTTTCAGGTAAAAATACCTGGGGACTCCCTGCGGAAAAATCAAACAGAGAGGGTGCTGTGATGCCGTGCATCCCACCACTTTGTCCTGTACTGGGGGCAAAGTCATATTTTGCCCAAGAACTATATACAAGGGCATAATCAGTTGCACTAGATCGATACAACTGCGGCACTTCCATCTCAGCATAAAAGCCAGGATGACAGATCGGTGGCAAGTATTCCCATTCCTCAAAACTATTATTTTTAGCTTTGAGCAAGGCAATTGCCCCCTTTTTGCCTAATGGCTGGGTTGCATCTTTTGCCGACAACAACATGTAAATCTGTTCCTCGTGGCGGAATAAAAATGGATCGCGCCAAGCGTGAATTGTCAGATCTTCGGGCACATGATTTAACTCATAGGGAGCCTGCGGCTGGATCCGAATGCTGGGAATCCGAAACCACCTGTCGAAACTCTGGATATGATGTGTAAAGGCGACACCAATATTTTGAGTCATGCCATCATCAGTCGCTTGATTTCTGGATGTATAAAACATCAAAAATCCACCTTTGATTTTGACAATATCGCCACTCCAAATCGAGGTGTCATCCCACCCATGTGGATCTGCACCCAGTACCCTGTCACTGATCCAATCGATCGTCAAGAAGTCCTTGGTAGTCGCATATCCCACCTGAGAGCTAAAATGATGCTGATCCTCAGCGACTAGAGATCGCTCGGCATTGAGATAAAACAAATGAAAAGTTCCGGTTTCTGGGGCGTAGTAATACCAAAAGTCCCAGACGTGGCGGTGCGGATGTTGGAGAGTCGGATAGCTAGATTCTGGCGCGAGGGTGAGCATTTTCTACCAATTCAAAATTCAAGATTGGGTGGTTAATTCAGATCAAAATGAGCGCAGTCAAGTTTCTTGCGAAGAGGGCAAGAGCTTTTGGCTGCAACAATGGAGCGTAGCAATGGGATCGCGGGTACGGCTCACCAGTTATTGGGCTTAAGAATAATGAATGATTTTAGCTCAATAAGTTTCAATTTCTGTTGAAATTTTAGCTTGCGATTTTCACTATCTTTAGTCAATCCGTCATTTAGCCGATTTTTACAAGCAAATAAGTATATATACTCATTGAGCAAAAAGCTTGAAACGAGATTACCTAGTCAATTTTTACCACACATTGAAAATTATTTGTAAATATAAAAATCAATGTTTCGAGCAATTCTAAACTAGCAATTAACGGTGATATATTTGTACGCCATTAAGTGAAAAATCTAGATATTTTTAGCATACCCACTCGATCGCCAGAAGCGATCTATTTTTAAACCAGATTTTGAAAATTCCAGTTTCTCCATCCCTCACACCCCATCCCCGATTCTCATTCACAATAATAGATACTGAGTAACGAGAAAATAAATGCAGCGACAGTCTCTAATTATTGCCATCATCGTCGGAATTATTTCGCTACTCGTGGTAGGGACAAATGCCTATGGGTGGATATCGGTGCATCGATCGATCCGACTAGTCGTTGGCGTAGCCTCTCCAGCGGAGAATCGCAATCTGCCACAGCCGCCAGCTTCAGCCATCTTTGTGCCCAAAAGCTCACCAGCAGCAGTCTCGCTCCTAGCCAATGTTGATGAACTGGTAAATCTAAGTAGCTTGGCGACACCAGGGGCAAAGCAAACCATTGCCCGCCAAGCATTCAAAAAATGGCAGCAACAACTTGGCGATCGATTACACCTAAATTACCGCCGAGAAATCGCGCCCTGGCTGGGTGAAGAGATCACTGTTGCCATCACCGAGCTAGATTTCGACAGAATACCTCAAAATGGCTCTCAACTTGGATATCTAGCTATTCTGAGCAGCCGTAATCCTGAGACTAGCAATCGGATCATTCAATCCTGGTGGGATCGGCAAATTGCTGAAAACAGATTAAAAATTGAAACATACCAAGGCGTAAAACTTGCCGATAATCGTCGCGACAAGATCGCCAGTGCAATTGTGAACGATCGATATATCCTATTTGCCAATCATCCCACCATCTTGCGAGCAGCGATCGACAGTTTCCAAACACCTGCTTTGAGCATCCTCACCAATCCAGATTACCAAAAAGTAGTAGCTGCCAATAATCACCATAAAATCGGCATTGGCTACGCTCATTTACCAGAATTGAACCGTTGGCTAGGGAAAGAGGCTGGTGAAAAATATCCACTAGCTGGTATCAATGTTGGAGTCGATCGACAAGGCTTAATCGCCGATCTGTCTCTATATCCAACTACTCCTGAACCCACAGTAGCAGAGCCACCATCAATTCCAGCTCAACCCAAACTAGTCAATACGCTCAAATATCTACCTAGTCAGAGCAAAATTGCGATCGCAGGGACAGATCTAGCCCATTGGCAACAGCAATTAACTACTATTCTACCTGAGCTTAAATCTTTAACGCCTAGTCTCGATCGAGCCATCGCCGCAATTGGCAAACAGTTGAGTATTAACCTAACTCAAAACATCTTCAGTTGGACAACAGGCGAGTATGCGATCGCCGCCATCCCCAATTCGACTCAAACTGCCACTGATTGGATGTTTATCGCCGAACGTACCCAGCCCGAACGAGTAGATGAGGCGATCGGCTATTTCGATCAATTAGCTAGTCTGGCAGGCTATAACGTCGGGCTAATTCCCTGGACAGAACAGCAGGTAATCGGCTGGACAAAGCTAGTCACAGAAACAAGTGCTAACACTGCCCGATTGATTGCTGAAGTTGCTGGGGTACATACAAATGTTGGCGACAAGTACACGATTTTTGCTAGCTCTGTGGCTGCAATGGATGCCACCCTCAAAGCAGTAGATCAACAGTCGATCTTGGATAGCGATCGATACCAGCGCGGCGCAAATCTATTAACAGCTACCGAAACTGGCTATCTCTACGGTGATTGGCAAATGATCGAATCGTTATTACCAAAAAAACTCCAAGCACAGCCCCTAGTAAAATCATTCAGCGATGGCATCTTTGCTGGATTACCAAATATCAGCTTTAGTAGATATGCCGAAGCTGGAATCCAGCGGATCACTCTGTTGTTTCAGATCGAACCAAATTGATTTCTATCGACTTACAGGAGAACCATCAGCCGCTTCAAGGACAAATCCCATATCAGCAATTGTATCCCAATCTTGAGTAGCCGATTGACCTGGAGTAGTCAGATAATCACCGACAAAAATTGAATTTGCGACGTATAATCCCAAAGGCTGGAGCGATCGCAAATGCACTTCCCGTCCACCAGCAATCCGAATTTCTTGAGCGGGTAATAACAGCCGGAATAAACAAAGAATGCGTAAACATTGTTGGGGTGTCAATTGCTTAATATCGGCAAACTTAGTCCCAGGAATTGGGATCAAGAAATTCAGCGGTACACTCGTCACGCCTAATTCGCGCAGGGACAGGGCTAAATCGATCACATCATCATTTGACTCACCCATCCCTAAAATCCCGCCAGAACAGGTGGTGATACCTGCTGCATGAACATTCTTGACTGTCTCGACTCGATCGGTATATGTATGAGTAGTCGCAATACTAGCGTGATTAGCTTCGGAAGTATTGAGATTGTGATTGACTCGATCGACTCCAGCTTCGGCGAGGCGGTGAGTTTGCTCCTCACTTAATAAGCCCAAGCAAGCACAAACTTTCAGATCGTAGTTTGCCTTAACTTCCCGCACAGCTTCCAACACTTTACCAAAAGTGGCTTCATTTGGCGATCGACCAGAAATCACCATGCAAAAAGTACCAGCCTTGAGTTCAGCGGCGCGTTTGGCTGCATCTAGAATCTTGGACTGCGCCATGAGGGGATATTTCTCAATCTCGGCTGTCGAGATTTTGGACTGGGAGCAATAGTGACAATCCTCTGGACACATTCCACTCTGAGCATTGAGGAGATAGTGCAGCCGCACCCGATTTCCCCAATGGTGACGACGGACTCGGTAAGCTGCGGCAATCTGCTCCAACAACACCTCATCCTTTGCCTGAAGCACAGACAAGCTCTCCTCCCTAGTCAATATCGCTCCAGCTAAAGATCGATCTGCAAGGCTGCTCCAGGTGGGTGTGGTCAATAACATCAAGCTTAGAGTCTATCTGATTGGACAGTCATCGATCGTATCACAAAACAAAACCTAAACCTTATGCAGATTTATGTGACCACAGTTACAGATTGGATTTGCAATTAATCCCTTCTCGATCAAACTGCGTTAAAATATAGTGCTGTTCTGTGTAGCTGATGGTAATAAAGACTCATGGATAATCAATTTGAGCTGATTGCACCATTTAAACCAACTGGCGATCAACCTGGGGCGATCGAGCAACTCGTAGCTGGGTTAAAATCGGAACAGCGATTTCAGACATTACTAGGTGCCACGGGTACGGGGAAAACTTTTACGATCGCAGCAACGATCGCCCAGCATCAGAAGCCGACGCTAGTATTGGCACACAATAAAACATTAGCAGCCCAACTATGTAATGAACTGCGGCAATTCTTTCCCAATAATGCCGTTGAATATTTTGTGTCTTATTACGATTATTATCAGCCGGAAGCATATATTGCCGTTAGTGATACCTTTATCGAAAAAGCATCAGCAATCAATGATGAAATCGATATGCTGCGACATTCTGCGACTCGATCTTTATTTGAGCATCGCCATGTAATAGTGGTAGCTTCGATTAGTTGTATCTACGGATTGGGCACGCCAGCGGAATATCTCAAGGCAGCAATTCCGCTCAAAGTTGGGATGGAAATCGACCAAAGAGAGATGCTAAAACAGTTGGTTTCTGTTCAATATAGTCGCAATGATATTGAATTGAAGCGGGGTAATTTTCGAGTGCGGGGAGATGTGGTAGAAATTGGTCCTGCCTATGAAGATCGGATCGTGCGGGTGGAATTTTTTGGTGATGAAATTGAAGCAATTCGCTACGTGGATCCGCTGACGGGTGAGATTCTAAATACAGTAAGTAGTTTGAATATCTATCCAGCGCGGCACTTTGTCACGCCTGAAGATACGTTGCAAGATGCTTGTAATGATATTGATGAAGAATTGAAAAAGCGGATAGAAGAGCTAGAAACTAATGGCAAACTAATCGAAGCGCAGCGAATCGATCAACGCACTCGCTACGATCTAGAAATGCTGCGCGAGGTGGGTTTTTGTAATGGAGTCGAAAATTATTCTCGCCATTTAGCTAGACGCACAGCCGGAGATCCGCCGGAATGTTTGGTTGATTATTTTGCTGATGATTGGTTGTTGGTTGTCGATGAATCTCACGTTACAGTGCCCCAAATTCGCGGGATGTATAATGGCGACAGATCTCGCAAACAAGTCTTGATCGATCATGGGTTTCGGCTGCCCAGCGCGGCAGATAATCGCCCATTAAAAGCTGATGAATTTTGGGAGAAGGTGAATCAATGTATCTTTGTTTCAGCAACCCCTGGCACCTGGGAAATGGAGCTGTCAGAGGATCGAATTGCTCAACAAATTATCCGTCCGACGGGAGTAATTGACCCTGAAATATTTGTGCGTCCAACGGAGGGACAAGTAGATGACTTATTAGGTGAAATTCGCGATCGAGTCCAGCGCGAAGAGCGAGTTTTGATCACTACGCTAACGAAAAGAATGGCGGAAGATCTGACTGAATATTTTCATGAGCGGAGTGTGAGAGTGAAGTATCTCCATTCTGAGATTCAATCGATCGAACGAATCGAGATTATTCAAGGTTTACGAAATGGTGAGTTTGATGTATTAATTGGGGTGAATTTATTGCGGGAAGGTTTAGATTTACCGGAAGTGTCACTAGTGGCGATTCTAGATGCAGATAAGGAAGGTTTCTTGCGTTCGACTCGATCGCTAATTCAAACGATGGGACGCGCTGCTCGACATGTGCGCGGACAAGCGATTTTGTATGCAGATAAAATGACTGATAGTATGATTGCGGCGATCGATGAAACCGATCGTCGGCGCGGGATTCAGTCGGCACACAACAAGCTCAATAACATCACGCCGCAGTCAATTATCAAAACTGGCAATAACTCGATTCTCCAATTTCTCGATCTTTCGCGTCGGATGAATGCTCAACAATTGGATGCAGTGGTTGCCAATGTCGATGAATTATCCTTCGAGCAAATCCCCGATGCGATCGTTCAATTAGAAGCGGAAATGAAAATAGCTGCTAAAGAATTGGAGTTTGAAAAAGCAGCGACATTACGCGATCGAATCAAACAATTACGCAGTAAATTAGTGCGGACATAGTAGTTGTCAAATTGAACTGAGAAGCTGTAGGGGCGGGTTTATATCAGTCAATCCAGCTTAGTACTACTAAATATCGAACGAACCCGCCCAACCCTACTAAGAATAATCGATTATTTTTAGTGGGGTTGGGCGGGTTCGTTTATTACTCGACGGTGGGTTGCGGGTATTTTTAGCATTGTCTTGTCTTGCTAAACCGTCGGGAAACCCGACGTTGGCGGTAGCGGAGCGTTTGCTTTAGCAATAGCCTCTCCGTCAGGAGACGCGCACGCCGCAAACCCGCCCCTACAGAGGATGACTGGCTGAATTTAGAATTGCTGAGAGCTATTCCCCAAAAATTCCTACATACCCTGTTTATTGCTAAAGTTAGGATAGTGATTAGGAAAAAAGTGATGACTCTAACTACTGCTAAATGGAGTTTGGATGACTATCACCTGATGATTGCATCTGGAATCATCGATGGTCGATCGTTAGAGCTAATTAATGGGGAAATCGTTGAGATGGCACCAGAGGGAGTATCGCATTCATATTATTGCAGGGGAACTGCTAAATACCTGAGATTAATCTTAGGAGATCGAGCAGAAATTAGTGAGGCGCATCCAATTACGTTGCCCAATCATTCTGAACCAGAGCCAGATATTGCGATCGTCAAAACTCCTGACACCCTATATCAAAATCAACATCCACTGCCTGCCGATATCTTCTGGCTCATCGAGATTGCCAATAGTACTCTAGTTAAAGATTTAGGGATCAAGAAAGATATCTATGCTCGCTCGGGTATCCCCGAATATTGGGTGATGAATTTGCAGACATTAGAATTAGTTGTATTCAAAGATCTTAGTGATAATGAATATCGATCGGAAGTTTGTTTGAATAGTGGTGATGTTTCACCACTCGCATTTCCCGATCTATCGATCGATGTTTCCCGCTTATTTCGATAACACTAAAAAAGAGCTGACATAAATATGTCAGCTCTTTTTTATAAGATGGTATTCACTCAAGATTTTGTGAATACCCTATTGTCTAGCAGTGATTATGAATAATCATCTTCTTCCTCATCATCGGTATTTGGTTTCCAATCATCATCTTCGTCATCAGCCGCAGATTTGACCGTATCCCCATAGAGTCCAGCAAACTCATCTGCTTCTTCCTTGCTCGAAGGTTTGATGATCGATAAACCACCGAGACTAGCATCATCGAGATCGTAGCTGCGAGCAGTGCGATCGTCGAGAATCATATCCTCGTCGGTGCCAATCATCCCATCGTAAGCACCATACATGCCTGGAGCACCGTAATCATTGTCCATAATCGGGCTGGAGAAGTTTGAGTCCTCGTAGGCATTGAAGCCCGTTCCAGCAGGGATTAGACGACCGATGATCACGTTTTCTTTCAAGCCACGGAGCCAGTCAGATTTACCTTCGATCGCAGCTTCAGTCAGGACGCGGGTAGTTTCTTGGAAACTCGCAGCGGAGATGAAGCTGTCGGTGTTCAGGGATGCCTTGGTGATTCCGAGCAGCATCGGCGTATATTCCGCTGGAGCTGCACCTGTAATCGACATGGCTTCGTTGACTTGTTCGACTTGGCGGAGTTCTTGGAGTTCACCTGGGAGCATGGTGGTATCGCCACCATCGTCGATGCGCACTTTGGAGGTCATCTGCCGGACGATTACTTCGATGTGTTTGTCGGAGATCTCTACACCCTGGGATTGGTATACAGATTGCACTTCGTTCACCAGGAATGCTTGGGCTTTCTGGAGGGCGAGTAGAGCTGCTTCAAATACACCATTTTCCTCGCGGAAGTGGTTGAAGTAGACTTCTAGAATCTCGTGGGGGTTCATCTGTCCATCGGTGAGCAGGTGTCCTGCTTTAACGACGTTACCATCGGATACTAGCAAGTTTTGACCAGGGCCGAGGAAGTATTCTTCGACTGCGCCGCTGTTGTCAATAACTTTGATCTCAGTTGGTTCGTTGTCTTCGTTGTAGATGACGGAAGCGGTACCGTCGCGACGGTTGAGGATACATGGCTCCTTCGGCTTCCGCGCTTCGAGCAGTTCCTCGATCCGTGGTAAACCTTGGATAATGTCTCCGGTTTTCGATCGCTCATACACCAGCAACACCAGATTATCGCCCCGTTGAACGAGATCGCCTGTGTCGATGTGCAGAATTGCACCAGGTGATACACGGTATGGACGAGATGTCCGCAAGACAACTTGAGTCCCTGTCGCGGAGACAACTTGACCGGATTCTGGGCTAGGGAAGCCGTCAGCAAGTGGGCTACCAGAAATAACCAGTTGACCGACTTTGACCGTTGGTGCGGCGTTGTTGGTGTCAATTGTGACTCGATCGGTATCGCGGACAACTAAGATCCGACGCACAGATTCAACTCCAGCTTTGATACCACGGACTTCACCCGGATGCTTACAACGGATTTCAGTCCGAGCGACGACGGCACCTGGGGCGATTTTTTGACCGTCGGTGACTAGTGCTTCTGTGTAGGTACTACCACCGAGGTTGTCACCAGCGGTGTCGCGGCGGATCGTGAGTGATTCGAGGATCACCAGTTGGAGGCGTTGTTCGCCAGTTTTCTCGTCTTCGATCAGTTCAATGTCGGCAGCAAGCTGCGGTGAACTAGTCGATTCCAGTTCCAGCACCAGTTGGGTGCGGAGCAGCTCGACTCCATCAACTGATTTAACCCGCTCACCATCTTTGTACGGTACCCGTTGAACGGCGCGGAGTTCGATCGTTGCGGTTTTGCCTTCAACTATTGCTCCATGCGCCGCAGCCTGGTTGACTGAGGCTTGGGATGGGAGGTTTGGTTCGTCGGGGACTTGATACTCAACGACGGGGCGGATGAGTAGGGCGGAACCTTCGGGGGTTTCGACGTATTCTAGGTACTTGAGTTCGGTGACAGCTTCGAGTTCGGGCACTGGCTTATTGCCTGGGTAGCAGATGGTGCCTGTAACTGATTGTCCCGCTTCAGGATCGTCGAGGAGATGCAATTCACCTGGTTTGATGGTGATTTCGCGCAAGATATCATTCTTTTGCACGACTTCAATGATCCCGCTGATGCCGCAGAAGATATCGCGAATTACTTCGGTACCTGCTTCGACAAATTGACCATCTTCGACGTTGAGCAGAGAGATGTCCTTGTTGACTTCATGAGACTCTTCGGGAATCCAGAGGATTGTACCGCCCTGGACGACCTCGTAGCCCTGTTTGGCTTTACCTTTCTTCTGGACATCTAGCCCTGCAAATTTAACGATCCCACCTGTGCGGGTGCGGTATTTATCGTCGATTAATTCGGCGACGGCGGTACCACTTTGAACTTTAGTACCTGGAGCAGTGAGCAGTTGGAACCGTTGATTTTCGTCGGTAACGATCGAGTATTGTTCGCGTCCAGATTCGGTATCAACTTCGACTTTAGATCGATCGAGGGACACGGAAGCGGTGATAATGTCGATTTCTCGTTCGCCCCGTAGTCTAACGACACCGCCACTGACGGAAACGAGCTTAGTTTCAGCCAGTACGCCATCTGTGTCGATCGACTCACCATTTTTGACCATTGCTTCGGCACCAGGTGGCAAGTTGTAGACTTCCCCTGAGAGCACCCAAATCAAACCACCCCGTTGAGCGATCCGCGTCATGTTGCCTTGACGATCGGTTTTCTCTTCCGGTACGATATCGGCGAATAATACTTCACCAGCGAGATCTGCGGCTACGTCTTTGGTGGCTTTCTCGGTGGAGCGTCCACCTTTGCTGAGGGCGATTTCGGCGAGTAAGTCGCCAGTTTTGACTTCGGCACCATCAGCTACAAGCAGCAGCGAACCAGGTGTGAGATTAAAGGTCTTTTTCTTGCCTTTACCTTTTGGTTCGAGCACTAAGTCGCCGTTTACTTCTACCTGCTCGCGATCTTCACCGTGCTTGGTACGGACAGAACGGACGCGGAGGTTCAAGAATTTGACGGTACCATCGTGGGGCGCACGAATTTGTTGTTCGACTTCCCCTGTAAATACCCCACCCGTGTGGAATGTCCGCATCGTAAGCTGAGTACCTGGTTCGCCGATCGATTGGGCCGCGATAATCCCGACGGCTTCACCGAGATCTACTAGGTGTCCGTGGGCTAGACTCCAGCCATAGCAGAGCTGACAGACCGATCGGGCTGCTTCACAGGTCAATGGCGATCGAGCAAATACTGTTTTGACATCAGCCTTGACGATGGCGGCGATCGTATCTTCGTCGAGTTGTTGGTTGCGAGTGGCGATTAATTCCTTAGTGTCGGGGTGGAACACATCGGCGGCAAGTACGCGCCCCTGCATCCGATCTTTGAGCGGAATCAGGACTCGATCTCCATCTTTCATCGCTTCGACGTTCAAGCCGCGAGTTGTGCCGCAGTCATGTTCGCGGACGATTACGTCTTGGGAAACGTCTACCAGACGACGGGTAAGGTAGCCGGAGTCAGCAGTACGCAGGGCAGTATCTACTAGTCCTTTACGGGCACCGTAGGAGGAAATAATGTACTCGGTGACGGTTAAGCCTTCTTTAAAGTTGGTCTTAATTGGTAAATCGATGATCTCCCCTTGCGGGTTGGCCATCAAGCCCCGCATCCCTACGAGCTGGCGGACTTGGGACAGGTTGCCCCGCGCACCGGAGAAGGCCATCATGTAGACGGAGTTGAGAGGGTAGTTTTCGCGGAAGTTGACTACTACCTGGTCTTTGAGGCTTTCGGAGGTGATGTTCCAGGTATCGATTACTTTTTGGAACCGCTCTACTTCGGTGATTTCGCCGCGAGTATATTTGGCTTCGGTTTCGTTGATGGTGTTTTCGGCGGCTTCGAGCATATCCTTCTTGATCGGCGGGATTTTCAAGTCGTCGATGCTGATGGAGACTCCTGCTCTGGTGGCGAACCGGAAACCCAATTCTTTGAGTTTGTCGGCCATTTGGGCGGTTCTGGCGGTGCCGTAGTGGCGGAATGACCAGGTAATCAGTTTTTTCAACTGTCCTTTATCAACCATGCGGTTGTTAAATGCGATCGGCTTTCTCTCTTTTTCGCTCATGATGGGGGGTGGTGTTTGGGCTGAGGTGTTGGCTTTGTGGGTAGCGAATCGGCAAACTATTAGAACTTGATTGGTTTCAAGCTTTTCTGGTGGGGACAGAACCCGGACTTGGGGGGTCTGCCCCCCAACCCCCCCACCGAGGGGCGGGACGCACCCCCTCGGACTCCCCATCGTATGGATGGCTGGTGCGCTAGCTTGGAGCGGCATTCGCTCCATTCGGGGGCTTGGTTGGAGGTTATTTTCTCTATTAAGCGTAGGTAACGTAGAGTGGGTTTCACTTTCGTTCAACCTAATCTACAAAACAAGAACTCTTATTCTTAGTCGCCCTTTTTAAGGGGGATTTAGGGGGATTCTAGGGTCTTCGCTACACCGATAAAACTTCCTGAATTGTTTGGTTATAAATCATTCGGCCTGGGGTGGTGTAGATGTATTGGGAGATAAATTCGCCTGTTTTGGATTCGCGGACGCGGCGGTATTTGTAGAGTTTGGTGATTGTGCCGTCAATGGCTTCGATCGATTCCAATGGTTCTGATTCGTTTTCGTCGCACTCCATTAAGCCGTCATACCTCACCCAGACGAAGGTGTGGATATTTAGCTCGGCTCTGTCGTAAGCGCGGATTGCGTCATCGAGGTTGGCGAAATATCGATCGGTTTCAGCCAGCGCGGGATTTCGGGCGGTGAGGTAGTAGCAGCCTAGTACCATATCCTGGGATGGTGCGACGATGGGCGAACCCGTGGCTGGTGAGAGGATGTTGTTACTCGCCAACATCAGTAACCGTGCTTCTGCTTGGGATTCGAGGGAGAGGGGGACGTGAACTGCCATTTGGTCGCCGTCGAAGTCGGCGTTAAAGGCTGGACAGACGAGGGGATGGAGCTGAATCGCTCGACCTTGGACGATGATCGGTTCAAAGGCTTGAATCCCTAGACGGTGCAGTGTTGGTGCCCGATTGAGCATGACTGGGTGTCCGGCGATCACTTCTTCGAGTACGTCCCACACCATTGGGTCGCCTTTTTGAATCATCTTTTTGGCGGCTTTGATGTTGTTAACTAAGTTGTTTTTAATTAACCGATGAATTACGAAGGGCTGGAATAATTCGATCGCCATTTCTCGCGGTAATCCACACTGATGAATCTTCAGTTTTGGTCCAACAACGATGACAGAACGTCCTGAATAATCGACCCGTTTACCAAGTAAGTTTTGGCGGAATCGACCCTGTTTACCTTCGATAATGTCGGAGAGAGATTTGAGGGCGCGGTTATTGGCTCCAACTACGGTTCTACCACGTCTACCGTTATCAATTAGGGCATCGACAGCTTCTTGGAGCATCCGTTTTTCGTTACGGACGATGATTTCTGGGGCGAGGATTTCTTGCAGTCTAGCCAGACGATTATTCCGGTTAATTACGCGGCGATAAAGGTCGTTTAGATCTGAAGTTGCGAATCGTCCACCATCCAATTGCACCATTGGGCGGAGGTCGGGTGGGATAACGGGAATGTAGCTGAGAATCATCCATTCGGGACGGCTACCAGTAGCGATAAAATTATCAATTACCCGCAGACGTTTGATTAATTTAGCGCGTTTTTGTCCCTTGGATTCGCTAATTTGCTCACGCAGCTTTTCAGCTTCTTCTTCTAATTGGAGATCTTCTAAGAGACGTTGAACGGCTTCGGCACCGATGCCCACTTCCACACCTTCGAGTTCCGAATCTTCACTGTAGATCCGTTCTTCAATGTCCAGCCATTGCTCTTCAGTCAATAGTTGCTTATAGCCGAGGGTATCATCATTACCAGCGGCCAAAACGACATATGAGTTGAAGTAAACAATTTGCTCGACATCCCGCAGGGGCATATCTAGCAAGATACTCAGATAGCTAGGAATCCCTTTCAGGTACCAAACGTGGGACACTGGCGCGGCTAATTTAATGAAGCCCATCCGGTGACGGCGGACGCGGGATTCGGTTACTTCAACCCCACAGCGTTCGCAGACGATTCCCCGATGGCGTACCCGCTTGTATTTACCACAATGGCATTCCCAATCCTTCGCTGGACCAAAAATTCGCTCGCAGAATAGCCCGTCCATCTCTGGCTTGAGTGTCCGGTAGTTAATGGTTTCTGGCTTGGTAACTTCACCGACTGGCGTACCATTGGGGAGATTTCGAGAACCCCAATCGCGGATTCGATCGGGCGAAGCAATCCCAATCTTAACGTAATCAAACTTAGTTTCTAGCTTTTGACGCATGTTTTCTAGGGCTTAGTGATTAGGAATTGGGTGGATGGTGGATGGTGGATGGTGAATGGTGAATGGGGGATCTAATTGTAAGTAGCAGTCAAAACGCGCAAGCGCGTCAACTCTATTCACTGTCTTGAAAAGGTGCTCCACTTGGGGAAACCCCAAGACCGCACTTTTCGCTATCCACCATCCACCATCCACCATTCACCTCTTATCCTTCTTCGCTATCGTCTCCACGAGCAAAGGACTCGTAAGTCGGACGAGATGGGGCGCGGCGGGTATTGATATCTGCCATCAGATCGACTTCTACGTCGCGGCTATCGCCGTCGGCTGTTTGTTCGACTTTATGGACGGCGATGTCGAGTCCGAGGGATTGCAATTCGCGCATCAGTACTTTGAATGATTCAGGTGTACCAGGGCTAGGAATTGATTTACCTTTGACGATCGCATTTAGGGCATCATTCCGTCCTTGCATATCGTCGGACTTGACTGTCAGCAACTCTTGGAGCGTATACGCTGCACCGAATGCTTCCAGTGCCCATACTTCCATTTCTCCAAACCGCTGTCCACCTTGCTGCGCTTTACCACCAAGGGGCTGTTGCGTAACCAGGGAGTAAGGTCCGGTCGAACGCGCGTGGATCTTGTCATCGACTAAGTGGACGAGTTTGAGCATATACGCCTTGCCGACGGTTACAGGTCTGTCGAAGGCTTCGCCTGTGCGTCCATCGTAAACTGTCGTTTTACCTGGTTCTTCTTTATCGAAGATCCACGGTTTATTCTGATGTTTGGCAGCCTGTTTGAGCTTACTATGAACTGTCGATCGAGATGCTTCAGGTGCATACATTTCATCGAATGGTGTAACTTTGAACCGCTTGTTCAGGTTATGACCCGCCCAACCGAGCAGACATTCAAATACCTGTCCGACGTTCATCCGTGACGGTACACCCAGGGGGTTGAGGACGATATCTACAGCGGTACCATCGGGGAGATAAGGCATATCTTCCACAGGCATAATCCGCGAGACAATCCCTTTGTTTCCATGTCGTCCGGCCATTTTATCGCCGACTTGGATTTTGCGTTTTTGAGCAACGTAGATCCGCACGACCATATTCGCTCCAGGTGGCAGTTCATCGCCTTGTTCGCGAGTAAAGACGCGGACATCGACGACGCGACCTTTTTCACCGTTGGGGACACGGAGGGAGTTATCGCGCACGTCACGGGCTTTTTCACCGAAAATTGCGCGGAGGAGCTTCTCTTCAGGTGGCTGATCTGATTCACCTTTAGGAGTCACTTTACCAACCAGAATGTCTCCAGACATGACCCAGGCACCCTTACGGATGATTCCGGTTTCGTCAAGATTTCGTAATGATTCTTCACTGACGTTAGGAATCTCACGGGTGATTTCTTCAGGTCCGAGCTTGGTTTGACGAGCTTCGATTTCAAACTTCTCAATGTGGATACTGGTATAGAAATCCTGAGCGACTAGTTTCTCACTAATCAGAATTGCATCCTCATAGTTGTAGCCTTCCCACGGCATGTATGCAACGAGAATATTCTGACCCAGAGCCAGTTCTCCGCCCTCAGTCGCCGAACCATCAGCCAGAACTTGACCCGCAACTACTCGATCTCCGATATGGACGAGGGGACGTTGATTCAGGCAAGTATCCTGGTTAGAACGGTGATATTTCTGGAGCAGATACTTCTGGGTGCGACCATTATCGCCTTTGACATCGATCGATTCTGCTTCGACAAAGCAAACTTCACCATCGAATTTGGCAACTACTACCATCCCTGAATCCCGCGCTGCTTGAACTTCTAAGCCCGTACCAACGAGGGGACGTTCAGGACGCAGCAATGGTACCGCCTGACGCTGCATGTTGGAACCCATCAGGGCGCGGTTAGCATCATCATGTTCGAGGAATGGAATCAACGATGTGGCGACCGAAATAATCTGTACGGGCGAAATCGCCACATAATCTACCTGATCCGGTGTAGTCGTGGTAAATTCGTGCCGATACCGAACTGGAATCGTCGAACCTAAGATATACCCATTCTCATCGGTGGTGATATCTCCAGGTGCTACCCGCAGATCATCTTCCTGATCCGCTGTCATGTACTCAGCTTCTAGCTCCCGCTTCACCCGTCCATTTTCGACAGGGAGGAATGGAGTTTCGATAAATCCATACTGATTCACCCGCGCGTGAGTAGCCAGAGAACCGATCAAACCAGCGTTGGGGCCTTCAGGAGTCTCGATCGGACAAATCCGCCCGTAGTGGGAGGTGTGGATGTCTCGCACCGCAAAACCAGCCCGTTCTCGCGTTAGACCACCAGGACCTAATGCTGACAGACGGCGTTTGTGGGTCAATTCCGCGAGGGGATTGGTTTGATCCATAAACTGGGAGAGCTGGGAGGAACCGAAAAATTCCTTGACAGCGGCTACCAATGGTTTGGGATTGACCAAGCTGGCGGGGGTTAAACTGCTAGTCTCAGAAACCGTCATCCGTTCGCGGATAATCCGTTCGAGGCGGTTTAAGCCGACCCGAATTTGGTTCTGGAGTAGCTCACCCACGGAACGCACGCGGCGATTACCTAAGTGATCGATATCGTCGGTGCTGCCGATGTCAAATTCGAGGTTGATCAGATAATCGATCGCGCACAGGATATCCTGAGGAGTTAGCACCCGAATCGAGTCAGGTGTAGTCAACCGCAGTTTGCGGTTTAATTTATACCGACCAACTTTACCCAGATCGTAACGTTTGGGGTCAAAGAAGCGTGAATCCAGCAATTGCTGACCACCACTGACAGTAGGCGGCTCACCTGGACGCAGCTTTTTATACAGCTCCATCAAGGCTTCTTCTTCGGTGAGGTTGCCTTCTTTCTCGATCGTCTTTTGATAAAATTCAGGGTGACGTAACGAGTCAAAAATCTCGTTGTCAGTTAAGCCCAAAGCCTTGAGCAGCACCTGCGCCGACAGCTTGCGAGTCTTATCGATCCGCACCCAAACGATATCATTTTTGTCAGTCTCAAACTTCAGCCATGCGCCACGGTTGGGAATCAAGGACGCGCTATAGGTACGGCGACCGTTCTTGTCCAACTCAGACTTATAATAGACTCCAGGCGATCGCACGATTTGATTGACAATTACCCGCTCGGCACCGTTAATAATAAACGTACCCCGATCGGTCATCAGTGGCAGATCGCCAATAAAGACATCCTGCTCGATGATTTTGCCTTTATCTTCTTTGTTGATTAGCTGCGTCGGTACATACATCTGCACCGCATAGCTAGCATCGCGTCGCTTTGCTTCATCTACGTCATATTTAGGACGCTTGAGCTTGTAATTTTTGGCGAGGAATCTCAATTCCAGCTTGCCAGTGTAGTCAGTAATTGGTGAAAAGCTATCTAATTCTTCGATCAAACCTTCTTCCAAGAACCAGCGGAAACTAGAACGCTGAATCTCTACTAAATCGGGCAACATGTAAGTGGATGCCGTTGTAGTAATCTGACTAGTCATGTATAATCCTCTATGAGTGCGTTCTAAATAGCGATCGATTCTTCTACATTAAATTGACGTTTCAAACCAATCGGAATCGACTTTGGTGCGTCAATGTAGCTACATTCTGTTTATTACTCCAAGTGACCCAATCATATGAATACATACTTAAAATGCCCCCATTGCGAGTAGTAATTGCTTTGCTCCGATCTTGCATTTGCTGCGGCTGGGAAAGTATTAACCTGCGAGTATGGGTTCAAAAACATCTTCGTGGCGAAAGTATATTGAGTTAGAATGGATCGAGTCTGAGCAAAAAAAAGATTAGATCTGGTTGGCTAAATAGTTGATAATATTGGTAGTTTAAATAATTGTCGAGCGTTGGCAGTCGTAAAATCAGCGAGGGTTTCGAGACTTTCGCCTCGTAATTGCGCTAAGTAGCTGGCAACATGGCTAACAAAAGCTGGCTCGTTCCGCTTACCGCGCTTGGGTACAGGTGCCAAAAATGGGCAATCAGTCTCGATCAGCAGCTTTTGAGCAGGTACGATTTGAGCCGAAGCTTGAATCTGAGTCGCATTTTTGAATGTAACTACCCCGCTGAAGCTGATGAAAAAGCCTAAGTCCAGAAACCATTGAGTCTCCTCTGGCGTTCCCGCCCAGCAGTGCATCACGCCCTGCACTTGTCCAAATTCTTTCCAGAATTCCTGGCAAACTTGGCGCATCATCACAGCAGCATCTCGACAGTGAACGATCACTGGCAAATCGAGTGAAGCGGCAATCTGTAATTGCGATCGAAATACTTGCACCTGCCACTGACGATCTTCAGCTTTGAAGAAATCTAGACCCATTTCACCAATCGCAACCACGCGCTTATCGCTAATCGCCAGCGTCCGAATCTGCTCTCCCAGATCTGCTTCCCATAATTTTGCGTCCAATGGATGCAATCCTACCGAAAAGAATAGCTCTGGGAGCATGTCTGCTAGTCGCTGCGTCTTGGCAAACTCGGCTGGTGTTACACAAGAGTGTACCAACTGGACAACTCCCTGCTCTCGCCAGCGATCGCGCACTGCTTCTAAATCTGCTTCAAAGCTGTCGAAGTTGATATGAACGTGAGTATCAATTAGCTGCATTTAGCACAGTTTAACTGGTTTTGAAAGAATTTCTGAGGCTACGCTGCTGCTTTGACTGCGATCGCTTTAGATAGGCGAGATTTCTTGTTTGCACCGTTGTTCCGATGCAAGACACCTTTCTGGACGGCTTTATCAATCTTTTTGAATGCTTCACTCATACATTTTTGAACCTCAGCAGATGTCTCATCCGAAGGTGTTGCAGTATGCTTCTCAACGGCCATGAAATATTTTTTCATCAGCGTCCGTACCGCAGACTTATGGGACTTGTTGCGAAGTCTATTGCGCTCGGCGACTTCGACACGTTTGATTGCAGACTTAATATTTGCCATATGCTTTAATCTCGCTATTTCCTATTTTTTCGCATTAAAGCGTCGCCACGCGAGCCTGTCACTTTAGATCGTAAATTATAAAAATTGACATAATGCCAGACATATAATCATAGCATAGCGTTCTAGAAATTAGCAAGATATTTTTTTGATTACGCTTGCGCGGACAGATCTGTAGGGGCGGGTTTATGCTCATCAGTCCAGCTTAATACAAATAAATACAGAACAAACCCGCTCAACCCCACCAATAACAATCTCCCTCAATAATCGATTGTTGTTGGTGGGAAAACGATCCTTCTATTTCTAATGGGGTTGGGCGGGTTTGTACGAAAGTTGTTGTCATAGCGGAAACTAATTTCATAAACCCGCCCCTACGGATTTTTAGTGGTTATGTACTATTTTGCCAAATTCATGATATACTTGTACTAAGAAAGGACTGGAGCCAAAGATAGCCTGTCCATCACAGAAATCCATCATATTTGCAGCGCAGACCGATGACTTACTCAAAAACCAGAGCAACTAAAGACCATACTGCTGAATACTTACACACGCCCAGCCCAGATACTTTTGTATCACGGATTGAAGAACTGAATATTACTCCACCAGAATCACCTAGAAATACATTTCCGATGAAGGAGTCTGCTGTCCGCGACAGATTTGCAGCACCTGAATACGTCAATCCAAATGCTCGACTACCCCGTATCCAAGCATTGCGCGGCGAAAATGGTGCCAGTGAGTGCGGCTACTTCATCACCGAGACCGAGATGGCTAAAGCTGGCTGGGGATCTGTCGATGAAGCTCAAACGATCGTCTACGAATACAATAGTGGTGGCAAAGAACGGGGACTATTAATCCAATCGCCACGGATGTTGGTGGTACCAAGATCGCCTTTGTTCGCATTTGACAGACAGGTTTCCCGCCACGAAGAAAGACTAGTTGTTGCTGGACAATATAGCAAGCAACTATATAGTAATCGTGAGAAATATGGTACTGCTCAATGCTATGAAGTATTGCTACTAGATGCTAACAATCAACCATTACATGAAATTGGTTTAGCCTATGTTGCCAAAGGTGCTAATCAAGCCAGCTTTAGTTTTCACTGGCAACAACTGATCGATCGAGTTACTAAGTGTCACGCGATCGCTAATTCAATTCCTGCAAGAGCTAAAGACGCACGGTTTAATAGCCTCTGCGTGTTTGAATTTACCGTCAAACGTGAATTGGCAGGGAATAATGCTAAATCACCAGCCTGCAAAGTACATAGTCATGTGGAGCCAAATCAAGCGAATTGGGAGCAGTTTTTCTTAGGACGTGAAGATGAAATTGCTGACAGATTTCTCAACTTATTAGCACCTACCAGTGAGTTAACTTTACCGCAGTCTAATGTCTTGAGTTTAACCGACAAGATTGAGAGTGAATTCAACGACGCTATCGCCGCCTAAGAAATGAGGATTTACTCATGTCTTGCGCCAAGACATACAGACTAGTGCTAGCCGTAGATCTCAAGGTACCCTTCATGGGTACCCTGAGATCTACGGCTAGCACTAGTATTTTCAAAGTCCCCCAGTCGCCCCATCGCCCCAACATAGTAACTAGATTTACGCCGTCCAGTACTAGCTATTCCCTAATGTGCGGCGATCGCCGATAATTGGAAACTAGCTGTAAAAATCACAACGCAAGCAGCACGAAGTAAAATAATGGGAGTGATTTGGGAGATCGACTTTTACTCACGCCCTTTGGTAGATGAGCGACAGAAAAAAGTCTGGGAATTATTGATATGTGAGAGTCCCTCCAGCACCCAGCAGTCAAGCAGCGAGCTATTTCGCTACGCACAATATTGTCCAAGCGATCAAGTCAACTCAATATGGCTGGGTGAAGCTTTACAAGCAGCCATGTTGGAAGCAAAGCAATCCCCCCAACGGATTCGCTTCTTTCGACGACAAATGAATAACATGATTACCAAAGCTTGTAAGGATATTGGCATTCCTTCTGCGGCTAGTCGTCGATCGATCTCCCTCAGACAATGGTTAGATGAGAGGATGGACAACTTCTATCCAATTCAGCCCAACTATCAGGCTGTCAATAGTGCATCAGTTCAGATGTTTTCCGATTCGCCACAGCCTTTACCAGAAGCCCTAATTGGTGAAAAGTGGGCATTTATGAATTTGGCAGCCAGTCAGTTTGCTGATATGAGCGATTGGCAAATTGGATTTGGGGAATCCTTTCCACTCGAAATGTTCGGCATCACCCCCGACGTGATGATTCCAGGTTTGATTCTCTATTCAGCGCGTTCCGTACCGATGGCAGCTTGGATGTCAGGATTGGAAATAGTAGCTGTAGCATATCAACCCGCCCCCAAATCCACGCTATTACTAGAAACAGGCGCAAGCGAAAGCTGGATTCTCGCCCGTCTAGATGGCGATACCCAATCAGAAGCTGCCCGCTTTGAAGCCAGCAAACAACAGTCCAAAGGTGTCCACTTCATCGCCATCCAATCCAATCCTGAAAGCGAAGAATTCGCCGGATTTTGGCTACTTTATGATAGTTGATAGTTGATAGCTGGGAGTTGGGAGTTGGGAGTTGGGATGTTAGTAATTAAAATCTCCCCATCCCCCCGTCCCCCAGCATCCCCATTCTCCCACACGCCCCATCTCCCCATCCCCCGAAATGGACATCGCCGAACAACTCCTAGATCTAGCTCTCAAAGCGGGTGCAGAAGCAGCAGAGGTTTACCAAGCTAAATCATTGTCGCGCCCAGTTTTCTTTGAGGCAAATCGGCTCAAGCAGTTGGAATCCATCCAGAGTGAGGGGATTGCGCTGCGGTTGTGGAAGGATGGTAGACCAGGAATAGCAGTTGCTTACGGTGCCGTTGAGCCGAGTATTCTGGTTGCTAAAAGTATAGAATTGTCGGCACTCAACGATCGAGAAATCCCTGAATTAAATGCAGCCAATCGCAATATTTACCCCGATCTAGGCACTACAATTCCCACTGAGGAATTATTGGTGATGGGTAAGGAATCGATCGAATTAGTGCGCTCAGATTTCCCTGATGTCATCTGTAGCAGCCAATGGGACTGCGATATCGAAACCACTAGGCTAGTGAATAGTCTGGGCTTAGACTGTAGCTATAGCGATACTACTCTGAGCGGCTATCTGGCGGTAGAGTGGATTCGCGGTGATGACTTTTTGAGTGTGGGGGATGGTCAAACTCAAAGGGGTGAATTGGATCCAGCTAAAATTGCGCAAAGTATAATCAAAAGATTGGAGTGGGCGAAAAACAATGTTAAGCCGCCGACGGGAAAAGTACCAGTTTTATTTACAGCCAAAGCTGCTGATATGCTGTGGGAAACAGTCCAAGCGGCGATGAATGGTAAACAAGTGTATGAAGGAGCTTCGCCCTGGAGCGATAGATTAGGTCAAAAGGTGATTTCACCCCTGCTCACGCTGATACAGCAGCCCAATTGGGGGCCATTTAGTTGTCCCTTTGATGATGAGGGTTCGCCCACACAGTCTTTGACACTAATTCAAGACGGGATCCTGAAATTATTTTATACCGATCGCACGATCGGTCGTCAACTTGGCTGTGGATCGACTGGCAATGGCTTCCGTTCTGGCTTGGGCAGTTATCCGACCCCCGATCTTGTCAATTTGACTGTAGCACCTGGCACAATCAGCTTTCCAGAATTAGTCAAACAGCTTGATTCAGGCATTATCATTGACCAAATTCTGGGCGGTGGAGCTGGTATGTCTGGCGATTTTTCGATCAATGTTGAGCTAGGCTATCGCGTCCGCAACGGTGAGATCGTCGGCAGAATCAAAGATACGATGGTCAGTGGCAATGTCTACACTGCTCTCAAGCAAGTTGTCGTCGTCGGCGCGGATATCGATTGGAATGGCCCGTGTCACACGCCATCTTTGATTGTGGAGGGGTTGTCGGTGACGGGTAGAGGGTAAGAAGTTGGGAGTTGGGAGTTCGGACACAAGCGTCCAGAAATAGGTACATTCACTGCTTGTCGATTGGTATTCACTCCCAACTCCCAACTCCAAAAGAGAGTTATTCTCAATAAGACTAGCTTGTTGCAAATAGACTGGTAGTCAGATATGATAAAGGCTTACCATAAAACTGGGTGATGAGTATGTCATTCTACACAGCAGACTCTCTCAAAGCTGAACTACACGAACGGGGCTGGCGACTCACGCCGCAACGAACAGTGATTTTGGACATATTCCAAAACTTAGCCGCAGGCAAGCATCTCAGTGCAGAAGAACTGTGCGATTTGCTTCAGAAGGAAGGGCATGATATTAGCTTGTCCACTATTTATCGTACCGTCAAGCTGATGGCGCGAATGGGAATTTTGCGAGAGCTGGAACTCGCGGAAGATCACAAACACTATGAAATCAATCAGCCGCATCATCACCATCACCATTTGATCTGTGTGCGCTGCAATCAAACGATCGAATTCAAGAACGATTCTGTCCTAAAGATTGGCGATAAAACTTCCAAGAAAGAAGGTTATCATCTGCTCGATTGTCAGCTCACAATTCACGCTGTCTGTCCGGCTTGTCAGCGATCGATCTTACCAGTATAAAGGTCTATAGAACCCATTTGAGATCTTTTTAGCTCTTAGTGGAGGAGGGTAGGTTTTGTTTGAAATCGAAGATAGCATCGACAATTGCTAGAATGAAGCGGCGTTTTTATTCTAGCAATTGTCGCCTAACACCATCCTCTTCGGACAAAACCTGCCCTCCCCCACGATCAATATCGATCGATCCTACCTCGATTTACGCTTGGGAACAGGCCGATCTCCTGAACTACTGGATATATTAAAAGCCATATTGTAAATCAATTCATGAGTCCGCGCAGACTTGAATAAATCCACGACAGGCTGAGGATAATCAACGCCAATATTCACACCAAATCGTGATTGCTCTACAGGCAACAACTTCCACGGCTCATGTACTTTTGCCGCTGAAATTTGGGCTAATTCTGGCAACCAATGCTTGACATACTTACCTTCCCGATCGTAGTCTCCAGACTGTTTAGTAATATTGAAAAAGCGAAAACCCCGCGCATCATTGCCGACACCCGCCGTATAGTTCCAATTTCCCCAATTGCTACAGACATCGTAATCAACTAATAGAGATTCAAACCATTCAGCACCCATCCGCCAATCAATTCCTAGATTCTTAGTTAAGAAACTTGCCACATTTTGTCGCCCCCGATTGGACATAAATCCAGTTGCCGCTAGCTCCCGCATATTCGCATCTACCAACGGAAATCCTGTTTTCCCTTCTCGCCAGAGATCGAATCTTTGCCAATCTTCCTTCCAAGTCATGTCTACACCTTGAAGTCCAGATTGCTTGAAAATTTTATTGCCGTGTTTCGCACAAATAAAGCGGAAATAATCTCGCCACAACAGCTCAAAGATTAGCCAATAAGTTGAGTCATTTTCGATTCGTTCATTTTCATACTTATCGATTTGTTGGACGATATATCTCGGAGATAAGCATCCCAAAGCTAACCACGGTGAAAACTTAGAAGAGTAGTCTGCACCTAACATCCCATTGCGAGTTTCCTTGTATACTCGCAACTGATCTCGTTGCCAGAAATACTGATCCAATCGATCGATTCCCGCCGTTTCACCACCTTTAAATGCCAAGACTCCCCGCTCATCAACCGCTGGTGTCTCTAGTCCTAATTCTGCCAAGCTGGGTAATGTGCCAGGATCTAAATCTACAGGTAATGGCGGGAGACTAGTCGGAGTAGCTACAGGCATTTGAATCTTGGCATCCCGCTCTACATCCTTCCGAAATTTGGTAAATAGTTCGGGAATATTTGGGAGATTAAATGGTAAATCCTGAAGTTGATAGAGGGTCTGACCCCAAAAAGATTTACAATTGACATTAATCTGCTTTAAAGCTTGTTCTGATGCTGTACTTACTGCAATTTCTTCGGCAGTAACTTCGCGATAATAATATACGTCAGTAATCCCCAATCTTTCGACTAGTTCAGGTATGACGACCTCTGGCAATCCGCGTCGAATCACTAAATTACTGCCCTGAGCTTGCCAGGATTGTTGCAAATCAGCAACACTTTCAACTAAAAATTGAGCGCGAAATGCACCCGTTTTCGGAAATCCAAATCTGGTTTGACCAAAATGTCGATCGTCAAAGCAGTAAACTGGAATTACGCTAGCACCACCAGCTAGAGCCTGAGTCAAGGGTAAATGGTCATGCAGGCGAAGATCGTTACGATACCAAAGTAGAATCCGTTTAGCAGCCATGATTAAAATAGTTGATAGTTGATAGTTGATAGTTGATAGTTGATAGCGCAGTATTTCAGAGAAGAGACTACCCAATAGGTTCTAACCTCGCAATATAAGTTAACATATCTGGTCAATAAAAAGCAGGCGTTATGCCTGCTGATTATTACCCCTCAAAGATAACTTTGAAATTTTGACTCATTTCGATTCCATCTAGCCTAACTACCGATCGAAAACGATCTATGATCGATCGTCGAGGCGATCCTGGTAGGAGTAGACTGAGAATATTGAGTCCAAAAAGATGCCAGCTCGGTGGCTTTATTTCGCCACTCAGGTGAAATCTGGTACATGCGACGCGGACGACCACGCCCTGCAACTTTTTTCCAATAGCCGACAATTGTACCGGAAGCTTCCAAGAACTTAACGGCACTATATAGAACAGTATCTGAAAGCCGATAGATCGAAGATTCATGCTCCAATCTGGCGATCAATTCAGTACCATAGGAATCGTCTTGCAGTAAGATATCGAGAATATAACATACTGCCAACTCCTGATTGAGATAGAGTGGTGGCGGATTGCGAAAAAAGCAATAGATATCTTCAAAATTCATAGCTGTTACCACCTTATAATGTTGGTGTTCCAATCTTTACTTAGCTCAACAGCCGAACAAGGGCGGCAAGCCAAACTAAACTTGACAAAACTAGACTAAAAAGAGCAACCACTTAAATGTCACGAGTATGACTGATGATTTAGACAAAATATAGCTACTCAATCTTCAGCTTAACTCATTCAATTTGCACCAAGGGATAATTCTGCTATTTTCTTTTGAATTTCTTAATTAATATTTATGTCAAACATGGAAATTAACGACAACACCCCCCAAACTGTCAAAAAAATTGCTGCTCAATTGTGGCGGGTAGGCTGGGCTGGCTTTTGGCTTCAACTTGTTTTGGCGGTGGTGTCAACGCTGATTTTTCTATTTGCTGCGCCCTTTGCCAGCACTGGAGTCAGCAATCCTGGCACGGGTGGCAGCTTGGTGTTTGCATTGGGTGGGTTGTTGGTATTGTACGTTAGCACTTTCTGGTCATTTAGATATGTCACGACTTCTCGCAAGCTTCAAAATCCCGATATTCGACCCAAAAGAGCTGATACGATCAAACTTGTCCAGTGGGGGTTGATGTCATCAATCATCGGGATGGGATTGAGTGTGATGGGTGCTGAATCTATTGCCGGAACCTTACTCGGCAAGTCATTATCCTCTGCTGTCTCATTTGGGATGTTTAGCCCTGATGCTTTGAGCAAGATTATTCAGCCTTTAGATATTTTTATCGTGTTGGCAAATACCCACACAGTTACCGCTCACTTTATTGGAATTGTTAGTGCGCTGTGGTTGTTGACTAAATTAAACAAGCAAGGATAGTTAATAATTATCAATTATTAATTAATTGAGGTAATACTTGGTTTAATTTACCACTGCGATATCCTTCTAAATCTAGAGTGACATAGATAAAGCCAAAAGATTGCAGAGTGGTGGTTAATTCAATTAGATTAACATTAGCCACAAACTGTTGAATTAGATCGGCTGGTAATTCGATTTTGGCAGTATCTCCAGTCGATCGAACTCGCACATTTTCATAACCCAACCGCCGCAGATAAATCTCAGCTCTACCGACGCGGTTTAATTTGGGGATAGTAATCTCTTCACCGTAGGGAAACCTGGAACTCAGGCAGGGTTGAGCGGGCTTATTCCAGCAAGCTAAACCCAGAGATTGAGCAATTTCGCGTACTTCCATTTTGGTGATGCCTAGTTCGGCTAGTGGCGATCTGGCTCCACGTTCCTTGGCAGCTTGGATACCTGGACGGTAATCTCCTAAATCATCGGCATTGACACCATCGATTACATAGCCATAGCCCAGATCGATCGCTAGGGGTTTGAGGGTATCATGCAGTTCACTCTTACAAAAATAACACCGATTAATCGGATTAGAAGAGTAATTTGGATTGTCCATTTCATGGGTTTCGACAATCTGATGAGCAATCCCGATCGATCTGGCTTGCTCGATCGCATCTTCGAGTTCTTCAGGTAATAAAGATGGCGATTTTGCCGTTACTGCCAACGCTCTATCTCCTAAAACATCGTAGGCAACTTTCGCAACTAAAGTACTATCAATCCCGCCAGAATAAGCAATTAATGCCCGATCCATTTCTATAAATAAGTGGCGAAGTTGCGTTAGCTTGAGTTCTACCATTCAATTGAATCGTGACGAAATTACTTCCTCAATGATATCAAATCCCCAAAATCTGTGCTTGCGCTAGTTTAGTAGCTACCTGATTCAACCACCGATCGATACCGTCGGTTCACCCATTGCGATCGAATTGACACTAGTGGCTTCTTGAATGATGTCGCCCATCCGACAGGCTGCCATCCCATTGATTAGTACCGTTTGGCTGCCATTTGTCACCAGCCCTACACCATCAGGAATCGCGACTTTGACGATCGGGCAAGCGTGCATATCCGCCCCAAATCCGGTCATCGTCGAGGCAATATCGGCAACTGTCTCCGCCACAACCTTGGCGAGATTCAGCACGGCTGCTGGCCCTGCTGGAGTCCCCGCAGCGGCACTAGCCTTCGCCGCAGCTTTGGCAATCTTTTCGGCTCCCTCGGCAACTTTTTGGGCAAGCATCGCGGCTTGTGCTGCTGAAATCCCTCGCCATGCAGGTTTCTTGCCAATTAGCACATTTGTGCTGCCAGGGCCGGCACCCAGGGGGCTACCATGAGCAGTCATATCTCCAACACGGGCAGCGGGTTTTCCAGGCATAAATTAGTGGTTTAGTGGTTTAGTGGTTTAGTGATTTAGTGGTTTAGTGGATAGTGAATGGTGGCTAGTTCTAGATATGCGATCTTTTCTTCGCTAAACCACTAAACCACTAATTTAGGCTAATGATGGCACCGTTGATGGTGATGGTGCCGTTGGCTTTGATTTCGATGTTGCCTTTTGCTTTGAGGGAGAGATTTCCGGTAGAATTGAGGGCGATCGATTGACCGCGATCGTCCATGGTGATTTTGTGACCACCTTTGGTTTCGATTTCGATGCAGGCTTCGCTGTCGTTGAGGTAGATTTTGTGTCCCCCCTTGGTTTCTAGGCGCACGCCAGCTTTGCTAGAGCCTTTATCTTCCTCGACAAATTGCAAGGTATGTCCAGTACGGGTTTTGATCGTGCGGAGTCGGACTTTTCCACCCTGAATCGAATCATTGACTGGTTCGGGTGGAGCATCTTTGCCATTCCAGACACCGCCGATCACGTAGGGGCGATGGATATCTCCGTGTTCAAAGCCGACTAGTACCTCGTCATTTACCTCTGGGAGACAGTCAAATCCTCGTGCATTGGCAGCACCAATCGATACTACTCGTGCCCAGTGGCTGGCATGTTCTTCGGTGAGGGTGGGAAATTTGACCTTGACTCGCCCCCAGGCTTTGGGATCTTTATTATCGGTGACGATGCCGACTAAAAATGTTTGCCCTGGCTGGAGCCGGACGGCTGGAGCTAGGGTGCTAAACAGATTGCCCGCCCGCAGTCCCCGCACGCTAAATTCAGTTTTATAGATCTGCTGATGGTAAAAGTGGCGAGTTTCGGTAACGTAGTACTTACCGCTAAATCGATCGCCCATACCTTTGAGATCTACTACGGTACCTGGTCGAATTTTGGGGTTGCCTTCGGCTTTAGCGTCTGCATAGACAAATTCGCCCCCCAGCTCATCGCACAGGGCTTGAGCCATGTTTTCGGCCTGTTTGGTGGTAGCTACGGGTCGATCGACTACAGTGATTTTGGGCGGCTGGCGATCGAGATCGAATTTTGTGCTGGTACTACTGCCGCTTTCATTACCAGTTTTGGTGACAAGATTTGCGGATTTAGCTGTCGCCGAAATCAATCTTTTTTGGGTATAGTCCCAACTGCGAACTTCGACGGCACTAACTTGTTCGGCACTGGCAACGCGAGTATTGAAGCTACTGACGTTGACTAACCAAGTTAAGTCCAAAGATTTTTGACTTTTGGGTTTGCGAAAGTATAATTCTTGCCCTTGGATGAATAATTCAAACCCAATTGCCGCAGCCCGTTCGCGCAGAAACTCCATGTTGGTTTGGTTCTCCTGAAACACATATTCATGAGTTTCGCCACTATCTTCGATATTTTTGCCAATCTTAATCCCGACTTCTTTAGCAATCTTTTTGGCAATATCGCTATCGGTTTGATTTAAGAACGATCGATTGTAGCGACCCCGATGCAGGCGATGGGAAACATCATAGCCCCGTACAATAATTGGAGCTTCAGATTTCTCATTGAAATGAGCTTCGATCGCCGTAATTTCACCTTCAATTAAAAAATCTTCAGCTTCACTTTTGAAATCATTGGCTCCAGTGGTGCTAGAGGCAAATCCTACTCTTAATTTATTGCCAATTTCAAACAAATCTTGACCATTTTTACTATATCGCCACGGTTGATTTTGACCTCGATCGCTAGTTGGAATATAACTATTATGAATAACTAGCGAAAACATTGCTGGTAAATGCAAACTCTCTTCGATACTAATTTGCAAGACATCTTTGATTAATTCAGGTGTTGCCATCTCCCAACTAGCACCTTTGCTAAACTGCAATTTTGGTTCCGACAAATATAATGGCATATTAATTTAGTTCAAAATACAATCTAGAAGGTCTAAAATATCTTAGCGACTCGTCCCTTTTCTTGGCACCTCTACTTTTGACGTATTTGGAGGCGTTGGTCCATTTACTCTCTCTAGATCTTGAGATTTAGATTTTGTAGATCCTGGCACATTAGATTCATCAACTTCTTGCAAGCTAATATCGACGATTGCTCGAACTGGAGTACCATCTGTGAGAAACATATTTAGCTTGTAGGTTAAACTAGTGATTACGCAGTTAAAGCAATTAGTGTTGCTGGTATTTCCCCATGCGAATAAATATATTGGAGGGCGTTTTTTAGGCAAGCCTTCAACTACTGTGACACCTCTTTTGATGTCATTTATTTTTCCCATTACAGATTCTTTTGATTCATAGGTATCAAAAACTAATTGCTTCAGTGTGAATTTATATGGATCTACTCCTGAAAAATTAACTTTTGGCAGTAAAGTTTTTCCTTGACCGCCTTTAGCCGCTTCCCATTTGACAGTTCTAGCAAAAGTAATCTCCTCTGGATTAAACATCAAAATAATATCTGGAGCTTCTTTATTTCGAGCTATTAATTTTGCTTTCTCTAGCTGTGGTGCTTTTTGAGGGGTTTCAATAATTTTCGGAACAGCCATAATTTATTATTTTGAAGTGAATAATCTTAGTAAGTAATAGTTACCAAGCTAGATTGCCAGAGTAACTACCATGACGTTCGCGTTCGATTTCTAAGCGTTGTCTGAGTCGATGATAGATTTCTCGTGCGAGGATTTCTAGTTCGGCTGGATCGTTATTTGCTGGCTGTGACTGAGGATTTACGAGTGGTGCTTCAATTGTTTGGGTTGTTGGTTCTATCGTCGTGGATATATCAGATGGTGTTACTTCTCCTCCATCAGCAAATCCTCTAATTGTTGATGTGTATTGGGGCGAAATCATGGGTGAAGATCCGGGTTCAAGATCTGGCTGTTGAGGGGAGATCTGATCGAAGCTAAATGGATCTGAATTATTACTACTTCCACTGATTAAATCTTCAATACTTCCCCACTGATCGGGCGTGTCAGATCCAGTATATTGTGATTGGAAAGATGACATCGGTTTGCGAAAAACCATTAATGGTGACGAGTATTTTGGTGCTGAATTACTACTTTCAGCTTGGCTGGATTCAAAAGTATCTAGTCCAGGATTTGTAAGTGGTAAAAGTTGTTGCAAACTAACTTCTCGCTGCAAAGATGGAGCAACTAGTGAATTATTACGCTTGCGCTGAATCGAAGTTGGCGAAATATCTGAAGATGTCGATGACTCTTCAATAATTGATAGTTGAGCTTCTGGATTTGGTAGTGCAGCTTCTGGTTCGCCGCCACGATTAATATGGGTGAGTAGATCTAGATTCTTCTGAGCATCTTTGGCATTGATCACAAATTCTCCAGGTGTGAGCATTGCTGATACTGTATCAGAAGTTGCGATCGATTGAAGATCAAGATGAGTTGCATCTTTGACATAGCCACCAGTTGCATAGCCAACAGTTGGAGCGGGGATGGTGATATCTGTGGCTGAATTATCCTCAATATTATCATCATGAAGATCGATCGATATTAATGGTAATTCTGATCGATCGATCTCCGATGATGGTGTGATTATCCGATCTAGTTTGGTTGTATTAGTTACGTTATTAATTTGATTTTCAACTGGATTAATAATACCGTCAGATTCGTCAGCAATATTTATCGAAATATCTTCAGTTTTGCCGATGCTGTGGAGAGAATCATCGCTCTTTTGAGTGATACTAGATTGATCGGCAACAGGACTAGTTAATAAAGTTTCTGAGCTAAATTCTTTACTAGTTTCGACAAGTTTTTTTTGTTCTCCTTCAATAACTTCTATTGATTCTATAGAGGGATTGTCTAAAGCCAATTTATCTATATTAAATTGTGGAGAATCTAAATTAAAGGCAGGGATAGATTTAATAGCTAGATCTGAATTGATCGATTGAGTATTAGCAGTTTCAATAATAGATGTTGATGAACTATCAAAATCTTCCAGTATTGGGTTATCAGTAAATATTGATGTCTGCTCTAATTCTGAAGATGTTTGCTCGATGGTACGAGCATCGAGTCGATCTAACTGGAAAATATCTGCATTTAATAACTGAGTGGATTCTAGATCCGCTGCAATTTCGAGTGGAGTGATTGAGGTGGCGATTTGATCTGGATTGGAAACTAGTAATGTATCGGGAGATTCAGGAATATTTCGATTTTCTGGATGGAATTGAATAGAGTCCAAGTCTCGATCAATATTGCTGTGATCTGCTGCTAGATTGAGCTGGGCATTGGTTGGAATGAGTGGCTGGGATGATTCGATCGCTGGGGGGATTTGATTAGGTGTGGTAGAGTTTTGCTCTCGATCTGCTGAGATGGGTGAGGTAGTAGGGGTAAGATTTGATGGCAATAAGTTGGTTAATTCTGAAACATTTAGATTAGCAATTGCGAACTCATCTAATGATCCACTTATCTGCGCGGGATCTGTCGATAGGGGTTGATTGGGGATGGGTGAATCGGCTAGATTCAATGGTAAAGTGTCGGAGCTTGATTCGCGCACAGGTTCGACAGCTAGTGTTACAACGGAAGATATCTCATCCATTGTGATAGATTTTTGTTCTAATTCAGGTGGCTGTGTTGTGGCTGTTTCTGGTAGCTGCGAATTGATTGAATTTAGAGCGATAGTATCTGATCTTAATTCCTCTGAAGCTGCGGAAATTGAGGCGATTTCTGTCGCTCCGGCTATTTGTTCTTGTACGGTAAATGGAGTAGGAATCGCTGGGGATAAAGTAAGTTCGGGAATGATGATAGTTGTATCTGTTGTTGGATCTAAGCGAGAAACTTTTGGGAATGCGAGAGGATTAGTTATTGTGGGTGTGTCAAGTAAATTGGGAACAATTGGATCTGGGATTAATTCTAGTGGAGATGTTAAATTGGATGTTGTTTGATGCTCTTGCAGAGTGGCTGTGTCAACGACAGATCTGGACGGTTGAGCTAGATCTAAGTCTGGAGATTTAGGCACATCTAAGTTTAGATCGATGCTCATTCCTGGAAGTGTCTCTAACAAAGAAGCATCAACAGTAGTTACAATAAAATTATCTAGTGATAAGGAGATCAAAGATTCAGGTAAAATCGCGGGTTCTTCTATAGATTCAGGAGAGGCTTTAGGTATTTTTTGTGATTGAAGATCGACAAAAACTGGAGGTGATTGTACCGATAATTTTGGCTGTTTGCTCTGATCGATTTGATGAGATTCTAATAATTTCCGATCTGACTCAATCGGCTTAGGATGTAATTTTTCTTGTGGTTGTGGTTGTGGTTGAATAGGATTGGGAGTGGATCGATCTTTATTTATAGGTGTTGGTTTTTCAATGTCTGTTAAATTAGTAGATAAAGAATCTGGCGAAGGATCGATCTCTGCAAATTCAGTAGTTAATACGGTGGTAAAAAAATCTAATTCTGGATGATCTAGTTCAGATGGTGGACTAGATCGATCTTCAATATCAAAACGCGATCGATCGACCTTATAATCAAAATCATCACGATCTGCCGATCGATCGATCGGTTGCCAATTATCCCAACCAATATCTGATTGATGATTGCTGTGGTGGAATCGATCTGGAGAATTAGCAGCTAAAAGTCTAGATGTCTGAATTAATTGTGGCTGTAAAGTTACCAGATTGCCATGATTGAGTTCAGCTATAGCAAGTTTAGATTCTCGGTAGAATCTAGAGGATTTAGTCAGCGGATTTCTCTTCCCTAATATTGATAAATTTATGTCTAGTAAAGGTAAGAAGTTCAGCATGATTTATTTACCGATCACAGATTACTTAGAAGGAAAGACTCCGGTTGTTGGATTTCTAGTTACTATAATTCCACCACCACCTTCTTTCGATATTGTCAAACCCTCATAGGCGAGAGTTAATTCTTCGATCGCAACTGCATTCCCATCAGCTTGCAATGCTGGAGTTTTCCAGCCAACTGGGATTGCCCCAATTAAAGTCCAGCTCATCATTGTTTCACCAGATCGATCGAAGAGTAAGATATTGACATTTTTTCGCTCGGTAGCTTTTGTTTCATCAAATACCTGATTTAGCCAATTCCAAAAGCCAGGATGATTGGTGATGCCTCGCTTGAGCGTAACATCTGTAAATTCTGCTTGACCTAAATAAATTCTCTGTTGGTCATTTACACCTCCTTCCCGAAAAACATTTTTCTTGATTTGAAGGCCTAATCCACTACATTCTGTGAAAGATGCGGCAATTCCATCTTTGATTTCGACGTAGAAACGATTAGTAGTGACAAAGTTTAGCTGATTATATTCTGATTGTTGCTCTGTAGATTTACTATTACTATTACTCTTGCTATAGTCTGGGGATTTACTAGTACTATTTACCATGATAATTACCTGGAGCGACCATAGTTATTCAATCTTTCTCGTTGTAAATAGAGATCTTGCTGTAATAATTGATAGACTCGATCGGTGAGATTGCTCAAGAGTAATGAGTCGCGACTATACTTGGTGGCAATAGTTGCAGATCGATCGCTAGCAGATCCACTCGGTACGCCAGCATATCCAGCAGTACTACCTAGATCGCCAACTGGTGCCAGCATATTCTCAGTCGGTTCGATCTGCATAGGCTTGGGAGATTTTGGATATATATAGTCAAGGGTAGTGGTATTCGATCGAAATCAAAATTAGCTAAAAGTCGAGGTTTTATCTAAATTGGACAGATTTGTAAAATCATCCTCGACTTTTAGTGAATATACTTATACTTTTCACACTGATAAGATTAGCTCTAAAGTTTAATTGGCTTAAAGCGATCGAATACAGGATCTCCACACATGCCAGAAGAATTTGATGGGGAGGAGCGAGGTTATCTCGGACAGGGTTTGACGTTCCCGTTGCAATTGAACGTCCAGGGCGGACTTCAGTTCAGCTCGGCTGCTCAAAAGGTCAAGGAATCGATTTGGATTATCCTCCGCACGAGTATGGGTGAGCGGATGTATCGACCTGATTTTGGTTCGCGATTGTCGGAATTAGCCTTTGAACCGCTCAATAGTTCGACGATGATTCAGATTCGGATGTATGTGGTGGAAGCGTTGGAAATCTGGGAGCCACGGATTGAGATCGATCGAGTGGAGACGGAACCAGATCCAGTGCGGGGTAGAGTGGATATCATCATCAATTATCGAATCAAGGAATATCCCGATTTATACAGTTTTGTTTATCCTTTTTACTTGGTTACGGGGGCGCAATAGTGGAATTTGATTTTTTGCCAAAATTGCCGTCTTCTAATCTGGACGATCGTACTTTCGATGATTTGGTGGAAGAATGTGTACTCAGGATTCCCCGCTACTGTCAGGAGTGGACGGATCACAATCTCAGCGATCCTGGGATTACCCTGATTGAATTATTTGCGTGGTTGACGGATCAAATGTTGCTCCGATTCAATCAGGTACCGCGCAAAAATTATGTGGCGTTTCTGGAACTATTAGGGATTCGGTTACAGCCACCGACTCCCGCTCAAACAGATCTGACTTTTTATCTGACTACCGATTTACCCGAAACGTATATCATTCCGGCGGGAGTGGAAGTTACTAGTTTACGCACAGAAAGCACGCCAGCGATTACTTTTAGTACCGATACGCCCCTGGTAATTGGTAAGCCTTATCTTCAGTATTTTCTCACCGCACCCTCTGTCGAGGAAACTCCGCAGATTCTCCAAGAGCGAGGAATGAATGTGTGGACGCGGCAACCTAATGGTTTGAGTGGGGGCGATTTGGCGATTTTTGCCGAGCAGCCAGAGCCAGGTAATTGCTTTTATCTGGTGCTAACTTGTCCCGATGCCCTCGAGGGGAATGTGGTGGCGGTGACGATTCAAGGTGGCGCGGCTACGCCAACGGGGATTAATCCAGATCGCCCGCCGCGTCGGTGGGAAGCTTGGGATGGCGAGGTGTGGCAATCGGTACTGATGCGGGAAGCCGATGACAAGAGTAAAGGCTTTAGCTTTTATGAGATTTCTCAGCAGGGTGGCAATCCGACTCAGGGCGCGGATATTATCTTGCATCTGCCTGAAAAGTTTCCAGTGACTTCCTTTACCAGCTATCGCGGACAGTGGCTACGGTGTAGCTTCACCCAGTCCCAACTCAATCAAGCTGGCTACAATCGTCCGCCCAGAATTACTGGAATTACCGTCAGATCGATCGGTGGTAGAGTCAAGGCTAGCCATAGTAGTCTCAGCGAAGAGGAGCGGTTGGGAATTAGCGACGGTAGTGCAGGGCAAAAATTTCAGCTCCAAACTACGCCGATTCTCGCCCGACGGGAAAATGAGTATGTGCTAGTAACACCAGTCGGTGGCTTACCCCAAAAATGGCAGGAGGTGACAGATTTTGCCGATTCTAGTCCTGAGGATCTCCACTATACGATCGATTCAATCACCGGACTAGTCCAATTTGGCCCTCTGATTCGCGAACCCAATCAGCTCCTGCGTCAAACTCAGATTCGATCGAAGATTCAGCAGCCGCAGATTGAGGATACCAGGGTGCAGATTGCCAATCTCGAACGCCAATTTCTCGAACACCAATATGGTGCCGTCCCACCACGGGGAGCCGAAATCAGGATCTCTGCCTATCGCACGGGGGGCGGACGCGAAGGCAATGTTCAAGGACACACGCTCCAATTTTTGAAATCGGCGATTCCCTACGTTGCCACAGTTGATAATTACCAGCCCGCCAGTAGTGGATCCGATGGCGAATCCCTAGAGCAAGCCGTCCTCAGAGTACCCCAAATGCTCCGTACACGCGATCGAGCCGTCACTGCCGAAGATTTTGAAACACTCGCCCGCATGGGTGGCGCGGGTGGCGTAGCCCGCGTCAAATGCTTGCCGATGACTGCGACTAGCCAAGCCGGAACAGTAAATCTACTAGTTGTGCCCCAAGCTAATCCCGATGGGATCATTCAAGGTGTCGGCATACCCCCCGAACAATTTCTTCTCTCCCCTGGATTGCGCCAAAAAGTCCTCAGCTACCTGGAAGAACGTCGATTACTGGGCGTGCAAGTCTATCTTCAAGCCCCCGAATACGTCGGCATCTCCGTCCAAACCGAAATCGCCCTCGAACCCGCCTACCAAAATCCCTTTGCCGAAGCTGAAATCATCAATCAGTTAAAATTTTCCCTGTATCAATATTTGAACCCCCTCACAGGCGGAATTGACGGTACTGGTTGGCCATTTGGCAGACCCGTCTACACCTCCGATATCGTCGCCCTGATGCAGAAGATGCGCGGTGTCCGCTACCTCGGAGCTGTATTACTCTTTCCCATCCGCAAGCAGGGCGATACCTGGAGACGACAACCAGCACCAGAAGCCGCGATCGATCCTGGCATCAATGGTACCGTTTGTTCCTGGGCTGACGATCGATTGCGATCGAGCCATGTGATTAATATTTTGACACGGTAAATGGTTTGTAGATAGCGTAGATCTACCCACCCCGCCCTACGGGCACCCCTCCAGGGAGGGGATTTTCCAGCCTAAAGCCTAAAGCCTAACTCCTAAATCATGGTTCAAAGTCGCCTCCAAACTCCAATTAGTATTCAACTTACGCCGATGCGGATTCCTGAGGCTGTGCCGCAGTCTTCGGGGTGGACGTTTATGAATTCGGGGGGGATGGATGTTGCCGATCGCCCTGGGTTGCTGTTGCAGCCGGATACGCCTAGCGAGATGATGGTGCAGATTCAGAATCTGGAACGCTACCCGTTGCAGGTGAATCTGGAGTTGAAAATCGAAGGGAATTTCCCCAGTGAATGGTTTGCAATTCACACTGAGGGGAATGAAATTGCCCCTGGAGCACAGATGGATGCGGTGATTTACTTTCAGGTACCCAAAACGTTTTTTGAAGGGCGAGAGGCGATTACACCGGATGGCGATCGCAAATTAGAGATTGATTTTTTTAGCTTACTGACAATTCGGATCGATCGAGATACAGATCGATCGAAAACTTACTACGAGGAGTTTAGTCTTCATATTCGTCCTCATAGTGCCTACATGGATTTCCTCCCCGTGTTGTATCGGGAAGTCGATTTTATCGGACGGTTCATGAAGATCTTCGAGCAAGCTTTTCAACCGATTATCGATAGCTTCGAGGTGATGTGGGCAAACCTCGATCCGCTGACTGCACCAGAATTACTGCTGCCATTTTTATCCCACTGGGTAGGATGGGATATCGATCCAATTCTCGATCTCAAACAGCAAAGACGACTAATGCGCCGCGCGATCGAACTCTATACCTGGCGGGGTACCAAACGCGGTTTGCGGCTGTATTTACATCTCTATACAGGTTTACCACTAGATGAAGATATCCTCGATGAAAATGCCAAACATATCAGCATTACCGAACCGATCGGTGAGAGTTTTGTCGTCGGCGAAGCGATCATTGGCGAAGCAATTTTAGGCGGTGGTAGAGCATTTCACTTCGCCGTCCAACTACGTTATGATGCTTCCCACCGAATCGAAGAAGCCCTAGTCAGGAAAATTATCGAGCAGGAAAAGCCAGTTTTTTGTAGTTATGAATTGTCGATAATTAGTGGATAGTGAATGGTGAATAGTGGATCGAGGTATGAATCAAAAATCAATTATTAATTATCAATTATCAATTATCAATTAATTAAAATGTCTCACCCTTTCCCCACGCCGCCAATTCAACCTTTTGAACGCTTGCAAGCTACTGATGGTTTACTCGTTAATGCCGATCGATGGCGGAAGGCACATGATTATCATCGACGGCGACAAAATGCACATTATCAATCGCTCAATCAGCCAGGAATCGTTTGTGGATTGGGCGTGCAAGTGATTGAAGCACCGAAACAAGTAGAAGCAAAATATCGAGATAAACGCTGGCTCAAAATTCAGCCAGGAATTGCGATCGATCTGGCTGGTAATGTCATCGTAGTTCCTCAAGCGGTAGAATTTCGGATTGCAACTACAGTAACGGGTACAGATCCAGTTTTACTTTATCTCACAGTTAGCTATATCGATCCTGATGAATTGCGCCAAAAGCAACAGGTAGAAATGGTGCAAGAAACATTTCGGATTGATGAAAAAAGTATCACTCCCAATAGCTCAGAAATCGAGATCTGTCGCGTGTTATTGCAACCAGGTGAAGTCGTAGTTTCCCAAGCCAGCGAGGTGTTTTTTCCTGGCTATAATAATCTCGATTTACGTTATCGACGACAGGCTCAAACGCGCCCGCAATCGATCGCACGGATGGCACAAGTAAATCATGCCGATCCAGATTGTGCCCGCAATTTCTTTAATCTCGCCTATCTATCCCAAGCAGTAGAATCTCTCTGTGCCAATCTCAGAGGTACTGATGAAGTAGCGCAGGTAACTCTAGGTGAAAATCTCGCTGAATACGATTTACTTTACCTGACAGGTAAACAAGGTTTATCACTCAATAACCAAGAAGTTAAGACACTTAAAACCTATTTGGATGCTGGTGGGGTGCTACTAGTCGATGCACCGCTAGATGCTCAACCATTAATTGATAGCATCCAATCTTTAGCCGCATTAGTCGGATCCCCACTGAAACCGATCGAAGAATTGCGCCGCGATCATCCCTTACGAATTCGCCCATTTCTATTCGCAGCTTTACCCGTGATCGATAAACGAACTGTGCGGCTATTTAGCGGCGGCGGAATTGTATTAATTATTGGTGATATTGCTTCTGCTTGGGGGATCGATCGAGAACTAGCTTTATCCCGTCTGACGATTCGCACTGCCCATGAATTGGGGATTAATATTCTCCATTATGGTGTCAAACGCAGACAATTGATCGGTCTACAACAAGAGGATAATTTGGGACAATGGTAATTAATTAGTATTCGTTATAAATAACCCAACTACTCCGGTTGATAGATCCGAATTTGGCCATGCTTAATAATCCAGAGCTTACCAACAATTGTCTCTGTTTTCAAAGCATTAATTAGGGTTGCAATTACATCCAGTAAATCTTGTTGTGAGGGTCTTCTCGGTAGTCGTAATACGGCAATTCCACTATAGTTAGCAGGATTGTATTGGAGTGGATTGCTAAAATCTAAATCCAATGTCACCAAACACCGCTGTTCAACTCGACAGACTTCAATTACTGTCGGATCTGGAGCGGATTGGAGGTTTTGTTCTAGGATCGTACAAACATCATGCCCTGCTTCCACGGGAGCATCCCACTTTTTTAAATGGATCGAAGGTACTAGCTGTCAACCCCTATATTTTGTAAGGCTTTAAAGTTATTCTCTGATCGCCTGAATAAAAGTGGGATGCTCCCTGCTTCCACTAGTAGTGCTTTCCCCCGTTGCCCAAGGTTCTCATCCAGTTTTATTTTCATGCGGCTGACTCAATTAGGACATCTACAAAACGTCCCCTGGACATTTCTGCACCATAGGCAATACAAGCTAAAATATCCTCCGTTTCTAGTTGAGGATAGTCAGTGAGAATATCTGTCATCGTTGCGCCGCTAGCCAAAAAATCGAGGATTAGCGACACCCAAATTCGATGTCCCTTGATACACGGTTTACCACCGCAAATACTAGGATCGATCGATATCCGTGATAAAAGTGGTGAATTACTCACAATCTGATTACCTCCTCTATTTTCGCTATTTCTACTATCTTACAATATCGATCGTGTACAAAATCTGAGATTACTCATAAATCCAGACACAATTAGATGCTGGGACGATCGGACAAACTTTTTTAATATTCGGATTTTCACTAAGCTGAAGCCAGGTTACTTTCTTCAACTTAGCCAGTGACTTGACATCATGAATATTATTAGCCATCAGATTCAGACTTTTTAAATTGCTCAAAGTTGCCAATGGATTGACATTAACAATTTTATTGACACTAAGACTAAGAGTGGTCAATTTATAGAGATTGCTTAGTGGAGCGAGATCGACAATTTGATTACCATCAAGATTAAGGATCGTCAAATTTTTGAATCCTGCTATTGGTTGAAGATCGCTAATTTTGCCTTCTCTAATATTTAATTCAGTTAATTTGCCAAGAATGGAGTCAGCAGATTTACAGTTCTGAGTTTTAGCTTGTTTTAGCAATATATCGATCGTTCTGGCTGTCGCGACAGATAGAGTTTCTTTCTCCTGACACCATTGAGCGAAGCTTTTTGTTTGTGACTGCGCGGAAACAATAGATTGATTAGATAAGGCAGTTGTATCCTTCGCTATAACTGTTAAACAGATAAATATCGGTAAGCTGATGTTTTTTATCATTGCTTTTTTATACTCAATTTTATAGTTGTCAATTCGCCAAAGGCGAGGCTGTATCAACGAGTTTTTATAGTGGTGAGCATTGCCCACCCTACATTTTTACTTGCAAAATATAGTTAAACGGGACTATCTGGCTTAGATTCGGGTTTCGTCAATCTACAAATTTTTGAGAAATTGTCCTAAACCTAAGTAAAACTCTTCCGTAAAGTAACTTTTGATACATCATAGACGCAGATCGAAATCGCAGACAGTTAACTGCCTGCAATCAGAAGATAAGTTGGGGGAATGGTGATTGGACTGGATCGGATTCGATCGAGTTTCAATCTCTTACTCGAAAAACAGTGATGGCGAAACCTTGAAGAATTGACCTAGTGCCTTAGCAGCAGCTTTACTGATGCCCCGTTTTCCATTGAGCACCTCCGAAGCCACTCCTTGAGAACCAAATACTAGTAGTAGGTCTTTTTGCTTTAGTCCTCGATCGACCATCAATTCAGTTAAAATTTCTAAAGGTGTAGCCGATTTGAGTTGATAATGTTGACTTTCAAAGCTTTCAATCAAATTCACCTCGAAAGGCTAAATAGATTGGATCGAATTTAATCTGGTTTTAAGCAACTAAAATTTTAATACTTTCTTGTGAATTCAGATCTATTCTTTGCCAATTCCTAGCAATATTTAGATTCATGTTTATTTTAGATATTTCTAGTAGAGATTCATTGATTGCATAAGTTTTTTCAGCCTGCAACCACATTAAAATTTCTGCCAAATGCCAAATAGAAGGAGTACCTTCATAAATTGGTAGTGGAGATTTTAGTTCATCTTTGACGATGAGATTTCTAATGTTTTGACGAGTACATCCCAGTATTTTTGCTGCGTCCGTTAACCCAACAAAATCTGGCGTTGCTTCAACTAGCATAGCAGATGGGATAGCTTTTCTGACATCTGTAATCGCACTATGAATCGCGGTATAAGCTGATCCTGATTCACGAATAAAGTTTAGAGAAATTAATCCTTTTTTTCCAAGTCCGATCATCGCATCATCACAGCCACTTTCATACAACCTATCTATATAATCATTTGGATCGATTTGAGATTGTGGTAGTTGAAACTTTAAAGTAAAGTCATACTCATTCATTATTTATTCTTCCTTTTCATCCAAACGATCGATACTATTATGCGTGGTACAGTTATCTACTATGCGGCGAATTTGCTTGGCATGATTCCCTGAATTTTTTGGAGTGCTCCAGCTGCTAGCTACACAAAAAATTCCACACCGACAATCTGGATCGTTGTAAGGACAGTAAATTTTCCCCCAAGCATGTGAGCCACCAAGATCGACGCGCCATCCATTTGCTTCGGCATATTTTAACGCTGCCTCAATTTCTGGTTTTGAGTGAGATCGTCTAGCCATAGGGATGATGTTTATCTATTTACCTAGTTTAGGTGCCGATCTATTAGTTGTCAAGTGACAACTCAACTATTCAAATTCACTACAAAAAATAACTCTACCTAAGTCTAATTAAACTTAGCTCGATCGGGAGGGTACTATATAGGTAGGATGTGATGCTGTGGAGTATACTATGGAACGTCATCAACGGATTCAGCTCAAAACAACCAGTCGATCGACCAACCAATCGTTCAAAGTCAGCCCGTTTCAGACTCGTGGCTTTGGAGTGCAACAAAAAGCAGCATCCACCCCAGCTTCAAAGGCGGAGCTGTGGGAAAACTATCAACGATCGACTCAGATGACCCAAAAGGGTTCACATTCATCAATTCAAGCAAAACTGACAATTGGGCAGCCAGGAGACAAATACGAGCAAGAAGCCGATAGTGTAGCCGATCGAGTCATGGCAATGTCGGAGCCAGCCCAGGTACAGCGCGAAGAATTGGCGGAAGAAGAGGAAGAACTCCAAATGAAGCCATTGGCGGGGATGATTTCGCCCCTGGTGCAGCGGGAGGAATTACCGGAAGAGGAAGAGGAGCTTCAGATGAAGCCGGAAGATCGGGCAATTCAGCGAGAAGAGCTTCCAGAGGAAGAGGAAGAATTGCAAATGAAATCTTTGGATAACTCGATCCAGCGTGAGGCTCTACCGGAAGAGGAAGAAGAGCTGCAAATGAAGGAGTCCCTAACTCCAAGCTCTCAACTCCCAACTGACTCGCTGGAAGATCGACTGAGTAGTAGTAAAGGTGGTGGTAGTCCGTTATCAGATGATGTGCGGAGTTTTATGGAGCCACGGTTTGGGGCTGATTTTAGTGGGGTGCGGGTGCATACGGGAAGCGATGCGGTGCAGATGAATCAGGATGTGAATGCTCAGGCGTTTGCACATGGTAGTGATGTTTATTTTGGAGCGGGGAAGGCTCCTGGGAAGGATGCTTTGACGGCGCATGAGTTGACTCATGTGGTGCAGCAAACTGGGTTAGTGTCAACTCGGCCACAAGAATCGAGCTTACAGCGAAACCCTCTAGCTCCTGTAGCCGCAGCAGTGGGAGCGGCGGAATGGATTGCTGCTGGTTCATTAGGTTATACCGTCGCGCAAGGAGCTTCATCATCCAGCGCAGGAGATATTTCTTATTCCTTTGATGAATTAGAAGGTGCCAAATTCCCAAATGATGAAGTAGAAGGATATAAATCAAAACATAAGTATCCGATCGTGACAGGATACAAGGAAGTTGCTGTATGGATCGGAACTCGCAGTAGCAGAAAAGCAGGTATCAAATTTGGTGTTAGTTACGAACATGATGGCTATTCCATTGGTAACATATCTTTCAGTATACTTGACACTTACGATTGGCCGATATGGGGTGCAAACATTAGTGTCAATTTAACAGGGCAAAGAATACTCAATGGAGATGCTGCCACAATTAGAATGACAATCAATCTTAACTGGGATAAGACATACTCTAGTGGGGCTGATAGTGGAGTTTTCCAAATTAGTGGCAATAACTCAATCGTAAAAATTCGGAGTACTGCTGCATTCTGGTCTGAAATAATTTAATATTCCGGTTATTACTTAAATAGGCGATCAATCTCAACAATAGATAGCTCGTCTTGAATTGTATCTAGATCGATCCCTATTAATTTTAAGAATAGATGATTATGTCCGATCTCCAAAGCACAACCACTAAAAAAAGTCAGAATTCAGATTCCACATTCAATGTGATTCCAGTCCAATCGCGTGGCTTTGGAGTACAACAAAAGTCAGTGGAATCGTCTCCCGATAGCAAAGTTGAATTGTGGGAAAACTACCAGCAAGCAAAGCAGTTAAATCAAAAGAGTGCAAATATATCCCCCGCTTCAATCTTACCGATTCAGGCCAAACTCACTATCGGTGAGCCAGGGGACAAATATGAACAAGAAGCTGATAGCATGGCAGACCAGGTGATGCAGATGCCAGAGCCAGGGTTCGTTAAATCAAATGTTACTAACTCGGTGCAGACGCAACCAATTCAACGCGTCTCCGCCGAGCATCAAGATCAGCCGGAAGAAGAATCAAAACAGGCAGAAGAGGGAGAGTCGATTCAAGCGAAGAACGAAGTGGGGCAAATAGCTGAATCAAACTCAGTTCAACGCAAACTAGATTCAGCCGATGACGATCAGAATGGCTCAAATTTAGAAAGTCAGTTAAATGGCAGTAAAGGCAGTGGTAGCCCTCTGAGTGATGAAGTAAGAGGCTTCATGGAGCCGCGTTTTGGGGCTGATTTTAGTGAGGTACGGGTACATACAGGTACTGATGCAGTACAGATGAATCAGGGTGTGAATGCTCAAGCGTTTGCTCATGGAAAGGATGTTTACTTTGGGGCAGGAAAGAATCCTGGTAATGATGCTTTAACGGCACATGAGTTAACACATGTAGTTCAACAAACAGGCGGAATTCAAGCTAGCTCTATTGACAACAAACAGATTACTGTTAACCCTAAAAATGCCATCATATCGAATCAAGTAGTTCAACGTAAGCTACCGACTGAAACAGATCAAGATAACTTTCAACCGGAAATAACAGAACTTAAACCCCCTAGTGGATTAGAACTCAATAAAGAGTTTTCTATGCCTGTCAAGGTTGCAAATGCTAGTCATGCACCCGCTGGTACAACGTATAGATGGTCATGGATTGATAGCGAAATGCTTGAAGAAGGAGAAGCTACTAGTAATGAAGCTATCTCCTCATTGAAAGCTAAACCAAAACGAGTAGGTAGTGAGTCAGTTGGTGTCAAAGCTGTAGGATTGATACCGTTCATGGAAGGTGCATCTCTTGTTAAAGAGGGAAAAAGTCCAGACAAAACGATCAATATTCCCGAAGTTGAAGTCATATGGGGTGAACAGATTATTCCTGGAAATACAGCCAAAGGTAAACAAAGGGATATTGGTGGCGATCTAATGAAGCTATTCAGGAATGATACGCTGGTGATTACAGCAGAGTTTCAGCATGTTAAAGCACCAGAAACCGCAGGTATAAACTTCAGTTTTGGTGGTATTGGTTCTGGACTAAATTCAACCACTCTCCCAGCACTAAAATGGTCGGGAAATAAAGCAGTTTGGTCTTATATGGCAACAAGTCCAGGATTAGTCAGTTTTGACATATCAAGCAAAATACCAGGATCTAAAGCTGATATTTCTCATGTTGCAAATATAAAGGTTGTGATGGATCGTACCGATTTAATTATTACCTGTAACGCAGCCTCTGAGGCAAGTCAGGGAAAGTGGCATGAAGCTGCTCAACAATTAGAAAATGCGACCACTGCATTTGAGAATGCAAAGAAAAAACATGAAGTGGTTTTGAAACAATCTGCAGCAGCAGAAGAACTAGTTGGTGATTTGTTAATGGGAGCATTTTTTGCAGGATTAGGTGGTTTTGCTGGAGGTGCTGTTGGCAATATTATCAAGAATAGACTTGGCAAAGCAGTGGCAGATACGGCAGTGGGAGGAGGATTGACGGATGCGGGAAAAGACACAGTTAAATTTGCAACTAGGGCATTACAAAAACTGGGAAAGTCAGTAGATGCGACAGATACGGGATCTGGTAGCGCAAAGGCAACAAGTACTAATCATAGTGGAGGAGGCAATAGTTCCGATCCAATACAATGGGCAAGAAGTATCTCCAGTAAACTTCACGGTGAAGCTGCAACTGTTCATAACAAGTTATCTGATGTACTTGCTTCAGCCAGAGATGCAGATCAAGATACGGAGTTTGATAACATAGAGGGCGACCCAATCGAGTCGATAAAGAACGATGAGGTACTTACTGCATTGAAAGGTGTTTCGACACAAGAGGGGGATTATGCTAAGGCCATCTGGAAGACATGGCTTGAAAATTATGCCTATGAATTTGTGCCCACAATTCTCATGAGTGATTCGAGTAGTGGTGCGGCTGGTTTCGTTTCTCATAAAGTGAATGATAAAATTAGGGTAGGTATTAATGTAGCCGCAGAACAATGTGAAGAAAGTGGTGATGATTGGATCGATACTTATGGTGCTGCTTCTTACTTTAAAGAAAAAGATAAGCAGAAACAAAAACAATGGGAACTCAATCATTCTGAAACAGGACCTGAAGCTTAGTCTTTTGAAAAAAATTAAAAAGCAGATATTAGCCTTGAAACAACAGCAAGAAACAACACATAGTAGCTTATTTTAATTGAACTGTGTTTTGCTAAAAATCAGAGTTAGATGCACAGATTGCAGTTCCAAAAGTCGTATTTTATTTTCCAATAAAATTATTTTCCTAGTCAGTAGCACCCCTAGAAAATTCAAATGTTATCATATAAAACCACTATTGATATTTTAAAAGATTTAGTAAATAGCAACAATTTACCATCTGCAAATTCTCTACGAGGAGCCGATCTTCAAGGTGTTAACCTTGCTGGACAGACAATATCCCATATTTCACTAAGAGACGCAAACCTTGATGGCGCAGATTTGACAGGTGCCAGACTTTCTCATATAGATTTATCAGGAGCTTCTTTGCGTGGAGCTTGCTTAGACAAAACTCAGTTACGCTTTATCACAGCAGAATACTCCATATTGATTGGGGCATCAGGAAAGCACGGCTCTTGGCAACATATTAACTTCTCAAAGGCTAATTTGTCAGAGACAAAACTCTGCTCTGGCATGTTGTATTTGTGCGACTTAGAAAGCGCAATTTTAGATCGTGCCGATCTTAGTAACACTATGATTATTTCCAGTATTTGTGATAAAGCCAGTTTTCGTAATACGCTCATGGCAAGCAGTAACACTTTTGCTTCCAAATTCAATCGAGCTGACTTTCAAGGTGCTAGAGATTTTTTTGCTTGCCGTGAAATTGTTGTTGAGATTCTATCACGCAAAATAAATGGTAGCTTTCAAATGGCTAATCTTATTGGTGCCGCCAGCCTTAACTATAAATGGTGTTATTCTGAATGGAAACAGTTATTAGATGATAACGCTGAGTACCGTGAACTCGCATTCAAGATTTTCCAAGATTACCCAGAATCTGGTTTCACAGAAGCATTACGAGAAGGAAAACCACCGCTTCCTTACAATTGCAGGTGATATTCGTAGAGAGGTAGATAATTAATTATGTCCGATCGATTAAACACAACTACCAAAAAACGTCAGAATTCGGATTCCATATTCAATGTGAATTCCTTTCAGTCGCGTGGCTTTGGAGTGCAGACAAAATCAGCGGAGTCTATCCCTGCAAGCAAAGCTGAGTTATGGAAAAGTTATCAACAAGCAAAGCAGTTGAATCAAGGAACAACTCGATCCTCTACACCAATTCAGGCAAAACTATCGCTCGGACAGCCAGGGGATAAATACGAGCAAGAAGCAGATAGTATCGCAGGTCGAGTAATGGCAATGTCTGATCCAGCCCAGGTACAACTAGAAGAGTTGTCAGAAGAGGAAGAAGAACTTCAGATGAAGCCTACGGATAATTCAATCAGTGAACTATCCCATGCACAACCACAGGGAAATTTAGTTCAACGTCAAGCTCCAGCGCAAAACACTCCAACCCCCGCCCAGAGTATTCCTTGGCATGAAACGGAAAATTTACGAGGCAATCCACCTGTCCGCGATCGAGTAAATCCCCCTAACAAAGATATTGTCGAAGATGAAGCTGTCTATACTCAACGTCGCACAGCCGCAGAATCATCTTTAGCGCGTCAGCGAGAGCGGGCAAGCTTACTATTAGATGAAAAAGGTAATGTCACGGATTATCGTTATTGGTTTGCAAAAGTCTATAGTTATGTGACGGACAATGAATTAAAATTTGCAGCTAGTAATGCCTTTTATTATCCTAGCTATGTGATGTCTTCCGTTCTATATTTCGACCAGATTTATCAAGATAACTTCAACGCATTTAATGAGCAGGGAAAAGTTGAAGATCACTGGAAGAAAGCTTTTGAAGAAGGTATCAAACAAAAAGAATTGACAGAATCATATTATCAGATGATGATCGATAATCAAAATCCAGATGGTGGAGGGATGGCAATAGCCGCAATGACACAGAGTGTACTCGGCGCGGCAAATTCTCTAGTCGCTGCAATGAAGGCACATATTCGATTCGACTTGCCCCGCGCAGAAGCGTGGGTATTCAACAGTTATTACAGCCAATATCCAAATGCTAAACTGAATAACTTCCAGCCTGACTTTATGTCTATGTCTGGAGTATTTGACAATGCAGCAGAGGAAATGAATCGTGATATGGCAAAACGATTGGGACTTCCAATTAATTGGGTGCCACAGCTCATGCAAGATACGACAATGCGTCAATTCTTTGATGCGGATATGGCTACAGAACGAGCAGACACTTGGCAACGAGCCGAAGAATTAGTTGATTCTGGTCAAGCAGGTGCAGATCCTTATAAGTTTGAAGATGGCAAACTTGCTGGTAATGCCACAAAATCTGATAATTTATCAGGATTGAACAATTTACCAACGGAGGGATTACGTCCAAATATGGACAATTCGCTGGTGTCTAAATCTGATAGTGAGCTTCAGACTGAGATTAGTAATATGTCAGATAGTGATATTGCGGCTCTTCCTGCGATGCAAAAAGTTCAAATTATTAGACGATTATTAAATGGTTATACTGGCTCGGCAGATGAGAATACAATTATCCGAATTTTTGAAGCTTCTAAAGCAACTGGCAATCTAATTACAGTTATTGATGGTGCCGATGCCTGGGATTTAATGTATGCTACTGATGGCAAACAAGCCAAGCAACTGCGTCAATTCCTCCGTATCAACTATTACGGTAAAACAGCAATACATACAGCATTAAGACTCATTCGTAAGTGTCTAGATGGAGAAACTGCTGAATGGGAAGAAGAAATGGTAGCAGATATTCTGGGAGTTCGAGCTGATGGTCGTGCGATCGTTGAGACACTTGGCGAATTCTATGAAGGGCCTGCAAAAGGTAGTGATGCTAAATTTAAAAATGGGTTATACAAACTCGAATGGCAATTAGATGGTGCAGAAGAAGAAATTATTCATAGTCTTTTTGGTTCTAGTAATTTAAGCTGGTACAGTGAGGTCTTTTGATAAGATATCAATTGAATTCAGTCATACCAATATCTACCGCAGCATCATAATCGATTAAACTGCTGTCACAAAGAGTATAACCTACTGAATAAATGTCTCGATCGAGAATGGGATCAGATATTCGATCTTTTGCACTATTTCTTAATCCTCGATCGCCTTAAACTAAAACTCCAGCCATTTCCCGAATTCGATTTGCCCAAGTCTGAGTCAAAGTTGAAATTTCGAGCCGACTAGGATCGTTTGCCCAAGTCTCTAACCAATGGATCTGCCAGCGGGATAATTGACGTTGAATTTGAGCCAATTCAAATGCACTATCTACATCTAGATCGATCGCAGTAAGCTCTAGAAACACTTTACTTTCTCGCAATGTTTCCAGTACCACTTCAGCGTCTCTCCCATCAACACTGAGAGATCCCATTTGCAGAAAATTTTGTGATAATCGTTCTAAACGAACAGATAATCGTTGACACCGAAAGGCAGTTTCTGCCACAGTCCAATTATTCATACTCCTCCTAACAACCTGTAAATGATTTGTTTGACCTTAGTTGTTGAGAGTTTTTGCAAGATATGAATGAGCAAGGTTAAGATTTTTATTGATTTTTTACTTTAGTGTCGATCGAGCTAAAATTTCCACTATCCGGCCAGAAGATGTACATCTAATTCTAGTAATTCAGCTACTTCCTCAACACTTAATCCTTTCTGCAAAAGTCTAGGCGCAATTTCTAATTTATTCTCTTCCTTGGCTTGCTGATAAAGATCTGAATTTTTAAAATCATCTAAATCTCGCTGATTGGATCCTGCCTCAAATAATTCTGGACAATATTTCTCTAAATCCACTATAAATTCTTCACTAGTCACATTGGTAAAATAATTTTCCAGTATTTCCTTACATTTAGCTATATCTAGCATTTGAATAACTCCTTATAGATCGATTAGATAATATTCTTTGATCGAGATAGGGTTTTTAACCGCTATTTGGACATGGGCTAGATCGAAGACAGCCGAATCAGGAAATATTTGTGCCCCTTCGACAAAAACTGCTCTAGTACTTGATACTATCTGCCCCTGTTTCAATAGTAGTTCGCTAGCGAAGTTGAAAAATGCACAATCTAGACGATGTGCTTTAGAACGAAATGGATTTTGGCTTGGTAAAAGTTGATTTGTAGCTCGGTACTGTTCGATAAATAAATCATAGATATCTTTGAGGATTGGAAACCAACTGACATCAAATAAATCGATACAGTTGTCTAACTCGATGCGGGCACAAATCACCGCCGGATTTTGGGGATATTGTGCGGTTGCCCATTGCTTGGCTCTCAACGGTGCATCTTGGAAAAAATATATTCCCGTACCTAGCCAATCATAGTCGTTGTCACTGGCTCGGAACCCTCGATCGAGGATACTATCAGCCTTGGCCTGACTTGTCCCATGATAACCGTATACTTGAAGCGGTTCGTTCATTATTGACCATGACGTTTATCTTTTAATTATATCAAAGGCACTTTACTTAAAGCGAGTACCGTCCGAACTATGATTTTTCAGATTGATAGATGGACTATGATGATCGGATTGCAGCTCATCATAGTCTATCCTTCAATCATTCTAATCACAGTTCAGACAATATTATCAACACCACTCATATCCATCCACCGACCTCAGCTTCAGTTAGAGATTTCTCTAGCTTGCTATATTCCGTCTGCGCCGCTCTGAGCAAATGCTTCATCTGGACTGGCTCCGATCGATCGGCTGCCAAAAATGCTCCATTTAGAGCAATATTCCGAATATTTCCACCCGCAACATTTAACTTACCCAATTTGACAAAATCCAAGTTTCTGGTTGGTGTATTGCGGGGAAAAATTCGTCGCCAAATCTCAGATCTTTGAGTGGCATCGGGGAAAGGAAACTGAGTGACAAATCTAATCCTTCGCAAGAAAGCTGGATCGATCGCACTTTTTAAGTTAGTAGTCAGAATTGCCAAACCTGGATAAGCTTCCATCCGTTGCAACAGATAACTCACCTCAATATTCGCATATCGATCGCGGGCATCTTTTACTTCACTCCGTTTGCCAAATAGAGCATCTGCTTCATCAAATAACAAGATCGCCCCACCATATTCTGCTGCATCAAATACCCGTCGTAAATTCTTCTCAGTTTCGCCGATATATTTACTCACCACTGAAGATAGATCGATTCGATAGAGATCCAGCCGCAATTCTTGGGCTAATACTTCTGCTGCCAGGGTTTTGCCTGTGCCGCTAGAGCCAGAGAATAGGGCACTAATCCCCAATCCTCGCGAATTTTTGGCACCGAAGCCCCAGGTTTGATAGACAGTCACTCGCTGGCGCACATGGGCAGCGACTTCGCGCAAGATCTCCCGCTGGGAATCAGGTAATACGAGATTTTCCCAGTCAGCCGAGGGGGGAATCTGTTGGGCTAGCTCATCGAGGCGGGGGCGGGCTTGCCATCTACAGGCATCCCAGAGGACTTTTCCCAGGTCATTTTCGAGATTTGGATGTAAGTGTCCAGCGGCTTCGGTACAGGCGGCACGGATGGTGTCAGGGCTGAGATTGAATTGCGATACGAGCTTATCGATCGATCCGGTAAATTCTGGAGCTAATTGGGCGATCGATTGGTGCCAGACTTGGCTCTGTTCGGCGAAATGGGGCAGGGCAACATCAAAATTGACCACGGGGCGTTGTCCACCCCGCAGCCGTTCCCGACTGGCGACGAATAGGCACCGATCGATCGATTGCAACAGCCGCGAGATTGCCCTAGTGCGGGGGAGATCGGCATCCATGTCATCACAATCAAGGAACAGGATACTATTGCTCAAAATCGTCTCTCGCTCCCACAGTCGGATAAATGTATCTAGCTCATCTGTCGCCAGGGGAATCGCTTGAACGGGGATGGCGATCGATCTCAGATTACACATCTGACAGACTGTAGCCGCGATCGCTTTCTTACTCGCAGCTTCCGCGCCGGATAACTGCACGACGGGTAAGATCTTCGATCGAGACTGCTGCTGCCAGATTGCGGCGATTTGCTCGGCGAGAATTTGATGGGATGGGACCAAATCGCCATCGCTGGTTAATGGCTCTACCATACTCGCCAACCGTGCATCGATCGATCCTGTCCCCAGAATATAGTGCAAAATCCGCTCGTCAATCTTGAGTGGACTGAGGGTGAGAGCTGTACCTGGGCCGATTTCAATCAGTCGCCAGTACCGCAGCGGTGCATCAGGGGCGATCGATTTCCAGTCAGGATCGGCTAGGGCTAATAGAGCTAACCCAAAGGTGGGATAATTAGCTTGAGTATTGCCATTGAGCATCGCAAATAAGCTAGCAAAATCTGTCCGCAGTTCGATCGCGAGACATAGTAATAAAACATCTCGATCGAAGCTAGATAAGTTGAAGAGTTGGCACAATCGATCGAGGGCTGAGAGCGATGTTAAAGCTAACCCAGCCGCATCAAAAGCCTGTTGTCGGTCTACTGCCTGTGCTTGCAATTCTAGTTGCTGCTCGACCGGAGCGACATAGCATTCCAACCGATTGCGGAGTAATTCGATCGCAGTTGATAAGTAATTGTAATTGGCAATGTTCCAATCTCGACCGCCTTGGTGGCGCGCTTCGCGTTCGGCTATTTGAGATTCAATTCCCATCGTATCAACTGTCGGATGATTCATAACTCGCGATTTTGCTGGAATACTAAGCTGTTCGACATTTAAAGTACATTCGCTGTTGGTTTCGACTCCGCTCAACCAACGGAGTTGAGAAAATTGAATATGTGATTTAAATGTTCAACAGCTTATTTTATGAATTAGCAGCCTAAATTTTGCGAAAAGTCTCATTGCTCGAATAATTTGGTTTTCTAGATTTATTAGTAAATTGGTTGCTAAACAGCACGTTGATTTCTGTTGGTGATGATGGACTATAGAACTGGGGCGATTGAATTTCGATGTTTCTGACCACATTAGCTTGTTTATACGTTGCTTCAATATGGGTGGAACCTGAATTTTCCCAAAAAGATGAATGCAGTAATCTCTTACCCAAATTACAATCGGTAGGATTACACTTTTGGAACAATTGAACTGAATGTCGATTTCCAGCTTTTGCAATGATCAGCTTGGTAATGCCTTGCGTCTGGAGATTGTTATTAACCCATGTCCCGACAATTTTTTTAATCGGATCTTTGGCAGTAGCAGTGGTATTAATCTTGGTAGTACCGAGCGGCAAATCTCCTTTCGATCGCCCGCGTATTGGCGGTGTGACGTTATTAGACTGAGCGATCGATTGGTGTGGCACGTCTGCGATTGTTTGAGCATGAGCGAGGTGACTAGATAAACATAACTCTGAAAGACTCAAACTGCCGATCGACCATAGTAAGATCCATAAACTTGCTGGAGGATTTAGAATTTTCATCGATCTAACCTTATGATTGAGTTGATATTTTAGTTTGATTTTGCTGATATTCTTGGCGTTCGGGCATTGCCACCATCGAGACTCGATAGGCAGTAGATGGACGATAGTGGGTTTGAAACAATGACCATAATCTCGACATTTCATCGAGACTGAGAAACTCAGATGATATTTTAAGTTGACCGAGATTTTGAGCTAATTCTGCTGTTGAAATTGCCGAAAGTGATTGAGAAAAGACATTGGCAGCACTAACTTTAGTTGCATTAGTTAAAGCCGTCTCAATTCGATCGCTATTGAGCATCGGGATTTTGTACAACAAGTCGATCGCGTAGCCTAATAGTAGTTCTGCCTGAAAATCTTTGGCACCGTAAGCAGTGACTAAATAGTACAAATCTAGAGCTAGTGGTGGAGATATCGTCCGATCTGTTCGAGATCGATCGTAAAATTTATCAGCCGTATTTGCTGACCAATTAGCATTGCGATTGGGAGAAATTTGATAGAGAAATAGGTTCAACTGGGGTCGTTCATCTGCTTCGACAGAAACTCGATCGGGTGGTAGTGCTGTCACCACCACGTCACCCATGCTTGCCACGATCGAATCGCTAACTAGACCATTTTCTAACAAGTCCTTGATTACTGCTGTCACAGCAGCGATCGAGAGTACGTTACTCATCTGTTATTTGCCTCACCCTGACTGTCTCAACCAAATAATACATGAGATCGATCGCTATTTACTATGTTAAGAGATCGAGTTATCAGCAGAACTACTTCAAGATTTTACTTTTGCAAACCGAACTAATTTTTCTGTTACAACACCAGCATTTTCATCTACTAGAAACTGCACTCAAGCTATCTCCATTGCTAGTGGCATAAAACTTGCACTCTCTAGAGATCGAGCCGCAAATAAAAGACATGCCTTAATATCTGCTTCAACTAATCCATCGTATTCTGTCAAAATCTCTGCCACGGTAGTATCATGGGCGAGAAGATTTAAAATATACTCAACAGTTAAGCGCGTTCCTCCAATAACGGGCTTTCCTGCCATAATTTTTGGACTAGTAGTAATTCGTTGCAAAAGTTCTCGATCTTCCATACTCACAACAATAATAAAATGTCAAGATTTAATAATAATTACAATCATAGCTTAGTCGTCTAAATCTCACTACTCTCGATCGCGCAAGATCTGTAAAATCTCATTACTACTCGTATTTGGTTGACAGGGATCTGCTGAGATGGTGCTGTTATTACCAGCCGATCTCGTGGCTGAGGCGGTTGGATTTAAGGCGATAGCAGTGGAGCTAGGTGTACAATTTTCTTTTGATTTTGGTCTTGAGGCTTGTTGATCTGGGTTGGTTGTCTGCCCACCACCACCGCCACCGCCATCACCACCATCACCACGCGGAATTACGGGGCCACCTGCGATCCCAAATCCACCCGCACGGGTACCATCTTGATTGGTAAATATCCCATCTTTGAGGACAACCCGTAGACTTCCATTTGAATTGCGGCTGATGATCGCGCCTACAGCTCCACTAGCACCTTCAGGAAAGACAAAGCCTTGATTTAGGGTTACTAAGATCCCAACAGAATTAATGGGATTGGGATCGATTTTGGCTTCACCGCCAACAACAAATAATTTCCCTTGATAGGCAATGTTGATTTTGCCACCTCGCAAATCTTTTTCATCTACTACATTCAAATCTCGATTTCCGCCTGTAAAAATACTAACGCCACTATTAGTTATTGGTTTTCCATTTAGATCTGTAGCTGCGACATTGGCAGCAGAGTCAACAAATCCTGTCGCCCGAAATACTCCGCCAGCATTGACATTTACATCCCCTCCATTTCCGCCCGTCCCAAATCCTTTGGAACTGGTATCGATCGAATTCACAATGATATCGCCAGCTTGAGTATTGAGCGATACGACACCTCCATTAGGATCGCCAGAAGTATTGAGATTTTTAGTGATAATATCTCCAGGTAAGATCGATCGAGTATCACCGACGAGTTTTACCACACCATTTTCATTCGTAACTCCAGTTGCAACCAAAGCTACGGTAGGATTAGTCAGAAGTTCGGCAAGTTTGAGCGGAGTGAAGGCGGTAGCCTCCTTTGCGATGCTAGTTGCAGATGCAGGTAGATCCAAACGCAAGAGACTACCATCAGATTTGATCTGGACATACTGCCCACCTTTGACGGTAGAGATCGAAATGTTCCCACCAGCAGTCTTAATATCCCCTGTACTAATAACAGTTCCACCGACTAAATTAATTCTCTGTCCAGGCTTCGCGGTGCGTTTTGTTGAATCAGGATTGGCTGCATCGAAGGTAGCAGCACTAACAATACTGCTTGGTGTACCGCCTGTAAATGCTAGTCCGATCGGATTGCCAGTCAATTCGGTATATTTATTGTCACCTATAGCATTGAACCATTTACCATTAAAATCGATCGCTTTAGCAGTTGTAGCTGTAAATGCGCCGTTGATATCCAAACTAGCACCCTTACCAAAGACAATTCCAGCCGGATTCATCAAGAATAAGTTTGCATTACCAGTTACCTGAAGCTTGCCATCGATCAAAGAGCCACCATTAGCTCCATTAACTCGACCTAAAATATTTTGAATACTTGGCGTAGAGATAAAGTTAGCTGTCTGTCCTGTGTTGACATTGAATTTATCGAAGCTATGGAATAAATTCGCACCTGCTGGCTTGCCTTCGCTAACTGGGATATCGATCGTATTACCAGCTTGGGTTGCTGCTTTACCACCTTCGTAGATAATTTGGGCTGATGCGGGAATGGTGAGTCCTGAGAATATGCCCAGGGTAATAACTAGCAGTTCAAGGCGAGAATTATGATTAATCTCTATCATGGTCGAGATTAATTGTTGGGGTTGAACGAAGATGTGTTTCATAGCAAATAAACCCACTTTTGTTAGTTTCTGTCAGTTAAGATCTGTAAGATGTCGCTACTACTAGTATTCGTCTGACAAGGATCGGCTGAGACGGCGTTGGCGTTACCCGCAGAGCGCGTTGGTGCAGCAGTCGGATTTGAGGCTACAGAAGTAGAACTGGGTGTGCAATTTTCTTTAGACTTTGGTTTTGATGCTTGCTGATCTGGATTGGATGGATCTTTTGGTGGTAGAGAATTAGTTCCACCTTTAATGCTGATTCCATCGATCGACTGGTCTCTATAGACAGTCCCAAGAGATCCATTATTATTAGTGGAACTAGTAATTGCTCCTCTACTACCACTAGTACCATCTAAAAGTGTAAAGCCAGACTTTGTTCTGACTCTGACATCCTCACTATTAGCTACAGGTATAAATTCAACTCCAATAGCAAATGGTTTTAGGCTGCCATGATTGATGTCGATAACACCAAAGATTGAGCTATTAATACCTCCGTTGATGAGTCGAAGTAAACCTGGGGTATTAATAGTGACATTTCCACCAATAAACCCTGCTGCTTCCTCCTTCGTCAGTTTATTCTTTTGTACTCCGTTGACAAGAACAAGGTCAGCATCCCCAGCTCTCGTGGATATTGAATCAACAATAATATCCTTGGCCCGTGTCAATAGTGTTACATTACCTCCCTTGACTCCTTTTGGCCCTGTCTGAAAATTAGTAGCAGAGGTAGTAATACCTTTTGCTTTCAGCTCAGTTTGCGCGTCGAGAGTGACATTACCACCAGTTTTGGGATTATCTGGAGCCGTTGACAATAGATTCCGATAGCTCGTGTCGATTTCCCCACTTAAAATTGCTTGACTGGATGTAATGTAAATATTTCCGGCATTTTCATTAGGAATACTAGTATCAAGATCTCTAGTGATAACATCACCACTGGAGATCGATCTATTTTTTTTAGATACTGTATCTCCAAGATTTATATCAGCCGCGATCTGTACAGGATCACCGACGAGCGTTACTACACCCTTTTCATTCTTGACTCCAGTTGCTGCTAAATCGACTTTAGTATTCGTCAAAAGTTCTGCGAGACTTAGCGGTTTAAAGCTTGTAGGTGCTGGATTAATACTATTAATAGAAGTTGGTACAGATGTTGGTAAATTCAGTCCGAGAATACTACCTTCCACCTTGATCTGAACATACTTCCCACCCTCAACAGTTGCGATCGAAATATTCCCGCCAGCAGTCTTAATATCTCCAGTACTAATCACCGTTCCACCGACTAATGTGATACTTTGTCCTGGCTTAGTTGTGCGTTTTGTTGGATCGGTATTGGTTGCATCGAAGGTAGCAGCACTAAAAATACTCCCTGGAGTACCACCTGGAAAAGCCAACCCGATCGGATTGCCCTTCAATTCGGTATAGTTATTTGTGCCAAAAGCATTGAACCACTTACCATTGAAATCGATCGCTTTGGCGGTAGTAGCGGTAAATGCGCCATTGATATCCAAACTAGCACCCTTACCAAAGACGATCCCAGCGGGATTCATCAAGAATAAATTTGCATTACCGCCAGTGACTTGCAACTTGCCATCGACCAAAGATGGTGCGCCGCCAGTGACACGTCCGAGGATATTTTGGACTGAGGGATTAGCTACAAAATTAGCCGATCCACCCGTTGGTACGCCAAATGTACCAAAGCTATGGAACAAATTCCCGCCTGTTTGTTTGCCTGCGTCAACGGGGATATTGAAGTTACCAGGAGTAGTCTGGGTCGCGGCTGTACCCCCTTCGTAGGTAATTTGAGCTGATGCGGGAATGGTAAATCCTGAAAATATTCCTAGCGTAAAGATCGATGCTCCAAGAGAGCGGCTTTGCCAACGAGCTAGGATATCGATCTTGGACATTTGGCTGAATTTAGTAATTAACATTGGCTATTAGCGTAGTGATTTCAGAAAGATTATACTTTGGTCTAATATCGACAGAGATAGATTAAGAATTAGTTTTGAAATTAAATCCAATGCCGATCAACAGATCTACTAATCACATCAATATACGACTTTTTAATATATTGTTTGTCAAAACAATCTGGAGAGATTACCGACTTAAGTAGGGGCTAATCTCTTTGCATGGAAAGGCTTTATATTTTATTTGTTTAGTTTATTATATGCTTGTATTATCGACAAAATATTAATTTTCTAGCATGTTTAAAATAATTAACTTTAGGTTTCTACTATATTTGGGCGTTTTTTATCAACTGGGAATATCTACAAAGGTTGCAGCCCAAACGCCGCCAGTTCCACCGATCACTCAGCCCAATATCGATCGATTTCCCCAGCCGATTCCACCCACAGTACCACTGCCAACTAGACCACCAGAACTCAAGCCGACTCCACCTGTCGAACCAAATCTGACTCCATCGACAGTGCTGATTCCCGTTCAGCAAATCAATGTGGTGGGTGCAACGCAGCTCAATCCTGTAGATCTAAAAAAGATTACCCAAGTTGTCGAGGGCAAATCGGTGACGCTGACGGAGCTGCAAGGGGTGGCTAATGCGATTACCCAGCTCTATCTCGATCGCGGTTTCATCACTTCTAGGGCAATTGTCAGTCAACAATCGATCGTCAATGGTGTAGTCCAGATCCAAGCGATTGAGGGTTCGATCGAAAACATCGAAATCCAGGGCTTGGAACGGCTCCAAGCTGGCTATGTTCGCGACAGATTGCAGCGCGGGACTCAAAAGCCTTTCAATCAAAATGCCCTGGAAGACCAGCTCCGACTACTCAAGAGCGATCCACTCCTAGCTGATTTAGAAGCCAGTCTTCGCCCTGGCACAGGCAGCGGACAGAGTATCCTCACTGTCCGTTTGAAGGAGTCAAATAGCTTTACGGGGTTTGTCGGGACTGATAATTATTCCTCGACTAGTACTGGTGCGGAACGAATTGGTAGTGTCTTGAGTTACCGCAACGTGACGGGACTGGGTGATGAGTTGAGCGCGTCCTACTTTCGATCGTTCAACGGTGGTTCCAATGCCTTTGATTTCAACTATCGGCTACCAATCAATGCGATGAATGGAACAGTGCAGTTACGCTATGCACCTAGTCAAAGCAAAATCACCGATTCAGCATTTACTACAGCAAATATTAGTAGTAATAGTAACTTGGCTGAAATTAGCTATCGCCAACCCTTAATCCGCTCCAGTAGTGAAGAATTTGCTCTATCATTGGGTCTAGCATTTCAAGATGGTCGAACTTTGACTAATAGTGTGCCTTTCGCGGCTGAATTTAGAGGTGGTGCGGATCCAAATGGCAATACTCGCACCAGCATTCTCAAATTTGGGCAAGACTACCTGACTCGCGATGCTCAGGGTGCTTGGGCTGTCCGCTCTCAGCTCAATCTGGGCTTGAATATCGGCAATGCGACGATCAATCCTAGTCCGGCTCCGAGTGGTCAGTTTTTTAGCTGGCTGGGACAGGTGCAACGGGCACAGCGACTGGCTACCAATCATCTGCTGATTGCTCAAGCAGATCTCCAATTAACGTCGGATAGTTTATTTCCTGCTCAACAGTTTACGATCGGTGGTGGTCAAAGTATCAGGGGCTATGGTCAAAATGCTCGATCGGGTGATAATGGTTTTCGACTATCTGTCGAAGATCGGATCGCTTTACAAACCGACAATTTGGGTAATCCCACGCTCCAATTAGTTCCATTCGTCGATCTCGGCACCGTCTGGAATCGCGCTGGCAATCCAACTGCTCTCACTGGTAAAACTTTTTTGTCGAGTGTGGGTGTCGGAGCCATCTATCAGCCGTTTTCGCAGCTTAGTGTCCGCATTGACTATGCACTACCACTAGTAAATTTTAATCAGCCGAATGAAAGTGCCAAGAATCAGGTGATTAATTTTAGTGCAGGATATAGTTTTTAGGCTTTAGGCTTTGGTTTTACCTACGGTAGGCTAGAGCCAACGGCTTCGCTCAACCACCGAAGTCTGTGTAGTCACAGGTACAGCGATTTTAACCATTCGAGATTAGGTAAATAATATGAACAAAAATAAAAGATTATTGACGGTATTGGGACTGATATCTGGCGCAATGACGATCAGACAAATACCTCCAGCACAGGCAGAAATCACCCTCTGTAATCGATTTGAGAAGCCAATTTATATGGCATTATCCCAGAAAAAAGCCGATCGACCTCAAGCTGGCACGATCGTCAAAGGCTGGTGGTATGCCAAGCCAGGACAGTGCCAAACCGTGTACGCTAATAATGTCAGCAATGGCGATAACTATGGTTACTATGCAATTAGTGATGATAAGCAACGAAGCTGGACAGGCGATAATAATACCGCCGAAACATGTATTCGCGATCGCGGCTTCGATCTGATGAATGCCGAACTATCGCCGAAAAAGTCTCAATGTGTCGCCCCTAGCTATCCAATCCGGTTTCAATCGATCGACACCAAAGATCTAAAAAGCGTCAGCTTCGACATCAAAAATTGACCACTACCCTTCACAGGGTAATAGCATGGAAAAATCCCCTCTTGGGAGGGGTGCCCGCTAGGGCGGGGTGGGTAGATCGCCGCTTTTCACCAATCGATCTTGGCTAGTGGGGTTGGGCGGGTTCGTTCATTATTTATTAGTACAAAGCTGGAATAACTAGCATAAACCCGCCCCTACGACGTATTGAATTGATGCAGCAATTTAACTTTAAGGCTGATAACCAACGCTAAAATACAGCCCATTATCCTGAATATTATTGCCCCGATCGGTCAAATTCACCAGCGGAATCCCATAGTCCAACCGCAAATTCAACTTTGGTAGCGGCTGCCAAATCACCCCTAACCCTGCACCCGCAATAAAATTTTGCTGGGACAATTGATTGGGATTTCCTGGCTGATTCCACACCCAACCACTATCGATAAATGGGGCGAGGGCTAATGTTTGACTCCCCGTTGCATCACGCTGGATCGTGATCCGATCTTCGATACTTAGCTTCAGACCATTATCGCCCGATCGAGCATTTTGCCTAAAGCCCCGCACAGATTGCCCGCCACCGATCGTAAATTGGTGGATGGGTAGGAGTGAGTTGGCACTCAATTGGGCATCGATCTGGGCGATCAGTAGCTGATCTGGACTCAGAACTTGTGCCCGTTGGATCTGTCCTTGCCAGCTAAAAAATCTACTGTCGGGGGTTGGTTGAGTATTGACTGTTTCGCCCAATCCACCGACTCCAAAATTGAGCAGCGATTGCAGTGCCCAGGCTCCATTGATGTCTCGGTTGACGTAATCTTGACCAAACTTGAGCACGGTTGTCTTGCTCACACCTTGGGCATCGGAACCAACACCAAAGGGTGTACCAATACCACCGATCGATGTTTCGCTGGATTGGAGCGCGACTCCCCAGGAGAGGGCGAATTCTTCCCGTAGAGTGCGGGTGAATGGTTGGCGATAGCTGAATTCATACAACTGAGCCTTGCTCCGAAAGCCAAAGGCATCGAAAGGAGCGATCGCAATCTTGTTGCTATTGGGGGCAATTCGGGCTTGTAAGGTGCCCTGCATGGGATTAATCGGAATTTTGTAGCTGAGATCGAAGGTGTCGGATCCAGCGGGGAAGGCGCGGTTGTAGTTGAGATTGACGCTGCCGAGATCGCCTGTAGGATCGCGATACTCGATCGCGGTGCCGATTCGATCGCTACCAACGCTGGGGGGTGAGTAGTTATCAGTAGTAAGCTTGACGGAGATTGGGTTTGCCTCTGTAACGCGGACGGTGAGAATACTTTTGCCGATGCCAGTGCCAGCTTTGAGGCTTGCTTCAATATTGGTTACTAGCGGATCGGTGCGTAGTAACCGCAGTTGTTCTTCGAGTTTGTTGGCATTTAGGGGCGTACTAGTGGCTAGTGCCAAGCGAGATCGCAGGTAGTTGGGATTGAGTTTGGTTAGTCCGAGAATATTTACCTGTTCGATACTGCCTTCGATCGCTTGAAAGGTAATTTTCCCATCATTTGTAGGCGCGATTAGGATCACTCTGGAGGTGATTTCACCCCGATCTAGATACAATTGGGTCAATTGATCGGCTGTTTTTTTGAGTTTACCAATTGTCAGCGTTTTCCCAACTGAAGATTTGACGATCGATTCCCAGCTAGTTTTGGCAATTACGGTGCTGCCAACTACTTCTATATTATTTACTAGGACTGACTTTTTATCATCTATTGATGTTGCTTCAGGGACAGGCTCAACAGTTGGTGTTGGCTTGGGATCTGGTGGCAAAGGTGTCGGTGCCGGAATGCCTTGGGGGAATCTATCGGTATTTGGATCTGTTGGTGTTTGAGCCAACAATGGTGTTGCCATTATTCCCACTATCGATCCACCAGTAACTATCGACCATAACCAACTGATTTTCATATAGATTGACCGTTTAAATTATTGTTGTGATTAGATTAGCATTGAATATTATTTTACTAGCTAAATAAAATACTTGTTTAGCTAAGATGGTCAAAGCTGTTGAATCCAGTTTTGAGCTAATCGTTAAATTTTGTCGATCGAGTTATGCTTTGATGTGCGATCGAGATTTATAATGTGCTAATCTCAATCTACTTAGTAGATCTATCGATCTGCAAGATCTTGATTATATCAAGGTTGTGCAGGAATTTAATTAGTTGAGTACAATCACAGTAGCGAATCAGAGATTGCTGATACATAAAGGCTTGAGCATTTTTCTTTGTGATAATTACTTGAGATTTTACTCGATTAATTTGATGTACACTAAATAGCTAGCCTATGTCAATTAGCCAATGGTCTAATCTTTTAATTTACCCGCGCAAACTATCTTTGCTTTGCATTTAAAACTATAAAATTTAACTAAGATCGACAATATCACAGGATCATCGAAATAATGAAAGCACATAATATTCAATCATCAACTCTTAGCAACAGATTAATATTGTGCATGTCTTTTTTGACACCGCTAATAGCACAAGCAAATGTCAATGCTCAAATCGTGCCTGTAAAATCTGATACTGGAACAACAGTTCAGCAAAATCAGAATTTAATTAATATTTCTGGCGGCGCAGCCTCTGCAAACGGTGGCAATCTATTTCATAGCTTTAGCCAATTCAACGTCAACACAGGTCAGGTTGCCAACTTTCTATCCACGCCAAACGTTCAAAATATTTTAGGTCAAATTAATGGCGGTAGTGCTTCGCTAATTAATGGCACATTGCAGGTTACTGGCAGCAATGCCAATCTATTTTTGATGAATCCGGCAGGGATTGTCTTTGGGGCAAATGCTAGCTTGAATCTGCCTGCAAGCTTTACGGCAACTACCGCCACAGGGATTAATTTTAGCAATGGACAATTCAATGCGATCGGTAATAATGACTATACCAATTTATTTGGAAATCCGACTGCATTTACGTTTGGGTTAAATCAACCTGGATCGATCGTCAATGGTGGTAATCTATCGGTAAATTCCGGTCAAAATATCAATCTAGTTGGCGGTACGGTAGTAAGCACAGGCACGGTAAATGCACCCAAAGGTAATGTAAACATTGCCGCAGTCCCTGGTACGAGCCTAGTTCGCATCACTCAACCAGGAAATCTGCTCAGTCTCGAAATCCCTGGCGCGGCTACCGTCAATTTTACCCCCGCTACTTTGCCTCAATTATTAACCGGAACTGGGATTTCAGGGATAACTGTAGCAGGAACTAATGTTAATCTCGATCGAACTAAGATCCCGATTAAACCTGGTGATGTAGTTGTAAATAAATTGGGTGCTGGTACTGCTACAGTCGCCGCTGTGAACAATCTCAATCTAATTGGCAGTAACGTCAAAACCACTGGCGATCTCACCCTCCGCGCTCAAAATACCGTCGCCATTAAAGATACCAAGCAAGATCCCGTAAATATTACCGCAGGTAAAAAGCTATTAATTCAAGGTGATAAAAAAGTTGATATTTTCGCCCTAAATAACCCCCAGACTAATATTAGTGCAGGTGGCGATCTACTCTTGCGATCGAGCACAACTGTCGGCGGCGATGCCTATTTCAACACAGAAGGAAACTTTAGAATCGAACAATTGGATGGTAAACTAGGCGGCTTATTTAGCCCTTACGATCCGATCGTTCGCGCTATTGGTGATGTAAGTTTAGCTAGTTATACGGGAGCATCTTTGCACATTATCGCGGGTGGTAGTGTCAATATTCCTGGCACAATTACGATTACTGGAGCAGATCCGACAACTACTCAAACTACTCCAACTGCGATTTCAGGTGGCACAGGTACGATCGTGAATGGATTAACAGAGAATTTTACTTTAGCTGATGGAACTGCAATTAGAGTAGATGGTAAAACCATTCCAACTCTAGATATTCGAGCGGGAGTATCTGCTAGTGCATTAGGAACGCCCTTAACACCAGCAACCCAGCCAGCAGCAGGCACGGCAACGCCGCAAGGTAGTATTACCGCAACTCCTACAGGTTCATCAATTACTGTCGGAAATATTAATTTTTTCAATTCGGAATCTGCGCCAAATGCTAATCCAACATTTGTATTGCTAACAAATCAATATGCACCTAATTTTAATTTACCAGCAGGTGATATTAACGCTGGAAATATTAATACACTATTCACTTCATCATCTCTAAGCACAGATCCTAATGCAGCTATTCCGATAATCAGTAGCGGCGATATCACAATTGTTGGTAGAAATAACGTTAATCTGAATCAATTAGCTACTGGCGTTCCAAGCAATTCCTTCGCAACAACGCCTGGTAATTTAGGTCGGACACCATTAAATACTGGAAATATCAAAGTTAATGCAGTTGGTGATATTAAAGCTACTGGCTCGATTACAACAGAGAATCAAATTGATGGAGCGACAGGTAAAATTGATTTGACTAGTACTAATGGAAAAGTAACTACCGATCGAGTATCAACTCAATTGGGTACTAGCAATTTTGCTGCTGCTAAAGCTGGAGATATTAATATTAATGCATCTGGGGCGATCGCAACCAAAGATCTATTAACTGGATCTTTGAGTAAGGATGCGAATCATGCAGGTGGAAACATTAATATCACCAGTACGAATGGATCGATCGATACTGCTAATCTATTTACAGGTATTACTTCGATTGGAAATAGTGGAACTGTAACTGCAAATGCTAAGACAAATCTAAATACTGGCAATATTATCACCACTGCAAATTCTGGCAATGGCGGCAAAGTTACCCTAACTAGCGGTAATGATATCGGGGTTGGGTATATTAACACCAGCACACCTAGCGCAAATAGTGGCGGTGCGGTAGATATTACTGCACCCCAATTCTTCAGAGCTGCTAATGATACGGTAATTACTGCGGTTGGAAATAATAATCCTGTTTCGGCGAGTATTTATACAAATGGAACTGCCAATAGTGGGGCGATTACGATCCGGCATGGTGGCAATGGATTGACTCCATTTGAGATTGGCAATGCAGCGAAAAATGGGACAAAAGACTCGATCGTTAGTAGTAATAATAATGCCATCAATCCGCCGCAATCCCTATTAGCAAGTAAGACTCAAGGTAATATTCAAATTATTACAAAGGATCAGACAACACCGCCACCACCACCATCAAAACCAGAAGCAAAATGTCCGCCAGACTGTCCACCAAAACCGCCAGAACAAAAACCACCAGTCACTAATCAGTCACCAATTAAGACTACCGATACAACTAGTGTCGATACTCGCATCAGTGAAAATTTTGGCGATCTCAAACCATTTAACAAAGAGAAACCTCAAGATATCCTGCGTAAAATCCAGACTAGTACTGGAGTCAAACCAGCAATTATCTACGCACAATTTTCTCCGCCTAATTTAGATTTGGAGATTGCTAAAGATAAAAATAATATTAGTGAATTAGCCCGTAATAGCTTTCAACTCGATCTGGTAATGGTGACACCAAATGGTGTACCAGTGCGTCATACTGTCGCTGTTAGTCGCGAAAAAATGCTGCAAACTGTCAAGCAATTTCGGAAAGAAGTCACCAATCCCAAGAATGCGACGGCATTTATGCCCACAGCTCAACAACTGTATCAATGGTTGATTGCGCCACTAGAGCCAGATTTGAAGCAGCGCGGTATTCAAAATTTGGTGTTCATTATGGATAGTGGCTTGCGGGGACTACCTATCGCTGCACTCCATGATGGTAAACAGTTTTTGATCGAACGCTATAGCGTTGGTGCGATGCCCTCGATCGGATTGGCAGATACTCGCTATGTGGACATTCGCAATGCTAAAGTACTGGCAATGGGTGCCGAAAATACGCCCAATCAGGATCCATTACCCGCTGTACCCGTCGAACTCAAAACGATCGCAACCACAATTTGGAATGGTAAATCCCTCGAAAATGATGAATTTACCGCCAACAATCTGATCGCCGAACGCAAACAACAGCCGTTCGGAATTCTCCATCTCGCCACCCACGGGGAATTCAAGCCAGGTGGCCCCGAAAATTCCTATATCCAGTTCAAGAACGAACGCTTGGGATTTGATCGATTGCGCCAACTCAATCTCAGCGATCCGCCTGTAGAATTGATGGTATTAAGTGCCTGTCGCACGGCATTGGGTGATGAAGAGGCTGAACTTGGTTTTGCTGGATCCGCTGCCCGTGCTGGCGTTAAATCGGTGATGGGTAGCCTCTGGTATGTCAGCGACGAAGGCACCCTGAGCTTGATGACGAGTTTTTACCGCAATCTCACCAAAGCACCGATCAAGGCTGAGGCTCTGCGTCAATCTCAAGTCGCGATGCTCAAAGGTCAGGTGCGGCTCCAGCAGGGTAAATTAATTACGGGTAATGATACGATCGATCTACCGCCGTCACTGCTGAAATTGGGTAATGTTAGTCTCACTCATCCCTTCTATTGGTCGGCATTTACGATCGTTGGTAATCCTTGGTAGTTAATCTTGCCCTCATCCCCCAACCCCTTCTCCCAATTCTGGGAGAAGGGGAGCCGGAAAGGAAAACACAGTCTCTTGCTCCCTCTCCCAATCTTGGGAGAGGGGTGGGGTGAGGGCAATCCAATACCGCACTCCCACAAAATTTCCGAATTTGAAACCGCTGGAGTTATGGGTAGCAACTCACGTTAACTACCAAATTTCACTCAAATGCAAGGTGAACTCTGGCATAACTGAGCCAAAATAGATAAAGGCGGGAGATACTAGAATCTCGATCTCTTTTCCTGGATGATAGATTTCTACCTGCTTGCTTTTTGGGTCGATTAGTAAACCCAGTCGTACTCCATTCGATCGATACTCCTCCATCTTCTCTTGCAATGGTGGCAATCTATCCGTTGCACTTCGCAGCTCAATCACAAAATCTGGTGCCAAGGGTGGAAATTTTATGCGTTGCTCTGGGGTCAAAGCTTCCCAGCGAGATAACTCTACCCAAGCGGCATCTGGAGAACGTCTAGCACCATTGGGTAAGACAAAAATAGTGGAAGAGCTAAAAGTTTTACCTAATTTAGTTTGGCGATTCCAAATGGCTAGATCGGCACCTAGCTCTGATTCATAGTTTCCACTTTCTCCACCTATTGGGGGCATAATGATTAATTCTCCACTGGCTGTTAATTCAAACGATCGATCCCGATTGTCTTGGCATAGCTTCTCGAACTCGTCAGGGGTAAGCCGCAGAGTAATCCGATGGACATCTAATAGCAATGGTTTAGCTTCTAAAGATTGCATACGCTCAAAATTTCCGCAGATAGTGCTTACTTCCTAATTTAACGTCAATTTAAACTGACATCCATTCTTTGACATAAGCTTTAGCTTTTTTGGACAGCGGACTATTAGGATCGATTTTCTTGGCTAGATCGATCGCTTGTTGCAATTTACCCTGGTTGGCTAACTTCAGTCCCGCCAGTAGTTGTGTGGCATCCATGCTCAATATTTTTGCTTGTTTAGCATCGGAACTAGTCGGTGAAATTTTAGCAGCTAGATCGATCGCGGCTTGCAAATTCGCGCTATCCTCAGGCAGGATTTTTTCCTCATTTAATGATTTAATTGCACTCGCTAGACTGGTAGCTTCTGGATTGGCGATCGATGGTGCTGAATCAACTGTGCCTACCGGAGTTGGGGTGACTACTGTGGGTCGAGATTGAGTTAGTAAATAGATCCCGACGATCGATCCCAGTCCCACGATGCCGCCAATAGCGAACCACGGAGTCTGGCTGTTCTTGACAGGTACTACTGGCAGCTCGGAGACAGATCTGTCGCTGGCTGGACGATCTTGGTCAAAACGCGGTTGAACTTGGGTGCGATCTGTTCTGACAGGATTAGCAAGTGGCTGGACAGTCGTTTGGTCGGGAATGGGGCGATTAGCTGGTGTTACTGGTTGAGGATTATTTGATTCGACTAGATTCGGCAGTGGTTGAACGGTAGTTTCTTCGCGGATTGGCTGATTAACGGGGTCTGGCGGTGTCAACTTGCGGGGAATCGTCTCTAAGTCAAGAATGGGCGAAATTATCGGTTCTGGCTCTATTTTGGGCGGGGGTACAATTACTTTTCTAACTGTGTCATCTTCTGCATCATTGGGGATGAATGGGCGCGGTTGAACGATCGTCCGATCTCTGGTGACTTCGGCAATGCTGGCATCGCTGGCACCCACAACAGCTTGAAGCGCGAGATTCAATTCGGCGACCGATCCAAAACGGAGATCGGGAGTTTTTTCGAGACAGCGGAGGACAATTGCTTCTAGTTCTGGGGGTAAATGTCCGCAGCCAGATTGCGATCGCAATGGCACTGGCTGTCCTTGGGTATGGGCAATTACCCAGGAGGCTTCACTCATCTGGCGCGGTTGGATATTAAACCCAAACGGATCGGCTCCACTGAGCATTTCGTAGAGGATCACGCCCAAACTATAAATGTCTGAACGTCCATCCAAATCTCGATCTCCCATCATCTGTTCGGGGGAAGCATAGCGCAATGTCCCCAGAAATGTGTGAGTAAGTGTCTGAGGTTGAGCGTTATCTTTGTAGCGAATTTTGGCAATCCCAAAGTCTACAATCTTCACCCACGCGCCCAAATCTGTGGGCACCAAAAAGATATTATCCGGCTTGAGATCCCGATGTACGACGGTTTCGATATACTCACCGCTGGGTAATGCTACCCCCTGATGGGCTAGTAATAAACCATTGCAAACCTGGCTGATGATTTTGACTGCACGATCGATCGACAGTTGTTTTTCCCTGCGAAGTAAATCGCCCAAAGTTTCACCCCGCAGGTACTCCATCACATAAAATGGAAACCCTTCATCGGTAATCCCTGCATCCATAATTTTGACAATATGCTCGTCCACCAGAGCGGCACAAATCGCAATTTCATGCTCGAATCTCTGGCGCATTTCAGGTGATTCTACCAGGGTATCTTTGAGCAGTTTCAACGCCACTTGTTGACCGAGCCGAGTATCGGTTGCGAGAAACACATCGCCCATCCCACCTGCACCCAGACGGCTATCTAGACGATACCGCTGGCTATCACCAAGCGATCGACCAATCCAAGGATTTGTACGGGGGGAGGGATTCATGGGTAGGTAGTTGATAATTGATAATTGATAATTGATAGTTAAGCTAGCTTTGTCCCGAAGCCTAAAGCCTAATTCCTCGATTCACCAATGAGCATAAAAGCTGCCCATCTGACTGGCTCCCTGCTGGTTTTCATGGTGGTTAACATTGCTTGGCGGAGCGATCGAGCGATGTTGGCTGTTTTGGTAAAATTCTGATAGAAAGATGTCATCAATACTGTGGTTGAATCATCTGGGACTTGTCTGAGGGAGACGATCGTACTGGGCACTCCAGCGGAAATCCAGGCGCGGGATAGCCCGATTACACCGTCTCCAGTTATTTTACCCCGTCCGGTATCACAGGCACTGAGGACAACTAATTTGGCGGTGAGATTGAGATTGAGAATCTCTCTGGCGGTGAGCAAGCCTTCATCGGTGCTGGTGGGGGCGAGTGCGAGTGCGCCAGGAACTTCGATCGAATCTAGTCCAGCTTTGGTCACATAATTGATTAGTCCATGAGTTGCGAGGTGAATAAATCTCGCCTGCTGAATGTTTTTAAAAACGTTGGCTTTGGTGGCTTGGGCACCAATTAGTGGTTGAACCGCGAGTAACTTGGCAATTGTTTTAGCTTCCGTTTCGGCATTAATTAACGGCGGTAGCTGAAAGGGCTGTTCACCTGCTTGCTCGACAACTGCGGGCATAGTGGGATTGCCGAGGACGATCGCCGATCGACTGGTATTATTGGCTTGGCGCAGGTGCTGCTGATGGGTGAGATCGAGTACCTGAATCGAGGGTGCTGAGACGATCGTATGTTTCTCGATCAGAAACTTGCCATCGGGGGCTTGGAGTGCGGCAAATGGCACTCGCAGCAGGGAGCTATGGGGAATAAAGATTACGTGATCGTCTGAATTTTGGGGCAGCAGATCGGCAATTGGAGCGATTGTGAGTTTGTATAGCTGCTCTAGCCCAGGGTAAGTACCTTGGGTGAATTTCTGCGTCGATGCCGCGAATCGATCGACTTTGATACAAACCGTTCTGTCAGCGCGGAGACAGCGCGAGGCATCGGCGAGTTCTTCAAAGCTAATCTGCTGCTGACGCAGAGGGCGCAGATCCTGCTGGCGGAAGCTGACTTTACCGTCGGGCTGAATCACCCAAATAAATAGTCCAACTTTCTCGCCGCGCTGTTTGCCCCGAAATTTAAACTGTTTATCTGGGACAACTGTGTAGGAAACAATCGTGGCGTTTTGCTGCTTGGCAATCTGGCGGATTTTGGCGATCGAGGGCGGTGTAGCATCCACATTGAGACGACTAGCTAATTTTTGGGCAAAAGCACGGGCGCGTCCCTGTTCGGCGACTTCCAGGGCAGCTTCAGGATTGCGATCTGCAATTAGGACTTGTTCGAGTAGATTGTAGGTAGCCGCTTGAGTGTCAAAAATATTGACTTGTTCTAAATCGCTCAGGTTGGATCTCACTCGATCTAGACTTTGAATCGCGCTGCGGAGCTGCTGTTGAGCTGCTGCTAATTGATTGGTTTCGAGGAAGGTGTGGGCGAGATTATTGCGGGCAAGGGCTTCGGTACGGGGATTCTTGCCCGCGCTGGCAATTTGGACACTCTGCTGATGAGATTCGATCGCTTTACTATACTCGCGCCGATCTGCATAAATCAAGCCGAGATTGCTCAAGACATCGCCCAGCAATTGGGGATTCTCGATCTGTTTGGCAAGAACAACTGCTTGTTCTGATTCCTTGGTACCCAAATCTCGATCTCCTAGCAAATAATGCGTCGTTCCCAGGTTAATCAGAACTCCAATTTGGAGGGGAATATCCTTGAGCGATTTGGCAATTGTCAAGCTTTCTTGATAGTATTCTAGTGCTTGCCGATCGTCACCTTTATTTGTATAAACTGCCCCTAAATTACTCAGAACATTACCTTGCTGCTGCAAATTTTTAGTCGATCGAGCGATTTCCAGACTGCGTTTATATCCAGTAATAGCTCGATCGTAGTCGCCAATAATGGCGTAGGTATTACCTAAGTTGCTTAATAATTGTGCTTCGGCAGAGTCCATATTAAGGCTCTTAAAAATAGCCAGTGCCTGTTGGTTAGATTTAATCGATCTAGGATAGTCACCCAACTTCTGGTAGGCGATCCCTAAATTTCCCAATGCCTGTGCTTGAGTCTGGACAATCTTCGATCGCTGAGAGATTTCGAGCAGTTTATTACTATAAGTAATCGCTCGATCGTATTCACCGAGTTCGATCGAGGCGGCACTCAAAGCTCCCAGTGTTTCTAGCTCACCTCGATCGTCTCGTGCTGATTGAAATGACTTTAGTGCTTGCAGCCAATACCTAACCGCATCTTTTAATTGACGCGCTTGATAAGCTGTCGCTCCTTTTTGAAATAATTCAGCTCCAGTTGTTTGGGTGATGTGGTTGGATTTAACTTGGGTAGAATTTAGCGATCGAGCCTGACTGGGTTGGGTAATTAATACTAAGCTAGAAATTAGTAAGCTGTTAGCGATCGAGCTAAGTAGGAGTTTCATGTGGATATTGGATAGTGAACAAACGTTCGCGAAAAGTATCGAGTGAAAGTCCCCTCCAAGGAGGGGTGCCCGTAGGTCGGGGCGTTGCACTGAGCGTAGCCGAAGTGTGGGTAGATCTCCGCTACTAAAAAAAGCTAAATACTTCGATCCTTCGGTGGTGTTGGACTAGGTTTCGATCGATCTGGAACAGGAACCGTTGGACTAATTGGACTAGTCGGATTGAGATTTGGATCTGCTGGCGTTGTACTTGGTGCCCCATTATTTGCCTCCACTTTGATCGAAAATCCTTTGCTTACTTTCTGCCCATACTTGTCAGTAACAGTTAGTGAAATTTGCTGTGGTAAAGCAGGGGTAACTGGAATTTGCTTAGTACCCGATCGAGCTACTGTCCCAAATGGAGTTAATTCAATCTGAATATTTTCCTCGCCATCAACTTGCCAACTGAGATTTAAAGTCTCTCCTTCGCGGACAACGATCGATTCGGTTTCGTTACCATTGAGCTTGAAGCTGGCGATTCGCAGTGTCTTTGGTAATACTTCGATTTTGATCGGCTGGGGTGGAGTAGCTGCGGCTTTTTTAGATTTAGAAATTGGCGTTACTTCTACTTGATATTTACCTGCTTGGATGATATTCATGGTGATTTCACGACAGATTAGCTGCATCTTTTTAGATTCGATTTGGCAACTTTTATCTTTGATGGCTTGCTCGCGATCGATCGTCTGTTCGCCCGTGATTTTGCCATCCTCTGCTTTAGCCGCTAGCCTCATTGAGACTAATTTATCAGGCGATTGCACCAGCCAATCAAGTAAGATCTTCTCGCCACTGGTATAGGTTGATTTGTTTGATTTCAGCTCTTTGATTTCTGGCTCTGGTTTAGCTGTGATTTCGACTTCTTCGGTTGTTTTTGTGGCAATGACTTTATTGTCTTTGTCGAATGCTTTTAGTTCAAATGTATATTTACCTGGCTCCTTAACTTCGGTTTTGAAATTGCGACAAGTCAGGACATTGTTTGGTTGCGTGCAGGAAGTTTCAGCACCATCACTCTCACCCACTAGATCGGCTATTTTTAGTTCTCGTTCATTCGGTACTAGCCCTTTAGTGACTAGCTTCAAACTACCAATCTTCGCTGAATTATGGATATCCCAATTTAACAATACTCGATCTCCTTCATCGATTTTGCGACTTTCTGTACTGAAATTTTCGATACTCAATGGGTGTGGATAAAACAGCAGCCACGCAATCAGCCCTAAACTACCGACTAATCCCAGCACAAATAGGATTAAGAGTAAAAATTGCCACCAGGGACGGGGCAACCAGACTAGGGTTTGAGCTGTTAAGCTATCAGTAAGTGGTAATTGGTCAGTATCAGTTAAATCGACTTGAAAATTGAGATAAAGTCCAGTTCCAGATAGCGGTTGTTTCCACCACGATCGCGGCTGGACTGTGAGGTTGACTACAGTACTTTTTGATGGTAGTAGTTTAGCTCGATCGGGTGTGAATAAATAAGTACATAGTTCTTCCTCTGCTTGAGTTTTAGCACTAAAAGAAACTTGACGAACTGTATTGCCGAGATTGTTTAGTTCTAGTTCATACTTGCCAGAGCTTCGGCGAATTTGACCCAAAATAGTGTTTAATCTCACACCCAAATTATAGATCGGGGGAATCTGGACATAGGCTAAATCTAGCATGACTAAATCGGGTGAATTTTCGGAGTGCAATCGCAGCGTAAAAGAATAGCTACCCGCAAATACATCTGATGGTGGATGAAAATCTAGTAAAATTTGCCCGCTAGTAGTTGGGTTCAATTCTAGTCGAGTTCCACCTGTCGCTAACCCCAGATTTGGCAATCCAATTGCGGCATAACGAATAGTCAGCCAGTCTGGTTCTAAATCGGGACAAGTTAGCCGAAAACTATCGACACGAGTAGATCTATTTTCAACCGCGATCGCCATTTGGAGCGGACTTCCTGGCTGAAAAATGAGTGGATGTCCAGCATTACTCGTCGGTTGGAGCGAGAATGTCGGATCGAATTCCCGAATGATCGTTTGCTCTTTGAGTAATACCTTAACCTGCTGGGGAAATTGAATCGGTGTATCGGCTGGATAGTGCTGAGGCGCATCAACAATTAGGTTGTAATCATAAGTTCCTGGTAATGTATCGATCGGAATTGGTACCTGAAAGCTGACCTCAATACTCTGTTGTGGCCCTAATGCTACCCGCTCACAAGGCGCGATCGATAGTCGTGTCAAGGTTTGAAATGCCTCATCCAAAAACACATCAATAATCGCATTTTGGTCGCCTTGATTCATCACCACAACGTGGAGTTCTAGGATCTCTCCAGGCATCCCCCCCTGTACTCCTGGCGGGTTGATGATTACTTTGAGCGGACTAAATGTACCAGACATTTTACAAGAAGGTATATAGAGGATTAAGAGAAAACTTAAGCAAGACTAACTATTTACTAAACCGCTAAACCACTAAACCACTAATTCACTAATTCACCAATTGATGCAATTTTACTTGGAAATCTTCACTACCGCTGATAATGGCAATACCGCGATCGATTGTTTTGAGATCGATGCTGTTGATTTTGCGATCGCTGTGGTAGATTTCTTTGCCTACAGCTCCTTTTTGGACATCAACTTTATACTCTGGAGTCAACCACCAAGCCATTAATCTACCATCATCGCCACCACTGACTAGTAGTTTGCCATCTTCACTAAAGGCGATGCTGCGGATTGCTTTTTGACTTGCTTTCCAGCGGTGTTTAATTCCGGTAGGCTGACAATTTAATTCACTGATTCCGTCTACTTTCTGACCTTTAGGGCAACTTGTCAAATCCCAAATTGTAATGTATCCATCCGAATCGGCTGTGGCTAAAATACTCGGTGCATTGGGGGCGAAAGCTAATCCCCAAATATAGTCTCCACTGCCAGCACTGAGTTTTTCGTCTAGTTTTTCGAGTTTCTGAACAGCAATTTGGTTAGCTTTATTATCTACGATCTGATTTTTACCTTCGATCGTCACAAACCGCTTAAAGTTACCGCCAATTACTAGGGTATTTTGAGCAGGATTGAGAGCGAGGGCGCGAACTTGAAAATTGAGCTTGAGTTGATTTTTGAGGTCGATCAGGTGGTTGGGATCTGCTAGCTGAAATTGACCTTCTGGTGACGATCTTTCCCACACCTTGAGATTGCCACTTCCATGTCCCACATAGAGATATTTGGAGTCTTGACTAAATACCATGTCAAATACTCGATCGTTAGTTTGTTGCTGTGGCGGTTCCAATTTGCCCAGCTTTTTGGCAGTAGCCACATTCCACAGTTCAACAACACCGTTTTCTAGTCCAGCCGCCAGCCGATTGCTATCTTCAGGCATCAACCGCAAGACGCTCACCGAGCGATTGGGAATTGCTAGTAAACCAACCGGATTTTGCGATCGACCACAGGCGATCGGCTCACCCCCTGCTAGACTCTGAGATGGTACTAGTTTGCCAGCATCTCTTCGCCACCGCCGAATCGTACAGTCGTCGCCACCACTGAGCACCGTACTCCCATCGCCGCTCAATCGAACTGAATTCACAAAGGCGGTGTGAGCGATCGATCCAGGTTTGAGCAATAGGGCAATTACACCTGCTAATATGGCGATCGATCCGAGCTGCAACCACAGCGGTAAGATGGGCAAAACCTTGACGGTGAATGATTCCGTCGCTGGATCTGTTGTCCCCAGCCGTTGGTCTGAGAGGACTGGTTTCGCCTCTAGCTCTAGTTTTTGTCCGATTCCCACCCACGGTCGCTGTGTGGTCACTTCCAGCCCGACTGTGGTGGTTTTACCCAGATTGAGATGGGCGATCGGCGGCAAGATTTCCCAGTTACAGCGATCGCTATCTTTGCCCTGCACCAGGACATCCACCTGCTGATGGACATTACTATCATTTTTAAATGTGGCGGTAACAGTGGTTGATTTTGCCTTCCAATTCGGCCACCACTGCCCCTGGGCGGGTAATTGCTGATGTTTGGGTGTAAGTGCCAAACTGATAAATCCGACGGGCAGCACCTCGATTTTGCCCTCATTTGTGCCTGGAGCTAAATTATGCCCGATGGCTTCGATCGTAAATGGATAGTTTTGGCTCGGTGCTTGGGTGACAGATGGTGGCTGACACTGGAAGCTGACTTCCACCTGACTGGCTGGATGTAGTGATACTCGCCGCTCGGTGCCACCGATCGACCAACCTGGCTCGATCCCTGTCAACCGCAGCACTACCTCGACAAATTGCTGCCCCAAATTCCGCACCTTAACCGGAATATCCACGGTATTGCGGGGATAGATTTGAAATTCCCGCACGGGTAATTCAATGCTCACCGCCGCTGGTCGTCGATCTGCCTCGATCGACAGGCGCACGAGCAGCCGCCGTTCCTGGCGCAACTGGGGTGAAAAAACTCGCACTGTCAGATCGATCGTCCCCACAAATCCAGGCACGGGACTATCAAAGACAATTACCTGAAATGTCGTCGTACTCCCATGCGGTTGGGCTGCGGCGACTTCAGGAGAAATCCGATACCATTTGTAGCCCGAACTGGCATTCTCACCAGGGGCAGATACTTCGACATGAAAATTGGCAAATCGATCGCTATTATTCCCCACACTCACGTCAAATGAAACGGGTGTATCTACCGACCGAAAGATGAGACTATTAGTGGAGGTACTCGCCTCGATCGGACTATTTTCCATCTGTTATTTTTGAGTTATTTGTTGATAGGTAGCGATCGGAATTGCCCAGCTCAAAGCTTCCATCTGCTGAAATTTTTCAACTGAGGGCTTGGTACCATCGGCAAATGTAAAAGCATCGATTCCCTCCAAGGGATATTTCAATCGCCCATTGATACCGATCAGTTCACCTCGATCGTTCAGAAGTGGACCACCACTCATCCCCGATGCCACCTCGTTGGTATAACCCAGGCTGTATCCTGCTTGCAGACTGCGGGGAGCAATTGACACCGATCCGATTTTGCCAGCCGTCAATCGAAAGGCTCGTTTGCCCCAGCTACTTGTGTCCTCAATCTGCTTGGCATCGATCGTTTGATAGTTGGGAAATCCAGCCGCATAGACTGCGGTGTTTGGTGCTAGCTGCGAGGATTCATTTAGCTTGACAACTCGATAATTTGTTTCACTTTCAAATTCGACTATTGCTAAATCTAATCCTTTTAATTTAGGCGTGAATTGGACTTTCACTGTATATGTTTTTCCATCAGACAATAGCACCTGATAGCTACCTTTTTTACCATCAGGAACTACATGTTGACAAGTTAGTGCCGTATAAATTTTTCCACCTTGCTTGCTAGAAGCCCCACCACTTTGGGAGATGATTACACCAGAACCAGGCGATCCAGTTCCCAGGATTCTGATCGTAACTTCCTTTGCAATTTTTTCAACAGTGGAAGCTTTCGAGTCAGTGATTGATAGGCTGACATTCTGATTAGCTGGCTCAATTTGACTTGATTGATTACTCGGCACAGCAGTATTTGCGGCGGTTAATAAATTAATTATCCACGCACTAATACTTATAGCACTGATGACACTAACAACGGCGATTGGCATTATCCATTTATTCTTGTCTAACATTACTTCATGAATAATCCTTGAAAAAACTATAATTGAGCTAGGCATAGATCCTAACTCAATCTTGCTCGAATCCTTAATTTCGATTAATTATTCCTGTCCAACTGGCTGAGTTGGATCGTTAGCTGTTAGCTCTTGCTCGATCGCATCGCCAAATGTTTCCGGCTTTGCTCCGCCCCGCATTAAAGCACCAGATGTTCCCAGCTTGCTAAAGTCTAGCAAACCAGCGACTATCCCTTGTTCTTTACCGCGCTCACTCGATTTCAAACTAAATAATATATTGTTGGAATTACACTTTTCACCTTTGCGAGTGATATAACAAATTACTGGCAGTGAATTGATAATTCCGTGAGTCATATTGAGATTTTTTAACTTACCACTAGTAGCTACTGCTTTTGTCAAACGTTGACTGACAATTTCACAGCGTTTCTGCGGTGTATATGTCCCGTATGATGTATCCTTCCAAATAATCATCGGTGAAGTTTTGATATCACCTCTAACCGCGATGGTGGCTGGATCTTCACCTTTTTTAACGCAAGCAAACGTAGTCTTCGTTGAGGCTTGGGTTGGTGTTTGTGCTGATGCTGTGACAAAGCTACTCGGTAAAACAAAGCTGCTACCAACTAGCAAAAATAATCCTATCAGTCCAGTCGTAGATTTTAGAGTAATCATAAGGTTAAATTTGGTTTGAATGATTAGATGATTGATTTAAAATTCTGTAAATAAGAATCAATACATCTCATAATGCTAGACCATTAGATCTAAGCGCAAGTTCCATTTTTGAGATTGGATTAATAGATCTTAAATTCTATGATTGAAGATAATGAACGATCGATTCTGCGGTAGCCATATTAGTTGCCAAGAGAATTTCATTAATATTGCACAACCTTAACAAAGCTTCCTCATTTGCTTGTCCTGTCTGAGCTGGAGCTAAGAAATCTTTGAGGAAAATTACCGCTAAAACATCACCAGAATTCACCAATCCGGCCAGAGTTTGGAATCCGCCACCTGCGCCGCTAGGCAATTCTTTACTTACGCTGATGCCTGTTTTTTGGCGGAGAGTACTTGCGATCGATGCCCAAGAAATTGTCAGGCAAGTTGCTAAGAAATCTTTATGTTGATTGACTAAATCAGTTAAGTCTGGGACTTTTTCATCATGGGCAATTAAGACGATCTGTTTCTGGCTCAATATTTTGGCTCCAAATTTTTTATGATTGATACTAACTTCATCAGCAACAGCAACCGCTGAAACTGCTGCAACAACAGGCAGCGCGGATATTGATTCAACTTGGAGATTTTCAGATTGAGTTAGACTCTCTGCTACCTCAATTTCTCCGACAACTACATCATCAGGTAATTGTTCTGTCACTATTAAATCAGGCAGATACTCATCCCCTTCAGCTTCAGCTTCAAGGGATACAGCGGGTGGCTGCGATGTTGCGAATAAATCGGATAGCTGTTGTTGATCTGTGCTCTCGATCTCTGTAGTTGCTGAAGATAATGTGATTACCGAATCGGAAACAGCCACTGTAGCTTCATCATCTTTATCACCTTCATCATCTTCAATCACTAATGTCTCTGCTGGCCGCGCTGCGACAATTGGAGTAATTAACTCTGGTTCTTCTGGATCATCAACAACTAAAGCAGGTGCTGTCTCCGGCAAGGTTGATGATTCAAGCAGATCTCCAGTTACTTCATCTTCAATCGTCAATGCAGATGGCGGCTGCACTGCGACTACTGATTCGGCAAATTCTTCATATTCATCAAGCACCAACGTAGACTGTGGTTGTGTAGCAACCACTGAATCGGACAGCTTATCGAGAACTATTGCAGATGGTGATTGCACTGCCACAACTGGCTCGGCAAATTCTTCATCTTCATCCTCAATCATCGAGGTGAATGATGGTTGTGTTGCAATCGCTGGCTCGGAGAACTGATCGATAACAACTGTAGATGGTGGTTGTGCTGCCGTGACTGGCTCGACAAACTCGCCCTCTTCATCTTCTTCAATCACCGAGGTAAATGGCGGTGGTAATGCAATCGCTGGCTCGAAGAACTGATCGATAACTACTGTAGATGGTGATTGTGCTGCAACAATTGGATCGGATAATTCTGCTACCTCGTTATCTTCATCATCGAGCATTAATACAGATAATGGTCTTGCCGGAATAACTGGATCTGGCAGCTCTATTTCATCCTCATCTTCGATCTCTAATCCAGCCGAAGATTGTACTAAGGTGACTTGCTCAAAGGTGCTGTACTGGGGAATAACTGGACTGGGCGGCTCTATTTCCACCTCATCCTCGATCGCTAATCCAACTAATAATTGATCCGTCACAGCTTGCTCAGAGGTGATGTCCTGGAGATAATCTGAGGTATTGTCGCTGCTCCATTCATCTTTAGCTAATTCAACTGATGGTGGCTGCGAGATCATTAAGTCTGGTGTAGCTGCCTGTTCTGGCTCATCTTCGATCGATCCAGACACTAACGGCTGTGCTAGAGCTGGTTCTGGTTCTGGTTGGGATCTATCAACGATCATTGGCATGGACATCGCCGCTGCTGCTAATCCGACGACTGGGACGACTGGGGAGATTTGGGGTTCAGGTTGGGACGCATCAACGATTTGTACTGGTCTGGGTTTGAATAGTGCGGGATCGATCACTTTCATTACTGTTGCGGCTATTTCTTCCTCTGGTTCCATTTTGAGTACAAAGTCACCGAGCCGAACAGTATCCCCAATATTTAGCAGATATTCGTGATTTGGCTCTGCTAGTTCACCATTAAATAACGAGCCATTACTACTACCCAGATCGGCAAAACAATAGTGGTTATTTTTAATCCAAAATCTACCGTGCTGGCGACTTAGATCGGCACCTTCTAGGGGTAAGTCACAGTCTGGCGATCGACCGACTATACATTCACCTTTTGATTTAATGACTGAAGCTAGATCGAATTCTTTGGATTCTAATTCTGGTGCTACTTCTACATAATAAATTTTAATTTTCATAATAGTCTCTCGTTGATTTTATTAATTTCTGTGACCCAAAGCTGGCGATTACTATGCTCCAAATCTAAGATGTCTGTCTGTGACCAGTGGAAATGATATGCAATAAAAGCTACCTCCTCATAGATCTGATCCAAGGGGTAGCTTATGACTCCCCCGCCAGCTCTAAGTGGACTGCGAAACTAGCATTGCAGTGAGGACATTCTGCGGGTATTTGAGCATCTCCCTGGTGATTAATTCGGTTGTAATATTCACGCAGATAAGAGATGTCCAGAATTGGTAAATTTTCGAGTAAATCGGGACTAACATAAGTGAGACTCCCCAGTCGAGTAATCACTCGTGACAGCATAATCAATACTCCATAAGCAGGATTTTCTCGAACTTTTGGCTCTTGCTGCACCATAATTTCATCTTTGGCTGTGGCTAGCCGCATGATTCCCTGTCGATTGACTCGATCGAGATTGTCAATCAATCCTCTCGGAAGAGTAAAGTTAAATTCAGTATGAGGACTATCTTTGCGCGGCATAGGATTAGGGATTAGGGGTTAGGCTTTCAGTTCGGCTCCGCTCACTGACCGAGTATCGTAGAGTATCGTAGGGTGGGCACTGCCCACCAACTAGTTTCTAAGCGGTTTCTATTCAATTTAGAACTAATTACTTAATGATTTATAAGTGATGATTTATTGCCGATCGATAATAATTTTTGCAAATTTACTTATTTCTAGTCGTTGACTTCTTTGCTTGAACTGGCGGGTCTGGAGCCTCGACTGTAACTACTTTACTAACCGGATTATCCTCTTCCCAACCATTGATCTGTCGATAAAAATCTTGTAAATAATTGAGGTCTTGAGTGAAAAAGTTTTCCACGATCGATGGATTTATTTCATCGAGGGCACCTAAGCAATTAATCACTCTAGCTAGGATAATAATCGTTGCATAGCCTGGATTTGACTTGACACGGGGATCTCTGAGGGGTGCGATTTCATCGATCGCAGTAGATAGCCGCATCACTCCCTTCCGATGCAGATTGCCATCGGGATCGAGATATCCTTTCGGAAGTGTAAATTCAAACTCTGTCGCAAACATTTTTTCTTTAATTAGTTCAACCGTTGTCTGGATCTACTCGACTAAATCTCTCAAAAGCCACCTCTATTTCTTCAACTTCAATAGTGGTGGCACGAGCACTAAGATCGGCAATTTTATAGCTACTTGGCCAAGCACCGCCTAGCCTAAATCTTGCCTGCACTTTTCCGGATTGATCGTAAATACTCAAATCGGCATTACGCCTTTGATTTGCCCATCTGCCCTCTTGGACTTCTTCAAACCAATGCCACAGGGTTCTAGAGCAAGTCATGCCTCGTTTGAGAGTTAGATTACCGCTCTTGACATTGCCTGGAATCTTGGTTCTGACTACAGCACCTTTGTTCTTGTTCTTTTCCCCCCATTGATTTGAGGTGACTTCACAGATTTCGATCGCATCCTGGGTGCGTTTCAATCCCTGACATTCTAAAAAAATGCCGTCGATTTTATCAGTAGATTTATCTAATTTAAGTTCAAGATAGAACCTATTAGCGGTAAGGATTTCAAATTCAGCCATTGGTTCAATGCTGGTGAGAAGATTAAACAGATTAAGGAGACATCGATTTGATGCCTCCTAGAAATAAAACAGGATAAAACTACTCTAATTTGTCAAGCTGCTAATTTTTAGCTATGCCGCAACTCGGACAATCCCTTCGTGAACTAGCTCCAGTGTTTCTGTTGCCATATCACCAGAAGAAGCTGTTAAAGTTGGCCCTGTATATTTGCAGGGATAGCAATTTTTGATGTTCCACTGTGCCTGCCGTTCACCTGACTGATCGTGAACTGTGATCGAAGCACTCTTTCGCTTACTAGTCCAGTCACTTTTACCACCATCATTATTGTTGCAATCTTTATACCATTGATATAGATCCAGACTTTTTGTGGCAATTAATTTGACTGTGATATTAGTGAACTTAGAGACTGTCGGAGTAGCTTGACGAGTTGCTACACCACCTTTTGAGGAACCATGAATTTCCTGTGCCGGAGTTGATTCAACACCCAAGCCACTAACCTCTTTAATGATTTTTTCAGTCAGACCATCTGCTTCAAAGTAGAATCTGGCTGCGGTTAAGAATTCGGTTTCTGCCATAATGAACCTCCAAATAAACTGTTAATGTTGATAGATGAGCTAAAATTTTATTCGTCCTCAGGGCCATTCCATTGGCTAATCCGGAAGACAATAAATTCGGCTGGACGAACGGGACAGATGCCAACTTCGATATAAAGACGACCAAGAATCATTGATTCAGGCGGATTTAACTCTGAATCACACTTAACGTAAAAAGCCTGTTCCGGCGAAGAACCAAATAGTGCGCCTTCCCGCCACAGACGTTCGAGGAAGTTGCTAACTGTCCGGCGGACTCGTGCCCAGAGATCCTCATCGTTTGGCTCAAATACAGCCCATTGAGTGCCGAGTTCGATCGATTTCTCGATATAGCTCATCAGGCGACGAACGCTGATATAACGCCATTCGGTTTTGTCGGGTTCGACTAAAGTACGGGCACCCCAAATCCGAATACCGCGATTGGGGAAGTTGCGAATACAGTTGATGCCGAGGGGGTTTAATAGTTCTTGTTCGCGGAAATTGGTGTCGTAGGCTAGTCCGATTACGCCCTTGGGCACTTCATTTGCAGGTGCTTTGTAGACTCCTCTCGTTTCATCATTCCGACCCCACACGCCCATGACGTGGCCGCAGGGTGGGACGAGAATTGGCTTGCCACCATTGCGGGGATTGGGCACTTTGATCCAAGGATAGTAGAGTGCGCCAAACATCGATCGACGATTGAAGCGTTGCAGCCATTCAACTACCGCTTGAGGTTTGACCATATCGGGCGGTGTGTCCAGTACCACCATCCGATTCGGCGGATTGGGAATATCGCCACTCGCCGAGCCTTCACACATACTCAGCATCAATTCCATGATGCCGTGAACTTGGTCGAGATCGATTACCTGAGTTTGGTATGCTCGCATCAAGTCGGGACAAGCCAGCATGGTGATTTCGTCGATTTCAAATAGCCCGCGTACACCTGTTCGATCGTCCCGCACGCCCTCTAGTTCTACGGCAAATCGATCGGGTGTAGAATTGACCATTGGTGGGGCTAGCTCATACTGTCCGTTGCTCGGACGACGCGCCAATGGCTGTCCATTGCGGGATAGCTCTTCAACTGTGACATACATCGAATTTCGTAAGGCTTCGACGGCGTAGGTCGCCACAGTCGCCGCCGCTTCGGGATTCATCGTCAAGTTTTCGTACTGCTCTAAAACTTCGGAACCCCGTCGTACTTGGAGATTAAAATATTCGCCAGTATTGGGTGGAGCCTCGCCTTCGGTGCCTTCAGCTTGAGGACGCGGCGTACCATCAACAATCAGCAGGTCGATCTTCCCACCAGCAGCTTGTTCAGGTCGGAGGGTGAACTTGAGCGTAGGTCTATTGCCTCGCCCTGGCATCTGGAGCACAATCGGTTCGGGCACACGAGGCTTGGGCGTACCTGGAAGCTGAGTCCCGATACTTGTCACCCAACAGCGACCGCCACCATTCATGAAATAGCCGTAGATGGCAAATGGCAAGTAAGCATTAAAATCAGTAAAGCCATCAGAATTTGGTCGCGCAAAGTAGTTGAGATATTGCGTCCAATTGGTAATCAGCATCGGCTTGAACAATTCGGCATCACTGCGGACATCTTCCGTAAAGCCGACAAATCCAGCAACTGCGGTGCTGACACCTTCAATTGGTCGGCTACCTCGGTCGATTTCTTCGACATAAACACCAGGTGCAAAGTAATCAAGTCTAGCCATTAAAATATCTCCAAATTGCTAAATGCTAAATTTTTTATGCCGGAGTTAGTAATATTTCTTTAATAATGTGGTTCTGACTTTCCACCAAGAAATTGACTGTTTGGGCTAAATAATCGGGTGCTTCCAATCGCACCACATAGGTACCAACCCGCAGATTTTCAAAGAAGAATAATCCCTCAGTACTGCTAGTTGTGGTCTTTTCAGTGCCCACTACCGTGATTTTTACACCAGCTAATGGTAACTTCGTGATTGAGTGTTGCACCATGCCAGCAATCGTCACCTGATTGGTCATGACTAGGGCACTACCCTGAGGTCGATCTTTGTCACGAATACTCACAATCCGATCCCAAACTAGCGATGTCACCGTCGATTGTGCCTCAAATGGCACCGTAATCGTCAGAAACAAAGCTGCCCGTAAAGGTACTGTGAGAGCACTCCACAATGAGCCGACTTCGATCGCTGGCTCCGTCGAAACTGACATCGACAAGTTGCCATAGCCCCGCAATTCCGACACCAAAAACTCCTCTTTCAAGGCGCGATGGCGGAGTAGCACAGTTAAAGCTTCAGTCAACAAATGATGTTCGCCAAAAGCAGTTTTGTCCCAAGCTGTTAACAGCACAGAAATTTCAAACCAAACTGGTGGCCAAGTCACATTTGCCGTTTGCCTGAGTCCTGTTTGACCGCGTTCTAGTTGCCTCCCCGAATGTTGCAATTGCTTGCTCTCACGAATGTCATAAATATAAACATTGAGAATTGGTTCGGTTGCTTCTTCTCGCCGATTACTCGGATGACTAAAATCGATCTGCGTTGTACTGGTTAGGGATGTGCCCCCTGCCAGAATCTCCGCTAGTGTTTGTAAAACGAAAATAAGCATCAGTCAGCCGATGGCTAATTTATGATGTCTCTAGAGTATCTGAATCGATCGCACTAGGTAAATTAGACCTTTGGCGAGAGTTTGATTGTGACTGCTGAATTGATGGATGAAGCGTGGATTTTGCCCTCACCCCCAGCCCCTCTCCCTGAGGGCTACCGTATATACACAAGTCGGTTTGAGTTGATGCGTAGATCTAAATCCCCCAACCCCCTTGAAAAGGGGGCTAAGATCCGGTCTTAGTCCCCCTTTCCAAGGGGGATTTAGGGGGATTTCTAGGGTTTTCGCTTCTATCTAGAGTTGTGTATACACGGTAGCTCCCTCAGGGAGAGGGGAGCCAGAACCGCAGGCGAGGGCGGGGTGAGGGCAACCAACCTCCGCACAACAGTAAGATGCTCCCATTTGTTCACGCCAAAAATCGTAATATATTTAACTACTTCAGCGATGTAGAATGATTCCATCGTCACAGACAGAAGCGTTGGCATATGAAGCTCTGTCTTGAGAACTCGGATTTACCCCGATCCAGAATTTTTTTAGTTAAATGGAATATTTTTGCCACCATCTACGTTAGTAGTAGTAGGTGCTGTGATTACTTGCGCTGTGAAGGCTCAATCTCGCTCAGAGGAGATGCCGACGAGGATTGACACCAAATATCTACCAATGTTTTAATAACTGCGAGGGTGAAGTTATGGGCGTGAAAGCTTGTTTAGACGATCCAAAATATGCGAGTCAGGCAACAGAACCGTCAGCACTCCAGCGTTTTTTCGATCTCCAAATCGCACAATTAGTCGATCGAGAACCAATTTTGTTGGCACGAATTGTCTTCTGTCCCGATGCCACCAAACAGCATCAAGAAATCTTGCGTTACCGTCAACAATCCGATTCGCAGCAGCAATTGCAGCGATTTAGTTCGAGTTTGATTACCTATTTGCGATCGGAAGTATGGCTGATCGATTATCCTGAAACTTTTACTGTTGCCGAAATTGCCCTAGAAAAATCAACTGCTGCTGGCTATTTTTGCCTGTGGGGACATACAAATAATCAGCCAGAATATATTCTAGCAATTGCCGATCGACCATTAACAGTAGGCTTACAACAGCAGATGCAAAACTTGGCTAGATCGATCGCTGCATACCGCCAATTAGATCGAGATTTGGCTGCCCAAACAGCAGAATCAAAATTACTCGCAGAGACGATTCAAACTATCAGTCATCAGTTACGCAATTCTCTATCACTCATTTCTCTTTGCGCCAAAAACTTGTGGTTTAGTCTCCAAGATAGTCCCACACCCAAGCAAGTTCAGGCACAGGTAATCTGCGATGGGATTCAAAGTTTAGATGTTACATTGGCTGAATCAATTCTTTTGGTTAGAGATCGTCCTGCTGATGGAGCGCAATTATCTCAACTGAGATTGTTACCGCAAGATTTAAGAGAATTGGTAGTTGAAAGTATTAAAAATTTGCAACCTTTAATTCAACAAAAGCAGCTTGATATTTCGATTACAGAAACACCTGCTTTTTCGACTGTCGATCGATCTCAGATGCAGCAGGTATTTGATAATTTGCTCAGTAATGCGGTGTACTTTAGTCCAATTGGTGGGACTGTATACTGTACCTGGCAGATTTTTCAAAAAGAGATCTCGATCGATATTTCTGATGGCGGAACTGGATTGTCACCAGCAGACTTGCAACATATTTTTACCCCATTCTATTCCCGTCGTGAAGGTGGAACTGGACTGGGTTTGACGATCGCTAGAAAAATTGTCCTCAGCCATCAAGGTAGCCTCTGGGCGCAAAATATCAGCTCTGGCGGTGCGAGATTTTCATTGATTTTACCCCGACAAATCTAGGCTAAACAAGATGAATGCAGTTCAACATTTGACGGTACTAATTGTAGATGATGACGACCATTTTCGAGAAGGGTTAACTACCTTTTTGAATTTTGCTAGTGTCGATCGAGCGATCTCTATTGTCGGAGAAGCTACCCATATCGATCGAGCACTAGAACTCGCCCACCAGTATCAACCAGATTTGATTTTATTAGATCTGGAATTGGTTAATGGCAATGGAATTACTACTTTAATTAATCTCAAGAATATTGGATATCATGGTAAAATATTAGTATTGTCTGGACATCAAGAAGATGAATGGATCTTTCGAGCCATGCAAGCTGGGGCATCAGGTTATGTATTCAAAAGTCGAGTTGTCAATCAATTAGGTGAAGCGATCGATACTGTGATGCGATCGGAGATTTATTTGCCGACTGAGGTTGCCAATAAATTCTTTCGATTATTTCAAGCTGAAGCTGAATTTCCTGAACAGAAGCAAGAGCAAATCCATTTAACCGATCGAGAAAAAGAGGTGTTGTATTGGTTGACTCAAGGTGCTTCCAATCAGCAAATTTCTCAACAGTTGTACGTTACAGTTGCTACTGTCAAAGCCCATCTCACTAGTGTGTTTGAAAAGCTCAACGTTACTAGTCGCACGCAAGCAGTTGTTGCGGCAGTGAAGTTGGGATTGTTTCAGTAGTGAGTTGATAGCGTAGATTTACCCACCCCGCCCTACGGGCACCCCTCCAGGGCTACCGTGTATACACAAGTCCATTTGATTTTATGCGAAAACCCTATAAATCCCCCAAACCCCCTTAACAAGGGGGCTAAGATCTAATTCTAGAATAAAAAGCCCCCCTTTTTAAGGGGTATTTAGGGGGATTTCTAGGGTTTTCGCTTCTAACTAGAGATGTGTATACACGGTAGC